>CAZIOR010000007.1:0-25191 GCA_964540925.1 uncultured Gammaproteobacteria bacterium | reverse complement strand
TAACTTTCTATCATCGACAAAAGTGCTTTTTGAGGAATTTCAACTTTTGAAACATTAATAAGCCTAGATTTACCTTTTTTCTGAGCTTCAAGTAGCTTATCTTTTCTTGTCCTATCTCCACCACTCATTTTTGCTAAAACATCTTTTCTGTATGGCGAAATCTCTGTCCTAGCTAAAATTTTTGCACCAATAGCTGCTTGAATAACTTGCCTAAATTGCTGTCTAGGCAAACTATCTTTTAATTTTTCTACTTTCTCTCTTGCAACATACTCTGCCTCATCTTTATATACAAGCTCTGATAAAACATCAATCACATTTTCATTTACTAAAATGTCCATTTTAACTAAATTTGCTTCTCTAAAGCCCAATATTTCATAATCCAAGCTAGCAAAACCTTGTGTTGCGCTCTTTAAATCATTTGATAAACCCCTAATAAACATCGAGTAAGGCATTTCATATTTTAAAATTGCATTATTATTGTTATAGACAATATCTAAAAGATTGCCTCGTTTTTTTTGAGCTACAGTCATGACCCCTCCAACAAATCCTGCAGGAATAAAAATATTTAAACTCATATATGGTTCGAGTACTTGTTCTCCTTCTTCTTTATATAGAACTCTTGGCATAGTAAGTAAAGGTTCTATATTTTGTTCTTTAGTAAGTCTTTCTTTAACGATTTCAGCATGCAAAAGCCCCAAAAATCCTACTCTAAAACCACTACCCAAAAATGCGGAATATTCATTGGCAACGCTTAAAGAACTATCATTTAAGGATAATTTATTCAAAGCCTCTCTTAAATTTACATACTCGCTTGAGTCTTTAGGATATAGTCCAAAAAAAACCATTGGCTTGGGGATTTCATAACCAGCTAGTGGCTCTTCAACATTTCCCTGATAAATTACCGTATCTCCAACACGAGTCTTTCTAATATCTTTAACACCAGTTACAATGTAACCTATCTCTCCAGTTTCCAATGTATTCTTTGGTATTAAATATGGAGAAAAAAATCCAACCTCAGAAACATCAACTTTTGTACCATTTTGTAAAAATTCGATCTTATCTCCCTTACTAACCTTACCGTCAACGATTTTTACAAAAATAATTACACCCCTATGTTCATCAAAAACTGCATCGAAAACTAAGGCTCGTAAATTAGGGTGATTAGATACCTTGGGAGCAGGAATTTTATCGACAACTGCTTGAAGTAATTTTTCAACGTTCTCCCCGCTCTTTGCACTAATATAATGAATTTCTTCTGGTTTAAAACCAAACATTTCCACCAAGTCTTTAGCTACTGCTTCGGTATTAGCTGATGGCAAGTCAATTTTATTAATTGCAGGAATCAGGTAAAGATTTTCTTTTTTCGCACTGTTAAAATGAGCTACAGTTTGCGCTTGAATTCCCTTAGTAGCGTCAACCAGTAAGATTGCACCCTCAGTTGCGGCTAAAGTCCTAGAAACCTCATAAGAAAAATCCATGTGACCAGGGGTATCTATTAAATCTAGGGTAAAACCTTTGTACTCCATTCTCACTGGAGCGAGTTTTATGGTAATACCTCGTTCTCTAGAAATTGGATTTTGATCTAGAAATTGTTCCTGTAATTTTTCTTTAGATATTGTCTTAGTAATTTCTAAAAATCTATCTGCAAGAGTTGATTTTCCATGATCAATATGTGCGATGATTGCGAAATTACGAATATTATTTGCCATAAGTAGTGTATTTTAGGGATTAAATCTGCTTCCGTCAATTGTTTCCTCAGATTTTGTAAGTATTTGTCTCCAATCTCCAATTTTCTTAAAGAGCAAAATAAAAGTAGTTGCCTCTTTAACATTAAAAAGCCAAGTCAAGAAAAGATAAAGACTAAATCCAATAAATCCTGAGATTGAAGTTAAGAAAATTAAATTAATTGTTTTGGTTGTATCGAAAACTAATTGATCTAAAAGCTTTATTGGAACATATAATGCAAACGCGGTAAAGAATGCAGCTGTAGTAATTTTGATAAAACTAATTACAAAATCTTTTTTATTAAATCCACCAACCTTAAAGTTAAGGAAAATAAGCATAATTAAAAAATTTAATACTGAACCGATTGAATAAGACAGAGCAATACTTTCTATTCCTAAATGATAAACAAAAATAAAAACAACTCCTAAGCCTATCATTATAAAAGTAGTAAAACTACCAACTACTAAGGGTGTTTTTGTGTCGTGTAATGCATAAAATCCTCTAGAGATTAGGTAAATTAAGGCCTGAGCAAACAAAGAAATACTAAAAAAAGCTAATGTCCTACCTGTTAAAACTGTTGCCTGCCAATCAAATGCTGAGGCACCATAAACAAGCCTAACCAAAGGGATTCTCAATACTAAAAATACTACAGAGATTGGCAAGATAAGATAAAAAAGCTGATAGAAACTTGTCATAAAAGTCAGCTTAAAATCCTCAAGCCTATCTTTTTCTTTAGCAAGTACGGGAAAAGCTGCTTGGGCAATTGCTTGACCAATTAAAGCAACTGGTGCGAAGGCAAGTGTTTGAGCAAGATCAAAAATAAAATAATTTCTCCCTGGATTTTGCAAAAATGAAACCAATGTAACTGTAGCCAATGTACCCAATTGAAATACTCCAATTGAAATTGTTCTAGGCCAAATTAATTTAAAGAAATCCGACACCCCAGATGTTTTAATAAAATCTTTTGAAAGATTTGGCCGAAAGCTAAACCCAAGTTTTTTAATTAAAGGTAATTGAATAATTACAAAAATTAATGCTCCCACTATTACTCCATATGCTGCCGAATATATGCCAACAAAAGGAGACAGGACTAGAATTGCAATAATAATTCCTAAATTATATGAAGCAGATGCTATACCAGGAATAAAAAAATGATTATAAGATTGTAAGATCGCAGAAAGAAAACTTCCTATAATAAATACTATTTCACCAAAAATAACTATCCTAGTTAAGTTTGTCATCAATTCTAATTGTTCTACTGAAAAACCTGGAGCCAAAAGCTTAGAGATATTTCCTGCAAAAATAAAATAAAATAATGAAAAAACCGAAAATACAATTAAACTCAGGCAAAGAAGCGTAGATGCTATCTTATGCGCATCACCTTCTCTATTCTTAACCAAATAATCTGAGAAAATTGGAATAAATGCAGATGATAGTGCGCCAGCAATAATGAGTTGAAACAAAAACTCAGGTACTCTTGTCGAAGCAAAATAAATACCAACAGTATTTGAAGGTCCAAAAATTGATGCCAAAAGTCTTAACCTTATAACACCAAGTATTTGTGAAAAAATAATTGTTGCCATTATTACAAAGGCAGCGGAAATAATATTGCTTTGCCTTTGCAATATAAGACTAAGGCCTTTTTTGAAAAAATCTTTAGGCATAAAAAGTGTTGTTTTATACAGTATAACATGCTAAAATAGCGACATGCCACTAATAAAGTCAGCTAAGAAAAAGTTAAGAAAAGATATAAAAAGAACTGAAAGAAATGCGAAAACAAAAGTTTCCCTTTCTAAAGCTCTTAAACTTGCTGCGAAAAAACCAAGTGCAAGTACTGTAAAAGCAGCAGCTAAGTTGGCAGACATTGCTGCGAAAAATAAAATAATTCATAAAAATAAAGCAGCTAGAATTAAATCTTCTCTTTCAAAATTAGTTAAATCACCTGCTAAAAAAACTGAAACTCCAAAAACAAATAAAAGTAAAACTTCTAAGGCTAAAAAATAACTTTTTCTTTTGACAAACAAGCCAAATTCCCCTAGACTAAAATTGGTATGTCAAAAAAAAATATCTCCATAAACTTAATAAAAGATCAAAAAAGTGACATCGTAGAAAGAGTCATTAATTGGTCTTTAAGTATTGGAAGAATTTTAGTAATTACAACCGAACTTGTTGCCCTACTCGCTTTCCTTTGGAGATTTGGCTTAGATCAACAATTAATTGATCTACATACTCAAATCAAACAAAAACAGGTAATAGTTGCTGCATTTAAGAAACAGGAAGATGAATACAGAAATTTACAAGATAGACTCAGTATTGCATCTAACTTTGCGACAATTCAAGACAAAAACCTAGAAGATTTCAAAGCGATATTAGATATAGCAACAAAATACGCTACATTTAATAAAATAACTACTTCAACTAATAAAGTTTCTATGGAAATTAATATACCATCAGTAATTTCACTTAGTAACTTGGTAAACGAAGCAAAAAATTATTCTGCAACTCAAAATATCAGTATTGATAAAATTGAAACCAAAACGAGCAGCGGAATTATTGTAGTTGGAATTTCTGTATACCTAAAACCAAGCGTAACTAAATATGCAACTGAAACTCAATAAAATTTTTACAACAGTAAATAAAGAAAAATATGGTAAGTATTTAGAGCTTATTCCTGATTTTAAAAAAGAAAAAGCACAAAAATTTACAACCATAGTTTTAACCATAATAGCCGTGATTATTTTAGCTTTATTCGCAATTAATCCAACACTATCAACAATCGCAAACCTCAATAAGCAATTAGAAGATGCTAGGTTTGTGTCAAAAAGATTGCAGGACAAAATTAATGACTTGTCTATTTTGCAAGCAAAGTACAATAGTCTTCAAGAAGATTTACCTGTTATTTATGAATCAGTTCCCAAAAATTCAGATGCTCCTAAAATTACTGGCCAATTACAAGCCATTGCTGCTGACTCAGGAGTAACTCTTACAAGCACTCAAGTAAGCAATATTACCCTTGCACAAGCAAGATTTTATTATTTTACATTTAATATTTCATTAACTGGAACATATGAAAATATAATGAAATTTGTAACTCAGCTAAGTAGCTCTCAAAGAGTTACGAATATTTACAATATCAACATTGCGAAAGGACAAAAAGAAAGCGAAGTTTTGCAAGCAAGCATAAAAGGTCAAGCATTTTTTAAAAATTAATATGAAAAGAAAAGACGCGTTAATTATTTTAATTCCAAGCTTAATAGTTGCAATCTTGTGGGTTGTATTTAGTGTTTATCACAATTATATTAACTCAACTATACCCAACGATATAAACATGCAAATCCTTTCAATAAACCCGGATTTTGATACTAATACCATAAATCAAATAAAATCTAGAAAAACTGTCTTACCAATCTATACCATTGAAGGAAGTAAAACTAGTAACGAAGACTCAGATCAACAACCCTCACCAACCCCCACAATTACGCCACCAATCACAAGCTCCTCTAGTGCAAAAACAGCAACTAACGGAGGGACACTTGAACAATGAAAGAACATTTTTGGAATAAACGCATTCCAACCTTACTAGGAATCTTCTTAATTGGCATAGGTTTAATAGTAACTACTTTTTTAGTCAGACAAGGTGGTTTTATATCTATAAATGCTAGTCCAACAACCCAACCGCAAAATGTAAGAATATCTAATATTACCAATGACAGCTTTACAGTATCCTACGAAACAACAGATTCTGTATTTGGAGTTTTAAGCTATGGAAACAGTATAGATTTAGGCAAATCAGGACTTGATGACCGAGACCAAGAAACAGGCAATATTTCAGCTCACAAATTACATAATATTACTGTAAGAAATTTAAACCCAGAAACAAAATATTATTTTTCAATTATTAGCGGAAAGGATACTTTCTTAAACAATAACAACCCATACGAAGTTACAACAGGAATAGAAATTTCCGATACGCCTTCTGACCAAGAACCAGTAAGTGGAAAGATTTTGCTTCCTGATGGAAAAACCCCGACAGAAAGCATTGTTTATCTAACAACTGAAGGATCTCAGGTAATATCAACTTTAGTTAAAAATGATGGAACTTTCCTAATACCACTTAATTCTTTAAGAACAACAGATTTATCCTCATATAGCGCGTTAAATCCAAATCAATTACTAAAACTATTAGCAATGGGCGAAGGATTAACTTCAAGTGTAATTATTTCCTTAGACCAAGTTCAACCTATTCCCACTATTTCTCTTTCAAGTAATTATGACTTTACTACCAACGAAGAAACCACAGCAACTAACTCAGCTGTTTTAGAAGTCTTTCCTTCTTTTTCAAGTACAGAAAAAATTGTGGAAGCCAATAGTGGTCCAAAGATTTTAAACCCTGAAAGAAATGAAAGCTTGTCTGATCAAAAACCTAACTTTACAGGCACTGCTAATCCTAATGAAACTATTCAAGTTATCATTCATTCTGATGAAAAAATTCAAGTAGATGTAAAGACCGACTCAAAAGGCAATTGGAGCTACAGACCATCAAAAGATCTATCTCCAGGAAATCACACAATCACCGTAGTCGCTAAAGATAAAAATGGAATACTTAGGACAATTGTTCAATCATTTGTTGTATATGCCTCTGGTAGTCAAATAGCTGGAGAGTCTGGGTCACCAACGCCAACTACAAAACCACAAGCAACAGTAACCCAGCCTCCAACATCAACACCAACAACTGTACCTAATACTACTGTAACCACAACTGTTACCATTCCTCCAGACAATGGAAACAATGTAGTAACAATAACCGAAGCAGCAACCAAATCACCAACGCCAACTACCCCTTTACCTCCAACGGGTAATCCAACTATAATTAGCTTCGGTATAGTTGGACTAGTTGTTACCTTATTAGGCAGCCTTCTTTTCCTTCTATCCAGAAAAAGTATTATATGAAAATAGCAATAATTGGAGCAGGGTTTACTGGACTCTCTGCAGGATTTGAATTCGTAAAAAAAAATCATGATGTATATATTTTTGAAAAAGATGATAATCCAGGTGGACTAGCTATTGGTTATCAGGAAAAAAAATGGAATTGGTCACTTGAGAAGCATTATCATCATTGGTTTACTAATGATAAAAGTGTTCTTAAGCTTGCAAATGAAATTAATTTCAAAGTAATAATTAAAAGACCTAAGACTACAGTATTAATAAAAGAAAAAATTTATCAATTAGACTCCCCAATAACCGTGCTTAAGTTTCCGTTATTATCAATTCTCTCTAGACTTAGAATGGCGGCTATTGTTGGTTTTTTAAAATTTAATCCTCTTTGGAAACCCTTAGAAAAATATAAAGCTGCCAAAGTATTACCAAGGTTCATGGGACGTCATGCTTATGAAATGATTTGGGAACCTTTATTTATAAATAAATTTGGAAAATTTACAAATAATATTTCCCTAGCCTGGTTTTGGGCACGAATAACTAAAAGAACACCATCATTAGCTTATCCTAAAGGTGGATTTTTAACTTTTGCAAATGCTTTAGTTGATGAAATAAAAAAAAGAAAAGGAAAATTCTTTTTTGGCTCAGAAATATTAGACTTAAAAGAAGGAAAAAATCTAACCCTAACGATTAAACACAAAGATGGTAAAACTACTCATGAGACTTTTGACAAAATAATTGTTACTACTCCTTCGTTCTTATTTTTAAAAATTGCCAAAAGTTTACCTGAGAATTACAAAAATAAATTAGGAAAATTAAACGGCCTTGGCGCCACCAATCTAGTCCTAAGATTAAGAAAGCCATTTTTCTCAGACAACACATATTGGGTAAGTGTTTGCGACAAAAATGCTCCAGTAATGGCAATAGTTGAGCACACTAATTTTATGAACAAAAAAAACTACAATAATGAAAGCATACTTTACTTAGGCAATTACCGAGAATCAACAGATCCCTATTTTCAAATGGATGAAAATCAAATGCTTGAACATTTTGATAAATTTCTTAAAACAATTAACCCTAAATATAGAAAAAATATAATCGGTAAAAAATTATTTAAAGCACCCTTTGCACAACCAATCATTCCGATCAATTATTCTAAAATATTACCTAAGTTTATTACCCCAATTAAAAATGTCTACCTAGCAAATATCGAACAGGTATACCCTTGGGATAGAGGCACAAATTATGCCGTTGAGTTAGGACAAATAGTTTCAAAACTTGCCCTAGATGAATAAATTATTTGAATTTATAAAATCTAAAAAAATTGAAATAACGATTTTTATATTAGCGTTATGTTTTTCTACTTGGCTAATGTTTTCCTCCTTTAATATTCAACAAGGAAACATGCAAATATCAGCTAAATCCTGGAGTGATTTCGCAAGCCACATTCCTTTAATTAGATCTTTTTCGCTAGGCGACAATTTGCCTCCTCAATATCCGCTATTTTCTGGTCCAACAATTAAATATCATTTTTTATTTTATCTAATAGTTGGTCTTTTAGAGAAAGCAGGAATCAGAATTGATTTTGCATTAAATATACCGTCAATTATTGGTTTTACTTTTTTAATATTAATGATTTATATCTTCGCCAAAGAGATATTTAAATCTAGAGCCGTAGGAATACTAAGTATATTTTTATTTTTATTTAATAGTTCTTTAAGTTTTATTACTTTTTTTCAAAAACATTCTTTTTCAATTCAAGAAATAATTGCAAATAAATCATTCACTAATTTTGGTCCTTATGATGGTGGCGTAATCTCTGCTTTTTGGAATTTAAATATTTATACAAACCAAAGACATTTAGCAGCTTCATATGCTCTTTCGTTATTTATCATATATATATTTTTAAAACTTCACCCTGCAAATCACAAACGAGCTTACGATAAAACGTTAGCAATTGGAATCATACTTGGAATCTCATTCATCTTGAATATGGCTGTATTTTTAATGACAATTTCTGTCTTAACATGTCTTTTATTATTTTTAAAACATCAAAGAAAATATATTTTTATTTCATTATTAATTTCAGGAGTAATTGCTTTACCATTTTATCTATATCAAACTTTAACACCGTCAACCTCTTCAATTATGATTACGCCTGGGTATTTAGTAACAAAATTAAATTTAATAAATTTCATAAACTATTGGTGGCAAAATATTGGTTTTAATTTAATTTTAATTCCAATTGCATTTTTGATTTCACAAAAAATAAATAAAAAAATATTTATCGCATTTTTATGCTTATTTATAATTGGCAATATATTTAAATTTTCCCCTGAGATCGCAGCGAATCATAAATTTTTTAACTTTTTTATTATTATTGGAGGCATGTATTCTGCTAATTTATTAGTCATTTTATGGAAAAAGCATTTAACTCTAAAGCCTTTAACTATAATATTATTTTTCTTACTAATTTTATCTGGAATCATAGATTTTTTTCCAATATATAACGACAGAACAATAACACTTGAGGATTATACAAATAATTCTAGCATTAGATGGATAAAAGAAAATACACAAAAAAATTCTGTCTTTCTAAACTCACAATATTTATATAATTACGCGAATCTAGCAGGTCGAAAAGTTTTCTTGGGATGGCCTTATTTTGCTTGGTCACAAGGGTACAATACGGAAGCTAGGGATAATGTTCGAAAACAATTGCTTAATACAAATGATTTAGACTATTTTTGCAGTAAATCAATAAATTTTAAATTAAACTATGTTGATATAAATTTAAAAAATACCGATGCAGTGGTAAATTTAAATTTTTTTGAAAAAAACTTTAAAAAGGTATTTGAAAATAAAGAGGATAGTTTTATAATCTACAGTATTAATTCAAGATGTTAACTATAAATCCAACTGATTTAACTAATATTTTTACCTGGTGGTTTTGTTTATTTATTTTAGGCTTAATATTTACCCCTATTACTTCGCTTATTTTTAATAGATTTATAGATAAAGGATATATTTTTTCTAAAACACTATCTTTAGTGTTAACCTCTTATACAATTTTTGCACTTGGCACATTTAAACTCCTATCTTTTTCATCAATCTCTTTATATTTAATAATTTTTATTTTTGGGCTAATAAATTTGTTAATTTACAGGAAAAATAAAACAATTAATTATTTTAAAAACCATTTTAAGCTAATCATTATTGAAGAGATAATCTTTCTCTTATCTTTAGTATTCTGGTGTTTTATAAGAGGCAACCTTCCCGATATACATGGTTTGGAAAAATTTATGGATTTTGGATTAGTTAATTCAATAGTTAGAACAAATTATTTTCCAGCCCATGACATATGGTACTCAGGATTATCTATTAATTATTATTACTTCGGTCATTTAATTACAGCAGTACTTATTAAGCTTACAAACATATCATCTTTTATTAGTTACAATCTCATGTTGTGTACGCTTTTCGCATTAACTTTTACATCAGTCATTTCTTTAGCGATTAATTTATTCAATAACCTTAAGATCACGAGCAAATCATTAATTGCTGGAATACTGTCTGCATCCTTAGTTACCCTGGGTGGAAACCTAACAGCAATTTATACATTTTTTAAACCGTACGTCAATGAACATCCTGTACCATTTTGGACATTAGATTTTGCACCATTTACTTTTCCAAATAATTTTTGGTATCCAAATGCAACCAGATTTATACCTTTTACAATTCATGAATTTCCGCTTTACTCTTTCGTTGTTTCAGATTTACATGGGCATGTACTAGATATACCAATTGTTCTTTTAACAATCTCTTTTATTTTTAATTTATTCCTAAGAAGTGAGCTTAAAAAAATTAATTTATTTTTTGCAGGCTTTTTAGCTGCTGTTATGTATATGACTAATGCCTGGGATGGGTTAATTTATATTCTTTTATCTTTTATCGTTCTTTTATACTTAATGTTTATAAAGAATCATAAAATTATTTTAGAAAAAGAAAATTTCATTCAATTTGCAAAAAATTTTCTTTCTCTTTTTGCAGGATTTATTTTATTCTCATTTCCTTTTAGCGTAAACTTCAAGCCTTTTGTGTCTGGTGTTGGAATATTATGTGCACCAAGTGTCTTAACAAACATTGGAAAAATTGGTCCATTCTTATTTGAAACAAACCATTGTCAAAAATCTCCAATTTGGCAACTAATAATTTTATATGGTTTTTTCTATTTTTTTGTAATTGTATTTTTATTATTTTTAAAATCACGCAAAAAAAATACACATTCATTGTCTGATAAATTTGTACTGTTTTTAATTTTACTCTCAACTCTTTTAATTATTATTCCAGAATTTATTTATATTAAAGACATTTACCCCATGCATTACAGAGCAAATACTATGTTTAAGTTAACCTATGAAGCATTTATGATGTTATCAATTTGTTGTGGCTATATTATTTTAAGAATTTTCTCTGAATTAAAAAATAAAATATTGGTAAGTTTATTTTTTATAATCTCACTACTACTTATCTATCTTATTCTTAGTTATCCTATCTTTGCTATTAACTCTTATTATAATAATTTAAAAAATACACCTAATCTCAATGGCTTAAAATACATGCAAAAAACCCATCTAGAAGATTTTGATTTAATAAATTGGATAAACAAAAACATATCTGGTTATCCAGTAATTTTAGAATCAGCTGGAGATTCATATACAGATTATGCAAGAATATCGGCAAACACTGGAATACCCACAATAATTGGCTGGTCGGTTCATGAATGGCTATGGAGAGGATCATATAACGTGGTTGGACCAAGAGTTACTGATGTGCAATCAATCTATACATCAAATAATACTGAGCAAGTAAAAGAACTGCTTAAGAAATACAATGTTAAATATGTTGTAGTTTCAAATTTAGAAAAACAGAAATATAAATCTTTAAATGAAAATAATTTCCAAAAACTAGGGAGCTTAATCTATGATAAAAAAGGTGCAAGGTTATATAAAATTAATTAGAAGTTTTTGGAGATATTGAGCAATTTCCCTTTTTAATTTCGCAATCTAAATAAGATTGTATTTCAGAGAAATCACCGTTTCCTATTCTTGGAATTAATACTGAAAGAAAATCATATTCGCTAGAAATTGGTGCTTCTTCTAAAAGCCCAGGCCTGCTATTTACATAGTCTCCAATATCAATATTGGCATTTTGAATTTTGGATCCTCTCATTTTCTGAGCTAGTCTTATAAAATCATCAAACTCATCAGAAGTAATATCAGTATCTATACTTCCTTTAATAACAGTATAAAGATTAATTATTCTAGTTGGGTTAATTAATGTTTCAGCAGAAAAAAGCTTATCCCTAAAAGCTGTAATTACTTTTTGTTGCCTTTTGCTTCTGGCAAAATCTCCACTCTCAACACCTAAAGCATGTCTTGATCTAACATACTCTAAAGCTGTTTCTCCATTCATGTGATTTAATCCTTTATCAAAATGTAAGTGTTTATATCTACATGAAAATTTTTCTTGCAAATCCACCTCTGCAGAAGTAGTAGCAACAAAAGCTTCTATGTCTTCATCCGTAAACCCACATTTATCATCTTCTTTGCCTGAAATTGGATACTCATAATCATCAAATGTGTTATCAATATTAATATCTAATCCACCGATAATATCAACTGCTTCGACAAAACCTGAAAAATCAATTCTAACAGCATAATCAATTGGTTGACCAGTAACTTTTCCCACAACGGCTTTTGCTAAACTTAAACCGCCTCCCTTACGCTTTTGCTCTCCCTGATTATATGCTTCATTTATTTTCTTAACTGATCCTGTTAAATCGGGTACCCATAAATCCCTAGGTATAGAGGCTAAGATAACTTTATTTTTTGCCTCATCTAAATTAGCTAATATTATTGTATCCGTTAGATTTGGCCCATCGTGTTTTCCTCCACCAATACCCAAAATCAAAATATTTATTTTAGTTGGAGTAGCCTGTTTAAGCTTAACTTCTTTGTCAAAGACTAGATGAAAAATGAAAGGATAAAAAGAAGCGGTTTTCCAAAAAAAGATACCCAGTATTAAACCCACAAAAACAACAGCAATAATAATTCGCCTTCTTTTTTTAAGCATTTTGGATAATTTTAATAAACTCTTGTGCATCTAAACTTGCGCTACCAACCAATACACCACTTATATTTTCTTTTACAGTAAACTCTTTTACATTATTTGAACTTACACTTCCGCCGTACAAAACAATATAGTTTCCTTTTTGTTTAATCGCCAGCGCAATTTGATCTGCTTTTTCAGAAGACTCTGGTTGGCCACTACCAATAGCCGCAACTGGTTCATAAGCAATAAGCTCAACTCCATCTGGAATAAAATCATCTTCTTTTTGGATAATAAATATAGGAGTTAAATTATATTTTAACGCCATTTCAACCTTTTTAGCCAAAATATCGTCGTTCTCATTAAAATTTATCCTTCTTTCGGAATGACCAATCAAAACAAAATTTGCAAATTCTT
This sequence comes from uncultured Gammaproteobacteria bacterium, assembly GCA_964540925.1. Taxonomy (GTDB): domain Bacteria; phylum Patescibacteriota; class Microgenomatia; order Levybacterales; family UBA12049; genus CAZFRF01. The sequence goes on along the minus strand of CAZIOR010000007.1, from coordinate 12,003 downwards.
TAATTTGTTTTGCATTAATTTCTCCTGTATAAGCTCCTTCGTCAAATTCAGATATGTCTTCTGCTGCTATAGATATTTTTAAATTATCCATAGTAATTGATGTCTTAAAAAAATCTAATAAAGTAAATGGAACAGATACTATAATTTCGTGTCTAAAAAAGAAGGATTTATCAATTTTTTTTAGCTCATCTAGCCATATTTTAGCCTCAGATTCGGTCTTGTGGGACTTAAGATTTGCAACCAAAATTACTCTATCCATGTGGTATCATTATACGGTATGAACAAAGATTTTCTCAAGGACTTGAACAAAGAACAAGTTAATGCAGTAATCCAAAAAGATGGCCCTATGATCATTTTAGCGGGCGCAGGAAGCGGTAAAACAAGAGTTCTAACATATAGAGTAATTAACTTAATTGAAGAAGGCGTAGATCCACTCAATATCCTCATGGTTACATTTACAAACAAAGCCGCAAAAGAGATGAAAGAAAGAATGGAAAACTTTTATGCAAAACAGGGTAAAAAATTACTTGATCTACCAACGATCTCAACCTTTCATGCGCTATGCGCCAAGTTACTTAGGATTGAAGGAGTTAATATTGGAATACCTAAAAATTTTGTTATTTATGACACTCAAGATCAAAAAGACGCAATTAAAGAAGCTTTCAATTTATTAGGATTATCAATTAAAGAATACAAACCATCTTCAGTTTTAAATACCATTTCTCAAGCTAAAAATGAATTAATTAATGAATCTCAATATCCAGAGTATGCCAGAGGACATTTCCAAGAAGTTGTTTCTCGAGTGTATTTAATCTACCAAAAAATACTTAAAGAAAATGGCGCCTTAGATTTTGATGACTTAATTTTAAAAACAGTTGAGCTTTTTAAACAAAATCCAAGCGTTTTAGAAAAATATCAAAACAAATTTCAATATATTATGGTCGACGAATATCAAGATACTAACCATGCTCAATATTTATTAACAAAAATGCTTGCAGCTAAATTTAACAATATTTGTGTAGTTGGTGATTTTTCTCAAAGTATATATAGTTTTAGAGGCGCAGACTATTTAAATCTGGCTAAATTCAAAGATGATTTTAAAAATACAAAAACTTTTTCCCTGTCCCAAAATTATCGATCTACGCAAAGAATTCTAGATGCTGCATCAGCTGTAATTTCTAAAAATACAAGCCATCCAGTACTTCAGCTTTGGACAGAAAATAAAACTGGCGAAGATTTATTTATTTTTGAAGCCATCAACGAACAAAAAGAAGCTGAGTTTATCATCAATAATATTATAAAGATAAAAGAAGATTTTCCGTCTTTTAAATATAGCGATTTTTGTGTTTTATACAGAACCAATGCTCAATCAAGAAGCATTGAAGAAGTTTTTTTGCATAATTCCATGCCTTATACATTAATAGGAGGAACCAGATTCTATGACAGAAAAGAAATTAAAGATGTTCTATCTTATTTAAAAGTAATTGCTAATCCCAAAGATAAAATTGCACTTAAAAGATTAGAAAAAATTGGCAAAACAAGATTCAATAAATTTATGGATTTTACTTTAACTTTGGAAGACAAAAATATAGAAGAAATTCCGACCATAGAACTTTTGGATAATGTATTAAAAGCTACAGAATACCTAAGTCTCTTTGACGATAAAGATGAAGAAGATATTGCTAGACTTGAGAACATAAAAGAACTCAGATCTGTTGCATTATCATTTCCCAATTTAGGTCAATTTTTAGAAAACGTTGCTTTAGTAGAACAAGAATATATGCCAGATCATGTTGAAGAACAAGATGGAAAAAAAGACGCAGTTAATCTTATGACGCTCCATGCTGCAAAAGGCTTAGAATTCAAAATCGTATTTATGGTAGGTATGGAAGAAGGCTTATTCCCACACTCAAGAAGCCTTATGGAAAAAAGTGAACTTGAAGAAGAAAGACGACTCTGCTATGTTGGAATGACTAGGGCAAAAGAAAAACTATTTCTTAGTTATGCAAGAAAAAGACTTTTCTTTGGACAAAGGACAATGAATATTGTATCCAGATTTATATTAGAATTACCTGAGGGAACTTTGCAAAAGAATTTACATACAGCATTTAACGATTAACCTAAGTATGAAAAATATACATCCTCTTCAGTCAAAAAAATGGGGTGAATTTCGAGAAAAAACCGGAATTAAAGTTGTAACTGGAAAAAATTTTATATTAACCATTCATCCAATTCCAAAAACAAAATTTACAATTGGTTATTTACCAAAAGGTAATAATATTACACAAGAATTATTAAATGAATTACAAATAATTGGTGAAAATGAAAATTGTATTTTTATTCAAATTGAGCCAAATATTGAAAAGGGTAATGCAACATATAATTTTAAAAACATTACACCAGCAGCGCATCCATTATTTACTAAATATAATTTCATTCTTGATATTAGTAAATCCGAAGAAGAGTTACTTAAAAATATGAGTCAAAAAACTCGATATAATATTAAACTTGCACAAAAAAAAGGAGTTACAATATTAAAAGATAATTCAGAATCTGGATTTAAAGATTACTTAAATTTAACAAAAGAAACAACCGAAAGACAAAAGTTTTATTCCCATACTCAAAAATATCATCAGCTAATGTGGGACACATTAAAGTCTTCTGAAAAAATTAACACAGACGAGCTGTCAGCACATCTTTTTATTGCAAAATATAACAATGAAACTTTAGCAGCATGGATACTTTTTGTATTTGGGGACACCCTCTATTATCCTTACGGGTCATCTAGTAGTAAGCATAGAGAAGTAATGGCATCTAATTTATTAATGTGGGAAGCAATTAAATTTGGGAGAAGCCTAGGATTAAAAAATTTTGATATGTGGGGAGCATTAGGCGAAAATCCTAATCCTAATGATCCCTGGTTTGGATTTCACAGATTTAAACAAGGATACAACCCAAGACCAGTTGAATACGTAGGAAGTTTTGATTTTGTGATTAATAATAAATTATATTTTCTATATAAAATTGCAGATAAAATTAGATGGACTCTTCTAAAATTTAGATAATATATAGTCTTAAATTATTTTCTTTGTCTATTTTTGCTGATTTTAAATTAATGTCATATCTATAGCTTACAATCCTCGTTCCTTTTTTTAATTGTTTTTTAAATTTAGGCAATAATCTATTTAAAGTCTTAGGTACTAAATATACTATTATTACAGAGGCTTCAGACAGATTTTCTTCAAATAAATTGCTTCTTTTAATAAAAATTCTCTTATTTAATTTATGCACAAGTATTCTTAATCTTGCGATAAATACTCTAGTCGGGTCAATTTCAACACCCAATCCGCGAGCACCAAGTTTTCCTGCCTCTAATAACGCTTCTCCATCCCCACAACCTAAATCAATAACAAAATCTTTTTTATTTATTTTTGCTAATTTACAAATAGCTTTTGCTGTTTTTTTATTTGTTCTCCACCATGGTGCCCAAGGACTATCGGGAGGCCAAACCATAGATAGAAAAATTAGTAAAAAAACTATGATCAATAAAATTAATAAATTCAGCATTAAAATTTATAAATTACTTTACCACAAATATCCTTAAAAGAAATTGCTCCAAATCTCCTACTATCTAAACTATCGTTCTTATTCTCTCCAATAACAAAATATTCGCCTTTAGTTATTCTGAAAATCTTTTTAACAAAATATTGTCCATATTTTTTAAATACAATAATATCATTAGTCTTTAGTTTCTTTAAAATAAATGGAATATTTGTTGCTATTACATGCTCTCCATCATTAATTTTTGGCTCCATGCTGTGACCTGAAATTTTAAATCTTGAAAAAAGAAGCATTATTTGTAGGATACAATTTCCAACTCAGTTGGATAAATTGATTTCATTCTAAACGGAGTGACATTTTTAGTAAGATAGAAAATCTCTGCAATTTGCAAAACATTTTCTAATGCATCTCTGGCTGAATCCATATCGATTCCTTGCCTGGCCTTTCCTACTGCTTTAAATGCGTTATTAAATAATGCTTTAAGATTTGGATGCTCATTAAAATGCTCCTCTTTAAAATAATCATTCATTAAAGTCACCAATTCTTCTTCCAATCTATCAGCGTGTTCTTCTTTTACGCGTGTTACTCTAGCAACATCATGTTCTGCTTTTGTTTCATTATCCCTTTTAACATCAAGCAAGAAAGATGTCATTCTAATTATCGTATGGGCTGCAAGTTGAGCGGGATTTGGATCATATAAACCACAAGGAATATCGCAGTGAGCATAAGCTGTAATTTCTGGAATAAATCTGTTTATTAGGCTTTTAAACATTAATCAATAATAATACCAATAGGAGTTTTTGTCAAAATTAATAGCCAATCGGTTCTTTAATAATAACCACCGTAGATCTATTTGGTATTGGCTCTTTATTGAAGATTAAAATTTTTGCAACTTCACTTCCATTTGTACCATATGCTTTCGTAGCTCTTTCAGATTCTAATGGCAAATCATATTCATAAATTCTCTTAAAACCATCTTCAAGTGTATTGACTAATTTTTGACTACCAACAAACCAAATCACATGATCTGCACCATACGCATATCCAGGAATTTGACTTCCCGATCTTGAAGCAATCATGATTTTTCCATCTCTAGTAATTGCATGAACACTTCCTACGGCGTATTCGGAAACAGATCCTAATTTTTTCATTTCCTTTTTTTGAGTAGCATTATCCATTGCCATCAATTTATTTTTTACCCCATCATATTTTCCAGATTCTAAAATTTCCCAGGCTATACCGGATTCATCAATGGTTACTGAAGTATTATTCATGACTTCAGAACCTACTGGAACTAATTCGAGAAATTTCTGACGAGCTTCTTCTTTATCTTCGACTACAAAAGTGGCAATATTATTTTTCTGGAGAGAATCAATAACATCTTTAATTAAATTCTCATCTGCTTTTTTATTCCATTTATTCATATTGACATTGTAATTTTTTGAATATACAATGTCAAGTAGTTACAAAAAGTATAGTATGGAAACAGATTTAATTGAAATATCTAAAGCAGCTAAAATTATTGGCAGTAAATGGACATTAATGATCTTAAATTCCCTTTTAAAAGGGACAAAGAGGTTTGGTGAATTACAAAAAGAGATTGGACAAATAAATCCTAGAACTTTATCTAAAAGATTACATGATTTAGAAAAAGATGGATATATAAATAAAAAAATTTATGCACAAGTACCACCAAAGGTAGAATATTCACTTACCCCAAAGGCTAAAATATTTAAGCAAGTAATTAGCGCCGTCAAAGACTGTGGAGAAAAAATGTAAATTTCCTCAAGATTGAAAGTAAATACAAAAATCATGTAACATAAATATATGTTAGATCTTTTATGTATAGGTGATTCTGTAGTAGATATCTTCCTTCAAATTCCAACAGATAATAAGCACTTCGGATTAGAAAAAGAAAAAAATAGACTATTTATTGACCTTGGCTACAAAATTAACCTAAAGGATTACATAAAAGATATAGGAGGAAACGCTACAAATACTGCAGTAGGTGTCTCTAGACTTGGTAAAAAGGTTGGATTATGTGCAGAAATCGGAGACGATGAATTTTCTAATTTTATTTTCAATAAACTAGAACATGAAGGTATTAATGCAAATTTAATTGTTAAAGATAAGAATACAAAAACATCCTTTTCAGTAAGCTTAAATTACTTAGGTGAAAGAACCCTACTAGTTGAACATGTTGAAAGACAACACGATTTTAGAATTGATAATTCCTCTGCAAGATTTGTCTATCTAACTAGCTTAGGAAATGAATGGAAAAAAGCATATGAAAACGTATATAAGTTTATTAAAAATACGAACTCAAAACTTGCATTTAATCCGGGGACACTACAACTTGAGGAGAAAGGAAAAATATTTTTTGATTTAATACAGTTAAGTGATTACTTATTTTTAAATAAACAGGAAGCTGAAAAAATACTATATGGAAACGATAAGAAAGATACGGATATAAATAAAATCTTATTTGGAATTAAGAACTTAGGAGCCAAAAATATTATAATTACAGATTCAAGTTCAGGATCGTATCTAATTGATTACGAAAATAATATTTATCACTTGGGAGTTATTAAAACTAACGTGGTTGAAAAAACAGGAGCTGGCGACGCATACACTTCTGGTTTTATTGCTGCGCTGCTTAACGAACAAGATGTATTGTCTGCTATGGTTTGGGGGTCTATTAATTCTAGCTCTGTAATAACTAAGATAGGCGCACAAGAAGGATTATTAAGTATAAAAGAATTAAAAGATAAACTAAATTATTTAAGTAATTTTAAACCAAAAGCTATTTAATACCCACTAACTCAACGTTAAAAATTAATGTTGAGTTTGGAGGAATTGGCCCTGCTCCTTGACTGCCATATCCTAGCTCTGAAGGAATAGTTAATCTTCTTTTTCCTCCAACTTTCATTCCTATAACTCCTTCATCCCAACCCTTGATTACCGCTCCTACGCCAATTTGTGTTTCAAATGGCTGACCTCTATCATATGAGCTATCAAATTTTTGACCATTCACAAGTGTTCCCAAATAATGAATTACAATCGTATCCCCAGACACAACCTCTTTACCTTCCCCTATTTTTTCGTCTTCAATTTTTAGACCATCTTCTAGTGTTTTTGTACTTACAATTGTAGGAATAGGTGTTGGGCTAGATTGTTGAGCTGTAGGAGCTTGAGTAATAGTGCTAAAAACGTTTTCAGAACCGATTTGCTTAATATTTGGACTTTTTTGATTCATAATAAAATATATTCCTAATCCTCCTAATAATACAAATGCAACTACAATTATTAGAGGGAAAAAATTTTTAAACATAAACTACTTTAGAAAATTATTAACTACAAAATTAACAATAGAAAGCAGTATACCAAATAATAATGCCCACATGAATCCGTCAATTTTAAATCCTGGAACAATACTCCCAACCAAGAGAATAAGTAAAGCATTTAAGACTAAACTAAACAAACCAAGAGTCATAATAGTAATTGGAAGAGTTAAAATACTTAATACCGGCTTAACTAGTGCATTAATTACTCCTAAGACAAGGGCAACTACTAAGGCTGCTGTGAAATCTTGAATATGAACACCAGGTAGTACGTAAGCTACACTAAATATAACCATCGCACTTACCAGCCAATTAATTAAGAGGGCAATCATTTGTATAGATTATAACTATTTTCCTATTTTTGCAACATTAAAATTCAGTATAATGGACATATGGAAACTGCAACACTTGCTAATGGTTGCTTTTGGTGCACAGAAGCGATTTTTAAAAGATTAAAAGGTGTCTTATCAGTTAAGCCAGGATATAGCGGTGGAAACACAGATAATCCTAATTATGAAACAGTTTCAGCTGGAAACACAAATCATGCAGAAAGTATACAAATAGAATTTGACCCTAACATTATTTCTTATAAAACTCTTTTAGAAATTTTTTGGTATACCCACGATCCAACAACACCAAACAGACAAGGAAATGATATTGGCACACAATACAGATCTGTAGTTTTTTACCATTCAGAAATACAACAAAAAATAGCTGAAGATTTAAAACAAGAATTAGACAAATCTAAGATTTATGATAATCCTATTGTCACTCAGATAGTAAAATTTGAAAAATTTTATGAAGCTGAGAATTATCATAAAGAATTTTATGATAAAAATCGGGATTATCCTTACTGCAAAATAATTATTGACCCCAAAATTAAAAAATTAATTTCTAAATACTCATCCAATTTGAAGGATGAGTATAAATAAATTTCAATATCCACTAAACAAAACCGGGAAAAAAATCTTTCTTTACTTTACTCACCTTTAATTTACTTAAAGTCTCTTCAAATCCCATAATCATTGCATGTGGACCAGACAAGTAAAAAACTCTATCTTTATAATCTGGAACTAATTTTTTAATCATCATTTCATTAATTCTGCCTTTTTCACCCTGCCAATCTTGAGGAATATTTTGTAGATCAGTAAGATTATAATATGTTTTAATTCCCAAATTTTCATATGCAGAATTAAAAATATCTACATATACTATTTCTTCTTTTAACTTATTGGAGTAAAGCAAAATAATATCTTTTTTAATATTATTATCAATTAAATATTTTAATATACTCCTAAAAGGAGTAATACCAATTCCTCCTGCTACAAAAACAAATTTATTTTCCTTTGCATTTGCAATTGTAAAATCTCCTGACAAACTTCCCGCAAGTACTTTATCACCTGTTTTTAAATTTAATAAGGTTTTTTTAAATGAACTCGAATTTTGATAAAATTTGATACCAATTCTTATCTCTGTTTCTGTGGGAGAAGATGAGATTGTAAAATATCTCCTGTTTCCTCTTGAGTCTTGGTTTTTAACATCCAACGTCCATTCTAAATATTGCCCAGGAGTAAAATTAAATTTACTATTATTTTTAAAAACAAAATCATATATATCATTTGCTAATTTTTCTTTTCTTTCCAAAATTAACATCAATTTTTCTTTTGGACTAACAAAATATGAAAAAATATTTCCAATAAGTAAAGCAGATTCAGGAGTCGTATAAAATTCTCCAATTCTTAGTTGAGGCGAAAATAAAATACCAGTCAACACTCCATATATTATTCTTAATTTATTGGTTGGTGGAGCAGTTAATGGTTCAGTAAGCATTACAAAAGCAAAAAATAAAATTGGAGTATCTAAAACTATCTTCTTTAGTGTTGTTAAAATTTCATATCCACTAATAAAACTGAAAACACTAATTGTTAAAAATGCAGAAAGAATAAATGAAAAAACCATATCAAATCTTTGCAGTTTCCTAACTAGTAAAAATCCTCCTATAAAAGTAAATGGAAAAAGCATCGCTGTTCCTACCCACCAACTTGCGGATCCTAAACCTATTAATGAAGTAATAAATGCTGCTAAAGCAGCTGGATTAAAAAAATGTTTTTTATTATGTTCGATAATAAACTTAGAAGAAATTGTTATTAAACAAGCAGCTGTTAAAAAGATATAGTCTTCGAGTTTTTTAGCAGGTGTAATTATTAAAACCAATATCAATGCAGATATATAAACCGACTCTAGGTTTGTTATGGAATTAAATATTTTTGCAAAAATTCTATTAAATATCCAACAAACAATAATTATAAAAAACGTTGAGACAATAAGTTCAATTGGGGAAAAGGCTAAAAAACCAAAAATACTTAAAACCAATGCAAAACCCATTAATCCAATTAAGTAATATAAAACCAATCTATACATCGTAACTAGATTTAAAAATTTATCAATTGGATTAATTATTTTTCTCAACATATTGTTCGAACCCAGATGTACTTATCGCAATTCCATTTTTTAAAATCATATACCCCTCTAGATTGGGCATTTTTTCTATAAACTCTATTCCTTTTTTACCCATCGCAAATGCAGCTGTCGCAAATCTGTCTGCCTCTAGGACGTTTTTGCCTATAATGGTTATGCTCACGACTTCATCTAAAATCTTATTGTTTGTTTTAGGATTATAAATATGATTACCTCTTATATAATTTCCAGATGTTGCTATACCTTTATTATATACTGAAATAACTTTTACTATTTTAGATTGATCAAAAGGATTCTTAATTCCTATCACCCAATTCTTATTATTATTTTTACCTTCTACCTGAATATCTCCACCACAATCTATATAGAAATTTTTAAAACCAGCTTCCTTAATAATTTTTGAAGCGTTTAGTATTGCCCAGCCCTTAACTACACCTGACGGGTCACAAAAATTATCATTAAAAATATTAAAATACCCATTAGTTTCCCTTGTTGTCTTGGTTGCTAATTTAAAAACATTTTTCATGTCTAAACTAAAATTTGTTTTTTTAACTTTTCCTTGATTAAATAAGCTAACTTCGCTTGTCTTTTTATATGTACTAAATTTACTATCTACGTATTTAAAATAATTAAAGGTTTTAAAAAAAATTTCTTTAGTTACCTGTTGATCTAAAATCTCAATTAAAATGGGCATTCCCATTATCATTTTTAATTGCTTCATTTTATAATGCTTGGTCTAATGCGGATTGCAGTGATTCCTTAAATGCAATACTACTTTGAGTTGCTCCAGAAACTATATCGACCTCAGAGCTCTGATTTATTATAGCCTCCTGTTTTAAAAGCGGCATTGATTCTTGATTAATCTCAATTGACGTTCTTCTATCGTTTGGGTAGATTAAAAATTGTATATCTGAAATTTTTCCATCAGTAATAATTGCCTTGACTTGATAATCTCCATAAATTGCATCTGCAACTTTTCCAGTATAACTACCATCTTTATATTTTTTAACAGAGTTTACGGAAAGAGTTGGAGTAAGAGTTAAATGACTAGAACTATTCACTTCAGACTGTAATGGAATTTTATTTATAGAAGGTTCATTTGTAGAATTATTTATTAAAACATGTGGCACGAGTTTTTGCAAAACAACAAGTCCTCCTATTATTAAAAACACACCTACTGCAACAATTGTTTTTTTCATAATTTCTTTAACAATAATAATTTTAGCTTAAAAATAACTGAATTGTTAGATTGAAGAATTAATAATAGAAAAAATTTCCTCAGCAAGTTTTTGACTATCATGACGAATTATGCTTCTTTTTAACTCATCACTTTGATTTTGACTAATTATCACATCTTTTAATAGATCTTTCCTGAAGAGCATATACTCATCCTCTTTATTCAAATCGTCTTTAACCGGATACTCTTCATATTCTTCATACCAAGATAAAACTTTTTTAGAAGGAATTTTATTATTTACTAAAACAAAATTAATTACTCCTTTACCTAAATATTTTTCTAAAACTTCTATGTGTTTTTTAGCTGTATAGCCTGAAGTTTGACCATACTTTGTCATTAAATTTAAAACAAAAATTTTCTTCGCTTTTGATTTTTTTATTGCCGAAGAAACACCAGTTACTAAAATATTGGGGATTATGCTTGTATATAAATCTCCAGGACCTATTAAAATTACATCCGCCTCAGCAATTGCGACTGCAGCATCTTCATTTATTTCAGCTTTTGGCTGCAAATAAACTTTTATTATTGGTGCTCTTTTTTCCATTTTCTCTACAACGTCTATGTGTGTTTCGCCAATAATTTTTTTACCATCTGCTAAATCAACGCATAAATTAGCGTTTTTAGTAAATGTCACTGGCACAACACTACCCCTAATCCTAAGGATCTTTCCTACTTCTGCAATTGCTTTTTTCATACTACCAGTCTGTTTCTCCAGAGTAGATAAGAATATGTTTCCAAAGCTATGACCTTTCAAGCCTCCTTCTTCAAACCTATAATTAAACATATTTCTTAGTAATCTTGAGGATTCAGATAGTGCAACCAAACACTGCCTAACATCACCAGGCGGCAAAACTCCCAATTCGTCTCTTAATTTTCCACTAGAACCACCATTATCCAACATGCTGACAATAGCCGTTAATTTTAAGGGGTATTTCTTAAGACCAGTAAGCGCCACATAGCTTCCTGTTCCACCGCCGATTGTAACTACTTTTGGCGTTTTATTCATTTAGTCTTTGTATTTTACAGCAAAATTAATAAATATTACAATCTACTTAGCTTCTCTTATCTCTTTTATTGATTTATCCATTTTTTTATATTTTAAAAAACCAAACAAAAGTACAAAAACACCAATTAAAAATAAACTAACACCTAATATATCAATTAGTAATCCTCTTAAAAAATGAATTACCGTCACGCCACCAGCAATTAAAGCCAAAGCAGTTCTAATATGTGCAAGGAAAGTAGATTCATTTGCCAAGATTGTTCTATCAATTGCTAGATGATCTCTTAAAATTAACTGTTTTTCTGTAAAACGCTTATAAGGATTTAGTTTCATGTAGAGATTATAACAAAAACATGTATAATCTTAATAATGGCAACTGAAGA
>CAZIOR010000006.1:0-32011 GCA_964540925.1 uncultured Gammaproteobacteria bacterium | reverse complement strand
GAATAATAATCTTTATTTGCCATAGGTTAATTATAAATTATTTTACTGTTACGCTCTTAGCCAAATTTCTTGGTTTATCTGGATCTAAATTTTTATTTACTGCTAAAAAGTAAGCTAATAACTGAATTGGGACAATCTGTGCAATTCCACTAGCCTCCTTCAAATCCTTGACCTCAATAAAGTAGTCAAAAGTTGAATGATTTTTAAAACTAATTCCAATTATTACCGCTCCTCTTGCTTTTACCTCCATTGCATTAGACATAATTGCTTCATATGTTTCGTCATTGGGTGCAAAAACAATAACCGGAGTGCCTTTGGAGATTAATGCAATTGGCCCATGCTTTAATTCGCCGCCAGCTAAACCCTCTGCGTGAATGTAACTTACTTCTCTAATTTTCAAAGCAGCTTCTAAAGCCGAAGGAAAACTTAAGCCCCTACCAATAATAAAAATGTGTTCTTTAGTAGTTAAAAATGAAGCAATTTTTTTAATATTATCTAAATTCTTTTTTTCTAAAATTCTTTTAATTTCTAGGATACATTTTTGTAATAATTTCTTCCCTTCAGAAAATTTATTAACTGAAGAATAAGTAAGTAAAAGCATAACTCCTAGCTTAGCAAGATAGGCTTTTGTTGAAGCAACTGCTTTCTCAACTCCTGCCTCCAAAAGAATTTGTCCTTCTGACATTCTATAAATAGTTGATCCTTTTACATTAGTTACTGCAAAAATCTTACTACCCTTAACCCTTGCTCTGTTTAATGGTTCAACGATATCAATAGTTTCACCACTTTGGGAAAAAGCAACAATTAAACTTTTTTTAGTTAAAAAATCTTCTAAATAATTAAATTCAGATGCAAATGTTGTATTAATATGAACTTTAGCAATTTTAGAAAAAAGATATGTACCAAAAAGGCAAGCAAAATAAGCAGTACCTGCTCCTATAAAATAGGTTCCAAAAGCACTTCTTATGTTAAGAGTTAATTTTTCAATTTCTTTTTTCTTAGTATTTGCAATATGCTCTAAGACCATAGGCTCTTCGTAAATTTCCTTTAACATGTAATGCCTAAATTTACCTAGGCCTTCATCTTGAGCATTCTTTTCTAATGTTTCATATTCTATCTTTAGTTCTTTTCCGCTTGGCAAGGAAAATAAAGATAAATCTTTTCCAAGTAAAACCATTTGGTTATCTTTGAGGAAAATTGCCTTATCTGTATATTTAACAATTCCGGTTGGGTCTGAGGATATATATAAAGAATCATTTGCAACACCAATAATTAATGGAGAACCAGTTTTTGCTGCTGCTATCTCATTGGTATTAGAATTTAAAACGACTACTGCGTTTAAGCCCCTAACCTTATTAAAAGCAAGTAAGACTGCATTTTTGAAATCATTGTTTTTTAAATATTCTTCTACTAAATGAGGAAATACTTCTGTGTCGGTTTCTGAAATAAATTTATGGTTTTTTTTAATAAGTTCTTCTTTTATTTCTAAATAATTTTCAATTATCCCGTTGTGAACCACAGCAATATGTTGAGCGCAATCTAAATGCGGATGAGAATTAAGATCAGTAACCCCACCGTGAGTCGCCCATCTTGTATGCCCAATTCCCAAATTACTCTTAGGAAGTTTTACTTTTGCATTACCAATCTTACCAATATGCTTATCAACTAGTATTCCTGAATTAGCTGATTTAACTGCAACTCCCCATGAATCATAACCTCTATATTCAAGAAGTTTTAAGCCAGATAAAACAATCTCTGGGTCTTTATTTTCTTTTGCAACAAAACCAAAAATACCGCACATAATTTTAAAAGTTAGCTATTATAACAAATTGCCCGGGAGATTTTTATATTCAGCTTCATTGAGGTTTTAATTTACAACTTCGCCTTCAACTGGTTCTTCTTTTTTCTCTTCAGTTTTTCCGTCTTCTTCTTTTGCTTCTACCTCAGGCTCTCCCTGTTGTTGAGCTTGATCCTGATTTTGATACATAGCTTGACCTACTTTTTGTAATGCATCAGATAATTCTTTAGATTTTGTTTCTAAATCTTCTTTAGAACCACTATCTAATATACCTTTCAAAGCTGCTACTTTTTCTTCAATTTCTTTCTTATCTTCTTCTTTGACTTTATCTCCAGCATCTTTTAAAGTTTTTTCAGCTGTAAAGATTAAGCTATCTGCTTGGTTTCTAGCTTCAATTTTTTCTTTCTTTTCTGCATCTTCAGCTGCATGCGCCTCAGCTTCTTTTGTCATTCTCTCAACTTCTTCTTTTGTAAGACCAGTTGAGCCAGTAATTTTAATTGACTGTTCTTTACCTGTAGCCTTATCTTTAGCTTTAACATTCAAAATTCCTGAAGCATCAATATCAAATGTAACCTCAACTTGTGGAACTCCTCTTGGTGCTGGAGGAATACCATCTAACACAAATCTACCAAGTGATTTATTATCTGTTGCCATTGGTCTTTCTCCCTGTAATACATTAATTTCTACTTGAGTTTGATTATCAGCAGCTGTTGAGAAAACTTGAGACTTACTGGTTGGAATAGTTGTATTTCTCTCAATTAAAGGAGTTGAAACTCCACCCAATGTTTCAAGTCCTAAAGTTAATGGAGTAACATCTAAAAGCAATACATCTTTAACTTCTCCGCCTAAAACTCCTCCCTGAACTGCTGCGCCTACTGCAACAACTTCATCTGGATTTACAGACTTGTTTGGTTCTTTACCAAAGAATTTAGTTACAGCCTCGATAACCTTTGGCATTCTGGTCATTCCACCAACCAAAACCACTTCGTCAACTTTTGAAATGTCAATCTTGGCATCTTTCAAAGCTTGCTCAACTGGTTTTAAGGTTTTTTGAACAAGTGGGTCAACGATTTGCTCCAACTTTGCTCTCGTTAGAGTCATTGTTAAATGAAGTGGTCCATTTGGTCCCTGGGTAATAAATGGTTGATTAATTTGTGCCTCTTGAGAGCTAGAAAGCTCAATCTTTGCTTTTTCTGCTGACTCTCTAAGTCTTTGTAATGCCTGAGAATCATTTTTTAAATCAATATTATTTTCTTTCTTAAATTCTTCTGCAAGATAATCAATTATTGCTTGATCAAAATCATCTCCACCTAAATGAGTATCTCCATTTGTAGATTTTACTTCATAAACTCCTTCTCCAAGTTCCAAGATAGAGATATCAAATGTTCCTCCACCAAGATCATAAACTGCAATTGTATGTGCATTTTTCTTATCTAAACCATAAGCCAAAGCTGCTGCAGTAGGTTCGTTAATAATTCTTAATACTTCTAATCCAGCAATTTCACCAGCTTGTTTTGTTGCTTGTCTTTGTGAATCATCAAAATATGCGGGAACAGTAATAACTGCTTGAGTTACTTTGTCGCCCAAGTAGCTTTCAGCATCAGCTTTAATTTTTTGTAAGATCATTGCTGACACCTCTTGAGGAGTATATGTTTTACCATCAACTTCAACTACAGCCATTCCATCTCTTCCAGATTTAATAGCGTATGGAAGCCATTTCATATCAAACTGAACACTATCATCCTTAAACTTTTTACCCATTAATCTTTTAATAGAAAAGATTGTAGTTTTTGGTTTAAGTACCACCTGTCTTTTGGCTACATCTCCAACAACGTGTGATGTAGGATCAACTACAGATGGGATAACGTTTCTTCCTTCTGCACTATGAATAACTTTAGGATTTCCACCTTCCATCACTGCTACTGCAGAATTTGTTGTACCCAAATCGATTCCAATTATTTTTGCCATAATATTTCTTCCTTTCTTTAGTTAATTTTCATCCGGCCCCAAAACAGTTTGGGAAAAACCGGGTGAAAATTAACTATTTTTTCCTACTACCACCTGAGCTGGTCTAATAACAGTTCCGTATAAAGTATAGCCTGCTCTTAATTCATCTACAACCATATTTTCTTTACCTTCAGTTGTAGAAACAACTTCCATTGTATTTGGATCAAATTCTTGACCTTCTGTTTCAATTTTTTTTATTCCTTCAGCTTCTAAAGCATCTAAAAAGTGTTTAATTGAAACTATTACTCCTTCGTCTTTAGTATGTTTCTTAGCTAAAATTAAGCTATCGAGTCCTGGCAAAAGTCTTAAAATTAAATCTTTATTTGCCATTTTAATCCACTCGCTTTTTTCAGCCACTATTCTTTTTTCTAAATTTTGATAGTCTGCTAAAGCTCTTTTTAATTGATTTTCAAGGTTCTCTAATTCGCTATTTTCTTTAACTTTTTCTTCGTTTTTTTTCATTTTTACCAACCTTGTGCAATTTCTTCAATTAAGTTTCCAAAATATCTTACAGTTGGAACAATTGCGGTGTAATTAAGTCTAGATGGACCTAAAACCCCAATTTGTCCTACTAAATTTCCTGGTGTATGGTAGCTTTTATATACAAATCCATACGGACCATTTAATCTTGGACCCAATTCTTCTCCAAGTAAAATATGTATATCATCATCTTCTTGCATGCCTGTAAAAAGAGTTCTAAAAAATTCTACTTCATCAACTGCCGCGAGTAGATTTTTAGTCATTTCTATTTCATAAAACTCTGGCATATCGAGTATATTTGCATATCCTGCACAAAATACATCACCATCGTTTGTTGTTGTAACTGCTAGAGCTTTGGTTCTATCTGCCAAGGCTTTAGTAAGTTCTTTTAGAAAATCTCTTTCTCTTTCTCTTAAATCCCAAACTTTTTCCTTAAGTGAAACTTCTTCAGCAACTGAAAGTTCTTTTTCCTTCATCAATTGTCTGACATAAAATTTCATTCCTTCAGGTGTTGGAACTCTTCCTGCCGAAACATGCAATTTTTTAAGGTACCCAAGCTCTGTTAATCTAACCATTTCATTACGAATGGTAGCAGGGCTTGCTGACAAATTATGCTTTTTTTCCAAAGTTTCAGAACCAACAGCTTCTGCTGTTTGGATGTATTCTTCGATTAAACTTTTTAGAATATCGACTTGCCTTGCTGTTAAGTCGTGCATAATTTCAATCCCAAAATTAGGATTAGCAGTAATATACCACGACTGCCAAAATGTTGTCAAGGGGGTATTTTTACTTCAAATTTAAGATCAGTTCGCTCTCGTCTACTTTAATTTCATTAAAAAGCTTAGAATCAAAATCTAAATAGAAAGCTTCTATATCTGCTCTTGTTCCCACAAACCATCTATATTTTTTATTTTCAATTCCTTTTTTCAAATCTTCTCTATTTATCCAATATGTTCTCGTATTAGTATTAGGAAAATATGACAAAGTCCTTCGATCTGAATAATATAATGTATTAGAAACCAGAGGATCTAATCTAACAATAGTTTCACTTGGCTTTGTTAAGCTTTTAATTTCTTTTGCGGATTTAGTTTGAGAAACAACTGAGGATGAATCTAATATTGGAAAGATGTTGACAGTTAAAGTTCTAAACCAAATATAACCACTTACTGAAATTAATCCTAAAATTAAAACAAAATATAAAACTTTAATTTTTTTGAAATAATTTAAAAGTGAATAAACCCCAAAACCAATTAAAATTGACCAAAAAGGCATTGAAGGAAGCAGATACCAATTGTTGTCTTTAGTAGTTAAACTTAATTGTAAAAATAACAAAAAAGCAAAGGCAAGAAGTAGAAAATATTTCTTATCTTTTATTTTTAAAACTGCAAAGAAAATACCTATTAGTAGAATAAAGAAAAATCGGCGCTGCAAAGAATAATATATGTGTAAAAGATAATTAGGATTAAATTTTGAAATACTCGCAACACCTTGATCTGACTGAAATAAATAATAGTTAACATAACTACTTCCTGCATCTAAAAATCCCAAGAAAAGCCAGGTCGCAATAATTCCCACAAAACACAAAGCAAACAATAGATATTGTTTGAAATTTTTCTTAATATTTTTATATTCAAAAATAATTTCTGAAACAATAAAAATACTTAAAGGGAATAAAACCAACGAAGCTTTAGTTAAATATAAAAAAGCAAATAAAACACCAAGAAGTGGATATTTATACTTAAACTTACTAATTTGTAAAAAATAAGTTATAAGAATCAAAAACGCTGCAAGCAAATCTAGGTTTCCGCTTCTAGCTCTCCAAATAAAAACATTATTTAAAACTAAAGTAAAAAACGTAAATACAGCAGGGATTAATGAATATTTTTTATAAACATAATATGTAGAAGCAAGTACAATAATTAATGCAAAAACTGCAGAAGGAAAGCGAATAACAAATTCGGAAAGACCAAAAAATAAAGAAATAAAACCAACCAACCACATGTACATAGGTGGCTTATCAAACCAAACAGCATAATTCCAATGCAGAACAATTGGATTATGTAAATTAAGCATTTCTTTTACGGTCTGTCCATAAAATGCTTCATCCCAATTTTCTAAAGGAAATTTTCCTAAATTAACAAATAAAAGATAACAAGCAAAAAGTGAAAAAAAACCGAAAATCAAAAAAGGGAAATATTTTTTTATTTGACTATAAATTTGCATTTACAATACATCTAAATTATAGATTTTTACTAACTAAAAATGAAGTAATAAAAATGATAAACTAAAATTATGCGTACCAGGAAGAAATTAATTTACCTGCCTGTCATCTCTATAGCTTCATTAATTGCACTTTTTTATCTAATTTTTAGTTTTCCTCCAAACTTTTCTCTTAACATTTCAGGATTCTTATTTCCTGTAATTCCAATAGTTTTTTTATTATTTTTTCTATTTTTATGGTCATTCGTTGAATTTATTTTTGCAGATCGAATCCAAGGATTTTTATTTGCTATTTTCCCAACAATTTATTTAATTTTAAGGTTTTACAAATTAAATCAATTGTTTTTTCTAATTTTACTTTTGATTTTATTTTTAGTTCTTGAATTATTTTTCTATAGAAAACATTAAAAGTTGTTTGACCACAACTTCTCTGATACAATTTGCGCATGAATAAGTTTTATTTAACAACTGCAATTCCTTATGTAAATGCAAAGCCACACGTTGGCCATGCACTTGAATTTGTCCAAGCAGATGCGATTAAAAGATTTAGACAAAGCTTAGGCGAAGAAGTATTACTCTTATCAGGCGCTGATGAAAATGCTCTAAAGAATGTACAAGCAGCTGAAACAGCAGGTGTTAATGTACAAGATTTTATTGATACTCATTCAAAAGAGTTTGAAGAACTTGCTAAGAAATTAAATATCAACTTTGATGTATTTCAAAGAGGAAGTTCTAAGGAGCATCATCTTGCTTCTCAAAAACTTTGGGAACTCTGCAGTGCAAATGGAGATATTTATAAAAAAACCTATACCGGTCTTTATTGCGTCGGTTGCGAACTTTTTTATGAAAGGTCTGAATTAAATGAAAACGGAGAATGCTTTGAGCATCCTGGAAAAGCTTTAGAAGAAGTCTCTGAAGAAAATTATTTTTTTGCTCTTTCAAAATATCAAAAGGAAATTGAAGAATTAATTTCATCTGATAAATTAAAGATTTTCCCAGAATTTAGAAAAAATGAAGTTTTAAGCTTTCTAAAAGAAGGCCTTAAAGACATAAGTATCTCAAGAAGCAATCAAAGAGCTAAAGATTGGGGAGTAAGTGTTCCAAATGATGACAGCCAAAAAATGTATGTCTGGTTTGATGCTTTAAATATTTATGCTTCTGGTGTTGGTTTCGGTTCAGATGAAAATTTATATGCAAAATGGTGGCCAGCCAACTTACATGTTATTGGCAAAGGCATTATTAGATTTCATGCGATTTATTGGATTGCATTTTTACTCTCTGCAAAACTACAACTTCCCAAAGCTTTATTTGTCCATGGATATTTCACCGTTGAAGGACAAAAAATGTCTAAAACTTTAGGTAATGTTATTGATCCTATTGAGCTAATAAATAAATATGGAGAAGACGTCTTAAGATATTATTTTCTTTCAGAAATGTCACCATTTGCTGATGGAGATTTTTCCATTAAAAGACTTGAAGAAGTTTATAACTCAGATTTAGCAAACGGGATTGGAAATCTTGTGGCTAGGGTTGCAAAGCTTTGTGAAACAGCCGGATTTAAAAGCCTAGCAAATCCCAAGAGTATTCATTTAATTGATGTTATTGATGACTACAAAAAACTTTTAGAAGATTATAAATTAAATGAAGCAATTGCCTTAGTAAAAGCTAAGATAACAAAATTAGATAAATATATTAACGAATCAAAGCCTTGGGAACTTTTAAAAATTTCCGAAAATCACAAAGGAAGGGAATTAAATTTAATTTTAGCCCACGCTGTTGATCAAATAATTGAAATTGCAATCTTACTTGAACCATTTGTTCCTAGCACTTCAGATAAAATTAAAAAGCAATTTCAAAAAGAAGAAATTAAATCAGATAAACCACTATTTCCAAGAATTTAAATCAAAGTCCTGCAGCGTAAGAAGTTAAAAGACTAGCAATTGTTGGCTGAAGCATGAATCCTAAAACAAAACCAATTACTAAATCAATTACAGTAAGAATTGCAACTTGTTGTACTGAATAATTTCCATGAAGCTTAAAGCTAGTATATTTTGAAGATCTTGTTACTTTTGCTTTATGTACTCTTTTAGTTGTCTTTTTTGCCATAATTTATTATTGCACTTTTGCGGATATAAATGTCAATAGCTTATAGCAATTATTAATTGACTCCTGCAAAATTTAGATATATACTTCTTTTGCAATGACCAGAAAAAATCAAATCATAGCAACCATCGCACTCATAGTAATTATTGTTTTGGGAATCGGTGGATATTTGCTTTATGGACAAAACTCAAAGCTAACTAATAATTCTACTACCCAAGCTCCTGCTCCAACTAAAAACCCATCTTTAGAAGCATCAATTACAGACCTTTTTACTAGTGGTCAATCAAAAATCTGCACTTTTGATACAAAAACAGATAAAGGGGAAACAAGTGGAACAGTGTATGTAACAAAAGACATGGCTAAGGCAGATTTCACCATGACAAATAATGGCAAAAGCACTGCAACACATTTAATTAGAAATGGAAATTTATTCTATATTTGGGGAGATTCTTTCCCAACAGGAATTAAAATGACGATGGATGTAAATGAAATGGCATCTAAAATGAATTCTACTAATTATGCTGCATTTAATCCTAATGACAAAGTCAGCTATTCATGCAAAGATTGGTCTGTTGATAACTCAATGTTTAAAGTTCCAACAAATCTTAAATTTACTGATCTTTCTTCTATGATGCCTAAAACAACAGGCACAATTATGCCAACTGGCACAGAAAAACAAACCCAGACAAATCCTTGCGCTACGATTTCCGATGCAACAGCTAAAGCTGCTTGCGAATCTGCCTTAAAAAACCAAGGTTACTAAACTCTTCAATATGCAAGAATACTCAAGACAAATACACGAAACTTATGCTATGCGTAGACAAAAAACTCGTCGTTTAATATCACGGGCGATTGCCGCATTTGACAGGACTATTGATCAAGGAGACCCGAAACCACAGTTTTTTACTGGAATTGAAGTACCACAACAAATAACCAATATCATCGCCGAACAAGGCAGAAATCCTTTAGACATTATAGAAGAAACACTTCATCTAGGACTAATGATATCTGGCCACAGAATACATCAAGGCTTACCCGATGGCACGAGCGCTCTATTAAAATTAGCAGATGTTAACCCAGCTGTTCCTCAGGATTTAAGTAGGCCAAAAAGAGAAGATGTTCAATTTGACGCAAGAACTGAAGCAAGACTTAGGCAATTTAGTCATGAAACACATTTTCAAGATTGGTTTTTAAGATCTCTAGCTGCCAGAATGCGATTAAATGATATGCGATTACTACATCTAGCAGAAGATGGAACACAAGCCCTTGATACTGGCTTACTAAAAAGGCTAATCGCTGACAGAACTCTCCCTCCAATTTTCCTCAAACCATCACCATTACCTGAATCCCAACATGTTCAGAGTGATATACCAAGGGGCATGGTAAGAGTTTTTTTGCCTAGTTGACAATATTTTTTATTCTTGTTAAATTAATTAAGTCATTAAGAGAGTCGTAAAACGACCGACAACCGAGCCCTATATAAGGTCGCGGTGCCAAATAAATGAGATCTAAGAAAACTTAGATAAAAATTTACCCTCTCTTAATGAGAGGTTTTTTTATGGATTTTATCTTTACATCAGAATCAGTTTGCAGTGGGCATCCAGATAAAATATGTGATTCAATTAGTGACTCCATACTTGACGAGGTTTTAAAACAAGATCCGTTCGGACGTGTTGCTGTTGAAACATTAGTAACTAAAAATAAAGTTATAATTGCTGGTGAAGTTACTGCTAATGCCCAAATTGATTTCGCCAAAGTTGCTAGAAAAAGAATCAAAGACTTAGGCTACACAGATCCTGCGCTAAATTTCGACTACAACTGTGATATTAATACTTATATTCAAAAGCAATCAAATGAAATTGCAAAAGGTGTTAATAAAAAAGGAGCAGGTGATCAAGGAATGATGTTTGGTTTTGCTTGTAGAGATACTAAAGAATTAATGCCTTTACCAATTACTTTGGCTCATAAATTAGCTCAAAGATTAGACTTAGTCCGCGAAAAAAAGATACTTAGCTATCTACGCCCAGATGGAAAAACTCAAGTAACTGTTGAATATAAAAATAATATTCCAGTAAAAGTGTTACAAGTTGTTGTTGCTGCACCTCATGCAGAAAATGTTAAATTAGAAACAGTAAAAAATGACATTTATAAACATGTTGTAAAAGAAGTTTTAGCTGAATATGGATTCAAAATTGATCCTAAAGATTTAATTGTAAACGGTACAGGCATCTGGCACATGTCAGGACCAGCTACAGATACAGGCGTAACTGGAAGAAAAATAATCGTTGACACTTATGGTGGATTTGCCAGAGTTGGGGGAGGAGCATTTAGTGGAAAAGATCCTACTAAAGTTGACAGGAGTGGTGCTTACGCAGCAAGATTCTTAGCTAAAAATATTGTGCGACATAAACTTGCTGACAAAGCAGAGGTAAGAATTGCTTATTTCATTGGCGCCAAAAAACCAGTTATGCTTGAGGCAGAAACCTTTGGTACAGAAAAAGTTTCAAGACAAACTCTGCAAGATTTTATGACCTCTACTCTGGACACATCAGTTGAAGGAATAATTGAGGCGCTAGATTTAAGAAGACCAATTTATTTAAAAACCTCTACCTATGGCCACTTTGGTAGAAAAGAACTCCCTTGGGAAAAAGCAATCTAAGCAAGTATTCACTTTACTATAAGATATTTATTTGCTATAATATAGCTCTTGTTATGGAAAGATATAGACCCTTAACCCAAAGACAAGGATTATCTCAAAAAGAAATTTCCAAGCTTAACTCTCGGTTTCCAGAGGGAAGTTTTTTATCAGTTGGAATTGATGACGTTCCCTTGGCAACATTGGCAAAATTAGAATTTTATGCTGGTCAATTTACCAAAGATGGAACGCATCAACCTGGAAGTTTTACAAGGCTATTTAGCATAACCTATCCGGATAGCACAATCTCCTATGCAGCATCTGTAATAAAAACGTTTGATACTTATGCAGAACGCGAGGAAAAA
The DNA here is from genome assembly GCA_964540925.1 of uncultured Gammaproteobacteria bacterium. Taxonomy (GTDB): domain Bacteria; phylum Patescibacteriota; class Microgenomatia; order Levybacterales; family UBA12049; genus CAZFRF01. The sequence goes on along the minus strand of CAZIOR010000006.1, from coordinate 20,403 downwards.
GATGAAGCTTTATACATTGAAGATTTAACTCCTGATGGACAAAGAATAGGCTTTGGTCAAATTGTCGCACCCCTTACTCCAGACTTTCAACACATTGAAATACCGTTTGTTGGCAGAAACTACAATCGAGAAGGCTTTACTAAACATGGATTTGGAACTAGACGACTATTTCTAATGAATGCATTATCTGTAGTGTTTTATAGACAACCACTACAATCAGGACTGGCTAATGAGCATGCAATTGCCTTGTGGGAAAAACTAGTTAGAAACGGAGAAGCTGTACCTGTCCCCCCAAAAAATCCAAAAAATATAAGCAAAAAATTTGTTTTCATATAATACTATTTGTATCAGTTAAGAATTCCTCTGGGAAAAAGCAATCTAAAAATTATAAAATAGTAAGACATGTTAAATTTTTTAAAAAAATTCCCAGCATTTTCATATCGGGATTTTAAGATTTATTTACCCAGTCAGTTTATATCCAGCACTGGTTCTCAAATGCAATTTGTTGCTCTTAACTGGCATATCTATGAATTAACGCATTCAGCATTAGCTCTTGGACTCATAGGACTTTTAAGATTTTTGCCAATATTATTTTTCTCTTTAATTGGAGGGTCTGTTGCAGATGCGCATAATAGGAAAAAAGTTTTATATATTACCGAATCTTCTTTGGCTATTTTATCGATTATTCTTGCCTATCTTACTTTTACAAAGACAATCACTCCTTTGATGATTTTTATCATTACTGCACTTGGCGCAGTATGTATTTCTTTTGAAGTTCCAGCAAGACAATCGCTTGTTCCAAACCTAGTCGATAAAAAAGATTTGCAAAACGCGCTAAGCATCTTTGCAATTTTTCATCAAACCTCACAAATCCTCGGCCCAGCATTATCAGGCCTTTTAATTGCTAATTCAGGTCTAACCTTAGTTTACGTTTTTAACGCCATATCATTTGTAATTGTTTTAATAGGTCTTAAATTACTCAATACTAGTGGAGAAATAGTTGGACCCAAGACCGGATTTTCCTTTGCTGCAATTAAAGAAGGACTTCATTTCGTTAGAAACAAAACGATTATTTGGTCAACAATGCTTTTAGATTTCTTCAGCACATTCTTTTCAACTGCAGCAGCTTTACTTCCAATTTTTGCCAAAGATATTTTGCACGTTGGGCCTTTAGGACTTGGGCTACTTTATTCTGCGCAATCAATTGGAGCTGTAAGTGCGGGATTACTGCTTGCTCACAAACATAACCTAAGCAAACAAGGAATTATTCTTTTATGCTCAGTGATTTTATATGCAGTGGGAACAATTATTTTTGGATTATCAAAAATATTTTTTATATCTTTTATAGCATTGGTTATTATCGGCGCTGGAGATGGAATAAGTACTATTATTAGAAACACCATCAGACAACTCGAGACTCCAGATTATATTAGAGGGAGAATGAGTTCTGTTAATATGATCTTTTTTATGGGTGGGCCACAATTAGGAGATTTTGAAGCTGGCGCATTAGCCTTTCTTGTTGGCGGTCCCTTATCAGTTATTATTGGGGGAGTTTCAACAATTGCAATTGTTATATTAATGGCGGTAAAAATTCCAACAATGAGAAACTATGATAAACATAATCCTAAGTCAGAATTGCTTAAGTAGCAATTTTAAAACTCTACGCTATAATATATGTCTATGAAATATACAATTTTACTTTTCTATAAATATATAGAAATTAATAATCCTGAAGAATTAAGAGATAAACAAAGAGAACTTTGTGAAAGATTAAATCTTAAGGGTAGAATTTTAATTGCTCATGAAGGAATCAATGGAACTATAGAAGGACTGACCGAAAATACTGAAAAATATATTCAAGAACTAGAAAAAGACAAAAGATTTAAAAATATAAATTGGAAAAAAAGTGAAGGCACTGGATCAGCATTTCCAAAACTAAAAATAAAAGTTAGGCCTGAAATTGTAACAACTGGAATTACAAATAAAGACTTTGGTCCATTAAAAAGGGTTACCGGTAAATATTTAAAAGCTGAAGATTTGAAAAAATGGTATGAAGAAGGACGCGAGTTTTATGTCGTCGACATGCGAAATGATTTTGAATTTGAAATAGGCAGATTTAAAAATTCTGTTTGGCCAAAAGGATTAGGACATTTTAGGGATGTACCTACGGCAATTCAATCAATTACAAACTTAAAAGATAAAACCGTAGTAACTGTTTGCACTGGAGGGGTTAGATGTGAAACTGCATCAGGACTACTACTAAAATACGGATTTAAAGATGTTTACCAGTTAGAAAATGGGATTGTCACATTTATGGAAAAGTTTCCTAACACATATTTTGAAGGAAAACTATTAGTTTTCGATGGTCGTGAAACAATGGGATTTAATTTAGATTCCAAAGAACATAAAAGCATAGGTGTTTGTAGAAACTGTAGTAAACCATCAGAAAATTTAGTTAATTATTGGATATCAAAAACTGAAGATGCATATGGAATTATTTGCAATGATTGTATTAATAGTAAGAAGGTTTTTCTCGCAAGATAAATTACCAACTTCCCCCTCCGCCACCACCGCCACCACCCCCAGAGAAACCACCTGATGATCCAGATGAACTTGGCGCTGCTGTTGTAATATTTGAATTAAACGAAGAATTAAATACAGAATAATTTACAAAAAAACTACCCCTATAACCTGCATACCAACTCGGTTGATAATTTGGATCATAAATCTTAAGTGCCGCCATAAACTCATCGATAAAACCTAGTGCAACAGCATATGGTATCATTTTCTCTACAACATACAGCTTTTCTGCTTGCCATTTATAATTCCTATCCATTGATTTTAAAAACAACTTTAGTCCATCAATTTTAAAATCAATTTCATCTCCTAATTGAGTCCTACCATTTAATTTTTTAAATAAAAATATTAAAACTAAAGCTAAAATAAAATTTCCAGTTGATAAACAAATTATTGCCAAAACAAATAATACTGATTTTTGTGCCTTAGGATTTTTAGCATATAATTTTTTACTTATCAAAGCCTTAAATACTTCATCCTCCATTGTAAAAAATGTTTTATAAAAATCTAATCTTAAATCTTTTATATTAACCGTATCCCCATCTTCAAAAAGCCTATTCAATAAAGTTTTTTCAAAAGATTCTAATTTAGAATCTGCGTTTTTTAGTTTAATAATTTTTTGATCAGAACTATCAGGTAAAAATTTTCTGGTAGTCTTAACTTGCTCTATCTTTATATATTTTCTAATTGCTAAATCGAAAATGGTTGCAATGACATCATCTTTTTCTAGTTTTGCCGTATCTATGGTTCCTGAAAGAGCAGGTGACAACAGTTTTCCATTATCATCTTTTGGGAAATCGAAGGAAACGCTTGACTTACCAAATCTACTTTTATTCTTATGTTTTAAATACCAATAAATTAGAGCTCCACTAATTCCAAAATTTATAAGCGCAAAGATTGCGAAATAATTACTAATTATGAAATTAAATATTTTTTCTGAAACAGTTGTTGGAGGCTCTTTTACTAAGACACTTTTAGGAAATGATCCGACTGGATAAACAGCTACAAAAGTTAATCCATCACCAGGATATAAAATATTTGTTGTAAATATCTTGTCCTTCTTAACCTCGCAGGTAGATAATTTTGAACCATATTCTCCAGTGAAACAAATTAATTCCTTTTGTGATAAATCGAAACCCGTTGTAATTAAGACTTGTGCTTTTTCAATATTCACTTCCCAACTGTTCCCTGTTGAATTCCAATAGATTTCATCATGATCTTCGTAATTACTACCAATACCATTTAACACTGTATAACTAATTGTATATAGATGACTACCATTTATTAACCTGTCTGCATTTCCAATTTTAATATTTAAATTATTTTTTTCCCAATTCAATTTATAATTTTCCCTCTCTCCATTTCTTAAAACTTTGATATTTTTAATTTGAATAACTCTGTATAAATCTCCTACTTTTGAAACAAGTGGAATATTTCTAAAAATCCCGTGTCTATTACTCGTTTCAAAATCATATGTTATCTTTTCCTCTATATTCATTTCTCCATTCTTTTGCGCAACAATTTTTGTATCAAAATTATGTATTACTTCTGCAAAGCTATGATGGGGCTTGAAAAGAAAGAATAAGGAGACAAAAAGGAATATTAAAATCTTTTTCACATTACTATTATATGCAAAACAGTTTATTTTTTCTTCTGAGGTTTAAATGTAAAATAATAAACAACTGGAATAAAGAACAACATGATTGTTCCTGAAAATGTAAGTCCTGCAATAATTGCGCCCCCTAATCCTCTCCATAATGGGTCAGATATTGTAATTGGTACTAAACCAACAATTGCACAAATAGAAGTTAAGGCAATTGGCTCAAGTCTGGATGATGCTGCGTCTGCAATTGACTCTGTAAATTCCATTCCTGTTTTAATATTTGCAGTAATTTTATCAACTACTAAAATTGAATTCTTAACAACAATACCAAACAATGCCAAAACTCCAATCAGAGCTGGGAATGTTAATGATGTCTGGGTAATTGCAAAAACTATAAATACTCCTGAAATAGACAATGGAATTACTAAAATAACAATTAATGCTTTTCTGAAAGAATTAAATTGCAAAATCATTGTAATAATAATTAATATAATTGAGATGATCATAGCGATAAATATTGTTGTAACTGATTTCTGGTTTTCCTCATTTGCACCACCTGTTGACCAAGAATATCCAGTTGCTAAATTTAATTTATTTTTTGCAAAATCTTCCAACTTTACGCTTACCTGTGGAACCGTATAACCTTTTTTTACGCTTGCAGATACAGATATTGTTCTTTTTCCACCTTCTCTAGTTATTAATGTAGGATTTGGTTCTAAAACTAATTTACCTAAAGATGTTAATGGAATCACGCCATTTTGAGTTGGAATTGAAACAGCAGAAATGTCCTCAACATTTTGAGAACCTGAACCCATTCTTAAAGTTATATCTTGAGATAAGTTTAAATCAGGATCTAATTTTATACTATCAACCTTAAGTCCAGAAGCAAAAAGTCTTAACCAAAAACCTGCAATATCTGTAGACAATCCATTTTCAGCAAATTTTTGTTGATTAGGAACAAAAGAAATTTTACTTGTCCCCTGCTTAATTGATCTATTTACATTAGTTGCTCCAGGCTCTGTTTTTAAATAGTCTTCGACGGCGCTTGCATATGTATTTAAAGTAGCAAGATCTGGACCGAATAATTTTATTTGAATATCTGATCCAGTTGGTGGGCCACCTGATTCTTCATTAACTGAAAAAACGCCTGCGTTATAATCTTTAAATTCTTTTCTCAAATATTCAGCGATCTCAGACGAATTTAATTTTCTTTTCTTTTTATCGTCTAGAATAAGAGTATAACTAAAATTATTTTCTGATGAACTTCCTCCCCCAAAGAAATTTCCTTGACCCCCACCTAGATTTAATAAAACAAACTCTGTTTCTGGAGTATTACTAATTTTATTTAATAAATTAAGAGATTCTTTTTTGGTTGTTTCGATATTTGTTCCAGAAGGAAGCTCAACGGAAACTGATAAAGTATCACCATTAGATTTTGGAAAAAACTCATTCTTAACAAGACCTAACGGAACTAAGATATAAGAAAAGATTGAAAAGATTACTACTGCAATAATAATTTTTCTTCTAGCGCTTTTAGAATTTAAAATTTTCAAAATAAACTTACTATAATAAAATTCAACTTTTTGCAAACTTATCACTCCTGAATCAAGATATTCTTTAATATTTATTTTTTTATTTTTTAAGAATTTAAATCTTCTCCCAAACTCTTGCTTAATTTGTTTTCTGATTTGATAAGTAACGAAAAGCAAAAGCAAAATCAACAAAACTTGTAAAAACAATAAACCGTTCTTAGGGAGTAAAACAAAAAGTAAAATTATGCCTAAAATAGAACCTGCAATCTTAAAAAAGACTACAACCCTTTTTGGAAAACTTGGTTTAAGTAAGAAGATAATAAAAGGCAAAGTTATAAACATCGCCACAAAGAATGATCCAATTAAGCTAGTAGAAACGACAATTGGTATTGGCTTAATAAACTCCCCAATAATTCCGGTAGAAATTAAAATTGGTAAAAACGCCCAAACAGTTGTAATTGTAGTTGTAGTAATAGCAAGTAAGAAATCTCTCCAGACCAAAATTCCAGATTGGAATGGAGTAAATTTTCCCGATCTAAAATAAGCAGTAATTGCTGAAATAACAACTATTGTGTCATCCACTAAAAGTCCGAGTGAGAGAATCAATGCAAATGCTGATAAAAAATTCAAAGTTACACCAGTCAAACTCATAACAATAAATGAGATTAAAAACGTAAGTGGGGTTGCGAGTAATGCAACAGCTGCTTGTCTTAAACCCAAAAATAAGAATAAAATAACAGCAACTAATATAATCGTTTCGACAAGAGCTTTACCTAACTCGTTAAATTGATCTTCTATCTGCTCAGCGTAATTTACAACTGTATAAAGCTTAAATTTTCCATTTTGTTTTTTTATTTCATCATCGACTAATTTCTCTGCATCTTTATTAGCAGTATCTATATTTACAGTGGTAACTCTAAAAACACTAAAGCCAACTGATTGTTTCCTGTCAGAATTTTTACTGGCAATATAAGTTGAATATTGTCCTGGCTTAGATTTCTCAACAACTGTGGCAATATCGCCAATTGCTAAAACTTGACCGTTCAAATTTATTTTTAAATTTCTAATCTCATCAACTGTTGTAATTGTTGGATCTATAGTTAGTGAGAAATTCAAATTATTAGTCTTTACGCTACCAGCAGGAAAAGTACTAATAGCTGACTTAACAGCCGCAATAATTTGCTGCGGGTTCAAACTATATCCTGCTATCGACTGGGGATTAATAATTATTTGGATTTCAGATTCATCAAGGCCTGAAACCGAAACTGAATCAATAGTTGGTAAATCTGTTAACTGTTGTTTAAGCTTTTTAGCAAATCTAAGCAAACTTGCTCTATCTCCATCGGAAGTGATATTAAAATCCCAAATTGGGGTTTTCTGTAAATCTAATTTTGTTGCTTTAGGTTTTTGCGCATCTTCAGGAAGAGTAACGGAATCAATAGCGGTTTGAACGTCTGACGTTGCCTTATCAGGATCTGTTCCGGTTTCAAACTCAACTGTAATTGTAGAAACAGAATCTGAAGAACTAGATGTAACTGTCTTTACTTTAGATAATCCGTTAATAGAATCTTCGAGTGGAATGGTAACCAGAGATTCTATATCCTTAGGACTTGCCCCAGGCAAAACATCAGTTACAAACACCATCGGAATCTTAATGTCTGGATATAAATTTCTTGGCAAACTTAAATAACTTACTCCACCAAAAATAACAATTCCCAAAACAATTAAGATAATAAGTCTTAAATTCTTTGCGTATTTTGCTATCAAAGAATTATTAAGATTATTGTCAAATTTAAGACGTTTTAAATATGTAGAAATATGCTTCATAGAGGCTACCTAACTACTAAAACCTTGTCTCCTTCAATTACGTTTCTATCTAAAATTATCTCTGCATCTTTTGGAAGACCAGTTAAAGCTTCAACGAATCTTCCTTGAATTTGACCAAGAATTATTTTTTTAACCTCTGCTTTTCCGTTATTTACAACATAAACAAATGCTTCATCTTGAGTTTGAATAACGCTATCCAATGGGATAAAGGGATCAATATTAGAAGCATCTGCAACACCAACTGGAATTTTTACATCAACATATTCTCCATTGGTTAAATTTGCAGAAAATGAATCATCTAATTGGTAAATTACTGAATATAAGTTTCCGTTTGTTGCATCTCTTGAAACATACGAGGGCATCATGCTAATTTCTTTTCCGTTAATAGTTAACACACTTGACTCAAACGTTGAAATGTTTTTAGCAATTCCTTCAGAAACTAAAACAACAACTTCGCTATGCTGAGTATTGCCTGATAAATTTGCAATTACAGTTCCCGGATTAACAGTATCTCCTGGGTGAACAAATAGTCTTTCTATAACTCCTGCAAAAGGCGCTGATGGATACATACTGGCCTCATTTATTTGAGCCATATTGAATGATAATCTTGAAAGCTCTAGGCTTAAATCTAATGCTTTTTCCTGTAACTCTAATTGCTTAACGGTTACATCTTTAGAGATATTCCCAATTGTTGCAGGAGCATTATCATCTGAGTTAGCATAATTTGAATTATTTAAACCTAGTTGTAATTGATTATTTCCAGCAATTAGTTGCGCCCTAGTCGACTTTACTTGTAAAATTTTTGCATCATTTTCATCTGATTTAGGTAAAGATTCTAATGCAGATTGATTTGCAGCTAGAGTATTTAAAATGCTTGTATTTAAATCTATAAGACCTTGCGTTGATTCATTTGCACCTCTAGCAATTTCTCTTAATTTATCTGAATTTTCATCAGATTTATTTGCTAATTCTTTTTGCTTTCCAATAAGCTCTTTTTGAGTTGGATAATTGTCTTTTGCAGATTGATATTGATCACCGGCAATTTGTCTTGCAATTGATAATGCATTACCACCACTGTAATTTGTAGACAAACCAAGAATATTGACTCCAGCACCAACCTGCTGACCCTCATAAACATTAATGTAATTTACTACTCCTGGCATTTGAGCAACAATTTTTGTTACTCCAGATTTTTCTACTTTTCCTTGGTAAGAAACCAGAGGCGCGCTTCCAATTTTATATACTTGAACTTTCTTTAAGGAATCTTGATTCTTAGCAATTTCAGGCTTTGGGCTAAACAGTACATTTCCCACAACCATCAACACTAATAAAATTCCTAAAACAATAAAAAAACTTGTGAAAGGTTTTATTTGAATAAAAGAAAAAATTCTCTTGGTAAATACTTTTCTTTTTTCATTTGCAGTTTTTAATTTTGACAAAAAAAACTTATTTAATTTAACTAATCTTTTCATGAGATATGTCGGCTAATTTTCGAGGCAGTCAAAAACAGGCTTTAGAAATATGATTCTATCAGAATATAGGCTTATCGTCAATCTCAAAAACTACTTTTCTACTCTATAAATTACGTAGGGAGGATTTGAATAAATTTCTTTCAATTTTTTTGATTTATCAAAATTTAAAACCCTTGCGCTTGAAAAAATATATCGAATCTTGTTTTCTCTAAGTTTTGCTATTGCCTTATCTTCATAGAATACAATATTCCCATCGGTAGCGACCACGTTTCTGTATTCCATAACAACCATAAGTAAATTAATCCTAGACTCAATATTTAATCCTGGAAAATCAATATATTCACTATTAAAAAATGTTTTTCTATTAGATAAAGCTGTTATCGCAGGATTAGAGCGATCATACCAACCTTTTAAATCACTGTATTTAATTCTTAAATCTGTCGGCGGTAATTCTAAAACTGTAGAGTTGTAATTTTCTTGGGTACTTAAGAACTTTAATGCTTGATAATAAGGTGTATTTAAAGAGCGCTTTATAGCCAATGTGTCTGGATATCCTAGAAATATTTCAAGAGTTGAAGGAATTGTAAGAAGGAAAATTACAATCAAAAATATCACCTTTATCACTTTGTTTATTTTTAAATTCAATAAATATCCAAATCCTAAGGCGGCAAAAAGAGAGGCAATAAATATATAGTAATTTGTTATTTGAATAATTTCAAAAACTTTGCCGGATTGAATAAATAACATTGGAATTAGAACTGAAATTATTAACATAATTAGTAAAATACTTGCAAAAATAGAAGGTAATTTTCGTTGTTTAATAAAAATAAGTGGTAAAACTAATATTCCCAAAAGTCTAGTTCCAAGATTTCCTAAAATAAAAATATTAAAACCATCAAACTCTAGACCCAGTAATCCTCTTAAAACATTAAGTCTTGTATAGGTCTCTAATTTCTCATCAAAACCATACCAGCTAAATGCTTCTAATATTCGATGAAACGGCCATAAGGGATAAAAAATTAAATAGCCAGTTCCCCCAGCAAAAAACCAATATGTTCCCAAGAAAATTATTCCAGTAAAAATTAATGCAATAAAAGCATAGATTCTTTTGTGTAAAATTTCCCAAAAACTAAATACTGCAAAACCTAAAACTGCAACCATTCCCGCATACACCTTAAACATGGAGATTAGCCCTAAAGATAAAGTCAAAGGAATTAACCATTTGTTGTTTTTACTTTCCAGGTATTCATAAAAACAAATTAGTATTAGTAATAAAATCACAATAGAAACAGATAAAGGTGGATTTTGTAAGGCGCCAAAAGGCTGGTTCATACCATAACCTGCGCTCCAACTAAATCCTTTATGTCCCTGAAGAGTTAGAAAATAAGCAAAACTTCCACCAAAAAGTGTTAAAAAAACAGCAATTAAAGCAGTGGTAGTTTTTTTTGACCACCTAAAAACCAGGGTGTAAACACCAAATCCCCAAGCCAAAGAAAACAGAACTGGAAAAAAATGAAAATGCAAAGAAGCTGGAGAAATGAAAAAAAGATTACTTACTTTAGCTAATAAAAGATTATAAAAAAAATGATAACCTCGTAAAGCAACTCCTGCAAAAGCTGGGTTATCTGGTGGAAAATTTACTTTTAATTCATTAATCAAAGCTAAATGCCAATAATCATCTTGTTTAATAATTATAGAATTACCATAAATTCCAGTAATTAATGCAGACGTACTAAACAAAATAGTTAAAAATAAAACTAAACTTACAGGCCTTAATTGCTCTCTATCTATTTTCGGAAGAGGCATCTTATCTTTAACTACAAGCACTGCAACGATAATTAATACTGGAATTAATAAAATCTCCAAATGAATCCAGGATAAAATGTAACTTACAAAAGTAAATAAAATTAATCCAAAACTAACAGGTAGAAAAATATTTGCAGGAAAACTAGTTTCTAATTTTAATTTATGTAAAACATAAGCGCCTGGTAAATATAATCCAAAAATTACAAAAACTAAAAAACCTAAAACTTCAATTAAAAAACTCACTACCTACCTATTATACAAATAATACTTTGAATATAAAGCCAGTCGTTATAAAATGTGTTTATGGTAGATGTTCACTGTCACTTAAACTTAAAAGGTTTTGAAAAAGATTTAGAAGAAACTATTCAAAGAGCAGTAACAGCAGGGGTCAAAATAATAATCAATACTGGAACAAGTCTTGAATCGAGTAAAAGAGCCGTTGAATTAACAAAACAATACGACAACCTATATGCAATAGTTGGAGTTCATCCACATCATGCAGATAAAGTAAGCGGAAATTGGATCGAAGAACTTGAACAAATTGCAAGACATGACAAAGTCGTAGGTATTGGAGAAATTGGAATGGATTACTACAGCTATTCTTCAAATGGAATTGTTGACAAAAAAATTCAAAAAGAGGTGTTTGTAGAACAAATTAAATTAGCGCATAAGCTTAAATTACCTCTTCAAATACATAATCGCCATGCGGGAGAAGATGTAGTCAAAATCTTAGAAGAAAATAAAGACCTATTACTTCCGAGACCTGGAATGTTCCATTGCTTTGCATCAACTGAAGAAATTTTAATAAAAATTCTTTCTCTGGGTTTCTATGTTGGATTTGACGGTAATCTTACGTATGCAGGCATTGCAAAAGGAGAAACTGTACCCCTACCTAAGCTTTGCGAATTAACTCCGCTTGACAGAATAGTTGTTGAAACTGATGCCCCATTCCTTACTCCCGAGCCCCATCGTGGTAGTAGAAATGAACCTAGCTATGTTATAATTACAGGTAGAAAAATAGCTGAAATTAAAGGCATTTCCATTGAAGAAATAGATAAAATTACAACCAGTAATGCCAAAACCATTTTTAATTTATGACAAGTTTTTTTGACCGCATTTTTACAACATACCCAATTAAGACAAGACGTGCCTTAGAAATTCTTCCAGGTCTAGTATCTTGGTCATTAATATTTTTTCCATTTTGGGGATCATTAATAATTCCCTGGGCTGTAGCCTATTTTATTTTATTTTTTGACGTATATTGGTTTTATAAATCCTTCTCTCTGGCAATCACCGCTCTTATTGCTTCAAAAAAGATTAGTAATGCAGAGAAAAAAGATTGGTTTAAACTTGCAAGACCATTAGAAAATTTCGAGAAAATGTCGCATATAGTTGTTATTCCAAATTATCAAGAAAGCGCGGCAAAAATTGGAATTGGAATTCAAAGCTTAGCTACTCAAAATTTTCCTAAAAAAAGAATCTATGTTGTCTTAGCTATGGAAGAAAGAGATCCAACAGCTAAAGAGAGAGCTAAGATTTTAACTGATCAATTTAAAGATCAATTTGGCGACATTTTTGCTACTTTTCATCCAGACATTGAAGGAGAAGTAAAAGGTAAATCATCCAATGAGGCTTATGGTGGAAAAATTGCTTATGAAAAATTAGTAAAAACAGGTATTATTGACGAAAACTTTGCAACAATATCTTCAGTTGATGCAGATTCTATTTTTGATAAAAATTATTTTTCTTATCTTTCTTATAGCTTCTTAAAAGACGATAAAAGATATAATAAATTTTGGCAATCAGCCAATGTTAACTACAATAACTTCTGGAATGTTCCCGCACCAATTAGAATTCTTTCTTTCTTTGGATCTTTATGGAGAACAGCATTACTTGTTCAAAAAGACAGACTTGTTTCTAACTCTACCTATTCTTTATCACTAAAGCTTTTGCATGACATTGGTTTTTGGGACACAGATGTTATACCTGAAGATTATCGAATATTCTTTAAAGCCTTTTATAAAAAGAAAGGTGAAGTTTGGATGGAGTCAATATTTCTTAAAACATCTATGGATGCCCCTCTCTCATCATCATATGTAAATTCCATTAAAAACAAATACCAACAGGAAAGAAGATGGAGCTGGGGCGCTAGTGACGATCCATTATTTATCAAATGGTGGCTTACCACACCAGGAGTTCCTTTTGTTAGAAAAACCTTAATGCTAATAAATGTTTTAGTTGACCATTTCTTATGGCCCGTAAATTGGTTTATCATAACTATTGCAGCAAACATTATGCCTTTTGTTAATCCTGTTTTTACCAGAACAGCTCTTGGATACAATCTCCCAAGAATCGCAGGAGCTATCTTAACAATTTGCCTATTAGCAACCGCAGCGATGGTAATAATTGACCATAGACAAAGACGGGGCCATCAAAAAGTATCCAAAAAAAGACAACTTTTATTTCCATTAGAATTTTTATTATTACCAATAGTTGGTTTTTTCCTCTCAGCCCTTCCCGCATTAATCTCACATACTCAATTGATGCTTGGAAAAAGATTAGAATATAAAGTTACTGAAAAACTTTAATTTATGAAACTACTTTCAATATATGAAAAAAGTAAAAACATTTGGTTTTTAATATTTACTAGTTTTATATTTTTCCTACTTAGACTCCCTTCTTTAATTGAACCTTATTGGTATGGAGATGAAGGAATTTATCAAGCACTAGGACTCGGAATTAATAATGGAAGAATTTTGTATCAAGGCATTTTTGACAACAAACCTCCTTTTCTATATCTACTTTATGCAATCTTTAATTCTGATCAATTTTTATTAAGAAGTGTTTCTCTTATTTTTGGGTTAATTTCAATTTACATATTTTTTATTTTAGCCAAAAAGGTTTTTCAATCACAAAAACCAATATTTTTGTCTACATTTTTGTTTGCAATCTTATTTGGACTACCATTAATAGAAGGAAATATTGCTAATGCGGAAAATTTTATGCTGGCATTTAATCTCGGAGCAGGGTTATTAGCATTTAAATCCTTAGAAACAAATTTGAGTCAAAGATATAAACTTTTGTTTGTATCTGGAATATTGCTCAGTATTTCTTTCCTTTTTAAAATTGTAGGCATTTTTGATTTTGCAGCATTCTTTATCTTCATATTTTTTGCAAATTTTTCTAAAGATATAAAAAATATTTTAGAACCTAAAAATTTAATAAATGAATTTAAAAACCTACTTCCATTAATTATTGGGTTTAGCATTCTACCAATTCTAGTTGTTGGATATTTTATATTTAATAATGCATTTCCATATTTTCTTAAAGCAACACTAACCAATAACGTAGGATATGTTGGATATGGAAATAAGCTAATAATTCCTCAAGGCTTTTTAATTTTAAAATTATTAATTTTATTTACTACTCTTAGTATTATTTTTATAAAAAGACAAAAATTAATTTTAGGAGAAATGTTTATTTATATTTGGCTCTTATTTTCTTTATTTAATGCTTTCTTTTCACAAAGACCATACACACATTATGTATTAGTTACGCTTCCTGCAATTTGCTTACTTACAGGACTATTGCTGTTGAAAAAGAATTTTAAACTGAGCGCCTTAGCATTAATAATTTCTATTTTCTTACTTTATAAAAATTTTGGATACTATAATAAAACAACTTATTATTATCAAAATTTTATTGCTTTTATAACAAATAATAAAACAATTTATGACTATGAAAGATTTTTTGACGGAAACACCCCTAATGACTATTTATTAGCAAGCTTTCTAAATATGCACTTAAAAAAAGATGATAATATTTTTGTTTGGGGCAATAATGCTCAACTATATAAATTAACAGACAAACTTCCACCTGGAAGATATACGGTTGCTTATCATATAACTAGTTATCCAGATGGAATTTCTAACACAAGACAAGGTCTCGAGAAAACCCAACCTAGATTTATTATAATAATGCATAACGTTTCTGCCTACCCTTTTTCTTTAACAAATTATCAAAGCGTAGTTAATTTAAATGGAATTGTTATATATGAAAAAATTAATTGATCCATTAATCAAAGACAAGGCAACCTTTTATCTATTATTAACAAGTGTTGTTATATTAGTAATCACAACTATTGCAGCAACATTTTTTTACTTTAGATTACCTCCTTATATACCAATTTTTAATCAATTACCATGGGGTGACAATAGGCTAACATCTGCAATTGGTATTTTTATCCCAATAGGACTTTTAGCGTTGGTTTTAATTTTTAATATATTTTTTTCTGCATTCTTATATAGCAAGAACAACCCGTTACTCGGAAGAATAATTTCCTCAATTAGCTTACTTATTTCTATTATGAATTTTATTTTTATAGTACATACTGTTTTACTTATTATTTAAATGTTTAATCTTAATCTTTTTGCAATTATTCCATTAATAATCTCCTTTGCAATAACTGCTATTACCGTACCAATCTCTTTATATTTTTTAAAAAAATTCAAAGTACTAGACGATCCAAAAAAACATAAGCATCCTGCAATAATTCATAAAAATCCAATACCAAGAGGGGGTGGGATTCCTCTTTTTGTCGGAGTTTTTGTAACTAGTTTGTTTTTCCTTCAATTTAACCAAGTGATTATTGCTGCTTTTGCTGCTGCATTTATTGCCCTTGTACTCGGAGTGATTGACGATAAATTCGACATTTCCCCATATTTAAGATTTTTTATTAACATTGTCTGTGCCGTAATCGTTGTATATTTCGGAGCAAATGTTGCATTTATCACAAATCCTTTTGGTGGTATTTTATTCCTTAATCAAATCCAAATTCCTTTTATTAATTTACCTACAGTAACACTGCTTTCAGATTTAATTGCCATTCTTTGGATCGTCTGGGTAATGAACATGTTAAATTGGAGCAAGGGTGTTGATGGGCAAATGCCTGGAATTGTAGCTATTTCTGCATTTGTAATTGGAATTTTATCATTAAGATTTTCAGTACTAGATCAATCGAGTATAAATGCCGCAACCCTTTCATTTATTATTACAGGCGCAGCATTAGGATTTTTACTATTTAATAAATATCCAGCAAAAATATTCCCAGGCTATGGAGCGACAGCTATCTACTTACTTCTTGCAGTGGTTTCAATTATTTCAGGTGCAAAACTAGCCACTGCAATATTAGTTATGGGAGTACCTATGACTGATGGATTATTTACAATTATAAGAAGGGTTGCAAGTGGAAAATCTCCATTTTGGCATGATAAACAACATTTACATCATTTACTTTTAGGATTGGGCTTAGGACAAAAACGAGTAGCTATTTTTTACTGGGTTGTTTCGGCGATCTTAGGCCTCATAGCCTTAAACCTCTCAAGTAAAGGAAAGCTATTTGCTATAATAATGTTAGTAATTTTAGTTTTTGGAGCAATACTTTTTTTAAGATTTTTAATAAAGAAAATAAACAATGAAACTGATTTATAACGTTTTAAGACTCGTAAGACCAAGGCAATGGATTAAAAATTTTGCTCTCTTTGCATCTATTACTTTTTCTGGTGAATTGTTCAACTATCCTTTACTACAAACAGTCGGATTAGGATTTATTGCTTTCTGTGGACTTTCAAGCGCAACATATATTATTAATGACATTTTTGATATTAAAAAAGACAGACTACATCCCTTTAAAAAATTTAGACCTTTAGCTAGTGGTGAGATTCCTATTTCTTTTGGAATTAGTTTTGCAATTCTTTTAATAATCTCCTCTCTGTACCTTGCAAAAAGTATTAATCCAACTTTTTTTACAATCGGAATTGTTTATTTAGTAATTCAAATTCTTTACTCTTCGTTTATTAAATCTTTAGCAGTTGTTGATATTCTTGCCCTAGCATCTGGATACATCTTAAGAGTCTATGCTGGAGAGTTTGCAAGTGGATTCCATATTTCGGTCTGGCTTTTACTTACAACAATCTCTATTTCTCTTTTCCTTGCTATTGGCAAAAGAAGATCAGAACTTACACTACTTTCTGCAAGTAAAGGAATTGATATAGCTGCAACTAGAAAAAGCTTATCGCATTATTCAGATAGACTTTTAGATGTTTATGCTTCAATTTTTGCCACTTCAACATTTATTGCCTATTCATTGTTTACTTTTTTAGAAAATCCAGGTGGATTTAGATTAAATTTAAGCATCTTAGTTCCTGATACTTTATCTTCATTTTTTGAAAGAAAATGGTTAATGATTACAATTATTCCTGTTGTATATGGCCTAATGCGTTATCTCCAGGATATTTATGAGAAGAATGAAGGAGAAAGCCCAGAAAAAGTATTATTATCAGACAAGCCTTTACTTGCTACTGTAATTATTTGGGCAATTCTTGTTGTCGTGTTAATTTATTTTGTAAGCCCTAACTCTGCTTTTTAGCGTATTGACTACTTATCCAACCTGTTTTTCCATTTTCTAACTTTATTTCAAACCAACTTTCCTCTTCACTAACCAATTCATAGCTTTCTCCTGGTTTTACTTGAGCAATTTCTTCACCACTTAAAGAAGCACTATCTCTGACTCTTAAAAATCCAGTTGGAGTATCTAATATCACAACTTGATTAGATTTAGGACTAGATGTAACGCTAGGAGTTGGAATTTTGGCTGCAGATTTAGTTGCAATGTCTGAATCAATACCTAAATAAATCACTGCATCTAATTTGTATCCCGGAACCGTTCTAATTCTAACAATCTTGTCTTTATATCCATCTTTACTTACCTTTATTTCATGGTCTGATTCTGTTTGGTTTTTAACTAAAATTGGAGAATTTCCAGCTAAAACACTATCTATATATACCTGAGAATCTGTTGGAAAAGAAATAACACTAATTTGAGCATCCTTTTTGTTTTCAATCTGATCTAAACCAATAATACTTGCTTGAGCTAAAGCTGTTTGAGCAAAAGACCTATCTACAACAGTTAAAACTTTAGGGTTAATAGTAATTTTTCGCTGAAATGGTTCAAAATTTCCTTCAGTTGGTACTATTCTAATAGTATATTCTCCTACCTTTAACATGTTTTTGCTATCGCAAAGACAAAGAGGGGTTGAACCCATTAGCTTATCATTCAAATAAACGCTGGCTCGTGGTGCCGATGTAACCTGTAATGCTCCTTTTTCTGGCCTTGTACCTAGGAGGAAAATAATTATAAAAAATATTAAAACAGCAATTATTAAACAAAAGAAAATAAAAAGTAACTTTTTCACTTTTTGATTATAACTTAAAAGATCAAATAAAAAAACCTATTTTAGTAATCCATTCCACTAGGCATTTGAGGAGCCGAAGAATTCTTTTCTGGTAAATCTGTAACCAATGCTTCTGTAGTTAAAATCATAATTGCAACAGAAATAGCATTTTGCACAGCTGTTCTTACAACTTTTACTGGATCAACTATTCCTGCTTTAACCATATCGATTGGCTTAGCTAGATCTTCATTTTCAAGGCTCAATACATCAAATCCTTGTCCAGCTGCGGCTACTTCTCTAGCCTTAGCAATTAATTGCCCTGCGTCAAAACCTGCGTTTTCCATAAGCTTTTTAAATGGTGCTTCTAAAGCAAGCTTAACAATTTCAAAACCAGCTGATTCATCCCTAGAAACTTTTGTAGATTGATTCATTTTCTTAGCAATATCTAAAAGAGTAATCGACCCACCTGGAACAATTCCTTCCTCTAAAGCGGCTTTAGTTGCAGCTACTGCATCAGTAACTCTTTCCTTTCTGTCTTTAAGTTCGATCTCTGTAGCTGCTCCTACATTTATTACTGCAACTCCTCCGGAAAGTTTTGCTAATCTTTCTTGTAGCTTTTCTTTATCAAATTGGGATTTGGTTGTTTCTATTGCCTTTTTAATTTGCGCTATTCTTGCTGTTAAAGAAGATTTTGTTCCTTTTCCACCAATAATCCTGCTATTTTCTTTGTCTGCCCAAACTTTATCTGCCCTACCTAAATCTTCAACACTTACGCTTTCAAATTTAACGCCAGTATCCTCAGAAATTACTCTTCCACCAGTTAAAATGGCGATATCTTCAAGCATTTCTTTTCTTCTGTCTCCAAAACCAGGTGCTTTAATTGCCAATGCATTAAATACACCTTTTAATTTATTGACTGCTAAAAGCGCTAGCACCTCACCCTCTACGTCATCGGCAATAATAACTAGATTCTTAGTCACCTTAACAGCATTTTCTAAGAAGGGTACAAATTCTTGCAAATTTGAGATCTTTTTATCAGTAATCAAAATATATGGATCTTCAATTTCTGCTGTCATTCTATCAGTATTAGTTACAAAATATGCTGAGGCATAACCTTTATCAAATTCCATTCCTTCTTTATATTCAACTTCCGTAATAAGCCCTCTTCCTTCTTCAACGGTTACTACTCCATCTTTACCCACTTTTTCTAAGGCTTGTGCTATTAATTTTCCAAGCTCAGGATCTGCTGCGGAAATAGTTGCTACATTAGTTATGTCTCCTGCTTTAACTGACTTAGCAATTTTCTTAAGTTCGGCAATAATTAAGTCTCCAGCTTTTTCTATTCCTCTTCTCATTATCATTGGATTTGAACCAGCTGTAATTCTAAGTAAACCCTCGTTAACAATTGCTCTAGCTAAAATTGTCGAAGTTGTAGTTCCATCTCCAGCAACATCAGCTGTTTTGGATGCTGCTTCTTTTACAAGTTGTGCTCCCATATTTTTAAATGGGTCTTCAAGTACTATTTCTTTAGCAACCGAAACTCCATCATGAATTACATTTGGGGCTCCATATTTTCTATCAAGTGCAACATTTCTACCTTTTGGACCCAAGGTAGTTGCTACTGCATCTGCTAATTCATTTACGCCTTGCTTTAATAATTCACGAGCTTCTGCTCCGTATTTAATTTGCTTTGCCATAATTACTCCATAACCGCAAGGATTTCACCTTGCTTAACTAAAACATATTCTGTGCTATCCACTTTTGTTTGCTCTCCGGACCATTTTTTATATAAAACTTTATCGCCAACATTAACAAAGATTGGCAAAAGTCTTCCATCTGGAGCAACAAATCTTAACCCTTCTGGGGTTTTAATTTGAGTACCTACGGCTACGATTTCGCCAATTTGAGGTTTTTCTTTTGCACTGTCAGGCAAGATAATTCCAGATGCAGTTTTTACATCCGCATCTAGCGGTTTCACTAAAACAGTATCAAATAATGGTTTTAAGTTTATTTTAGCCATAACTTTATTTGAAGATATCAGTCGAGCAGCTTGACTGCTTATTTATACCATATTGAATAAAAATGTGTCAAGTTGATAATAAGACTATAAACATAAAGCATAACTGCAATAGGAACTAACAAAATTAACAATTTAAAACTGATGTTAATAACTTGAAGTGTTCCCATTATCCTAAGTTGACTTATCAACTTATTCAAATTTACATAAGTTCCCATAAAATTCATCGAAAAATATTGTATAAAATATTCCATATTACGTCTACGCACATAGATACAGTAGCTTGACATAAAGTATGTAATTCTATACGATAAATTTAGTCTAGATTATGTCATTT
>CAZIOR010000005.1:0-34635 GCA_964540925.1 uncultured Gammaproteobacteria bacterium | reverse complement strand
TATTTTTGGTTTTCCTGCAATTGTGTTTCTGTCAGTAAATAAACAAGTTTATTCTTCAATAATTACGTTAATTAATTTAGTTGTTTTAGTAATATGTATTTTCCCATTTATGACGTATTTTGGTTTAATTGGTGTTGCATTTGCTGCTCTTTTAGGTATTATTGTACCAATTCCAATTTCATTATATTTTTTAAATAAAGTTTTTAACAATAAATGAGAATAGCAGTTTATCATGAATTACATAAAGGAGGAGCAAGGAGGTCTACAAATGAATTTGCGAGACAACTTAAGATTCTCGGTCATACTGTAGATTTGTATACAATAGATTTTATAAAAGATGAAAAATCTAGCTATTCACATATTTATGCCTATTCTTTTAAAGCTAAAAAATGGACTGGAAAGAATCCGATCGTAAGAGTTTATAAAGACACGATTGAATTAATTAAATTGAATAATCTTAATAAGAAAATAGGGAATGAAATTGATAAAAAATATGATTTAGCATTTGTTTGTGCATCGCAATTTATTGAGTCACCCTTTATTTTAAAATATCTTAAAATTCCATCTTTCTTCTATTGTCATGATCCTTATTATCGAATTATTTATGAGCCTGAATTATTTAAACCAATAAATATTGATATTTTTAGAACTCATTATGAAAAACTAAATAGATTAATAAGAAAAAAAATGGACATTTTTAATATAAAGTCGGCAGATCATATTATTTTCAATTCAAAATTTACACGCAGTCAATTTAAAAAGGTTTATGGTTTTGATGGAGATGTTATTCATTATGGAGTAAATGCTAAGCATTTTTTTCCTAAAAAAACGAAAAAAGAATTCGATCTATTATTTATCGGATCTTATGACAAATTAGACGGGTACCCCTTTTTTAAAAAAATTATTGAATCAATGAGATTAAAGCCCAGGATTAGAGTTGTTGCTTTTGAAAACGAATGGTTATCTGATGATGAATTAATAAAAGTTTATAGAAAATCTAAAATATTTATTTCAGTGTCATATAGAGAGCCATTAGGTATGGTTCCAATGGAAGTTATGTCTTGTGGCATACCAGTAGTTGCAGTTGATGAGGCGGGACATAAAGAAACAATAGTTAATAATAAAACAGGATTTTTATTAAAAAGGAATTCAAAAATGTTTGCAGATAAAATTGATGAGCTTTTAAGTAATGAAGGTGAAATAAAAAGATTAGGAGAAATTGCAAGGAAAGAAATGGTTGAAAAATGGGACTGGGAAGTAAAAGGAAAAGAGTTAGAAAAATTATTATTTAAAAAAATAAATTATTTAAAAAATGAATCTAGAAGTAATTATTAGATACAAAAAAATATATATTCTTTTTTTGTTTTTTGTTTTATCGTTAGCAATAAGACTGTCTACATTAAATCAGATTGGTAGAACTTGGGACGAGGAAGTATATGTAAGTCAAGGGTATGAATTTATTAAAATTTTTGAAAAAAAAGATTTTAATAATAAATATTTTTATATTACATATGACCATCCCCCTTTAGTTAAATACTTATATGGAATAACAGCAATCTTTGATAAGGAAAATGTAGGAAAAGATAATGTAATTTTTAATTACGATTACACATTCTCTCGTATTTTATCTGCAATTTTATTTTCAATAGGATTATTTTTTGTAATTTTAACTTCATGGAAAATATTTAATTTTAAAATAGGAATACTTAGTGGTTCTATTTATTTATTGCTTCCGTTTACTATTGGATTGTCACAATTAGTCACAACTGAAAGCTTAAAACTTTTCATTTATCCAATAACGATCTATTCATATTTATTCTTATTAGATAAATTCAGTAAAAAAACAATAATTATTTCTGGAATATTAACGGGAATTGCATTGCAGGTAAAACAAACAGATGCACTTTTATTTTTAATTTTAGCTATTACGATGTTTTTGCATTATAAAAAACTACATAGTAAGGAAAAGGCATTATATTTTAAAAAATATATTCAAACTTTTATTTTAATTATTTTAATATCATGTTTGGTCTTTTTCGCTATATGGCCGCAAGCAATTATTCATATGCCAGAGCTTATGCAAATTAACGAAAAACTTTGGTCAGTTAAATTTTCATCTAACCCTTTAATTTTTACTTTATCTCCTCCCGAAGTTTTTATGGGCAGCTTAAGAATAACTCCTATTTTTTATTATGCAGTATATTTTTTTATTTCCATACCCATTGTAGTAATTTTTTTGTTTTTTCTTGGGCTTAAAAAAATATTTAACAATATTAATTGTCAAAAATGGTTAATTATTTTATGGTTTATTGTCCCTTTTTTGTTATCATTCTATTCTTGGAGACAACACGGCTTAAGATATATAGTGGAAATTTATCCAGCAATAGCTATTATATCAGCAGTAGGTTTAAATCTAATTTTAGAAAAAATAAAACATGTACAAAAATTAATTATTCTTTTTTTCTTTACAATATATTTATTTTTAAATTTAATATATGTTTCTCCTTACTATTTAGATTATTTTAATGAACTAGTTGGAGGAGTGGATACTGTATATAAATACAATTTGTTTCAAATTGGGTGGTGGGGTCAAGGACAAAGAGAAGCGGGAATGTATTTATTAAAAAATGCACCTACTAATTCAAGAATTGGATTGGCAGTTTCTCCAGAGACGACCTTTCCAATAGACAAAAAGTTTAATTACTATGAATATAGAGATGAGCTTAAATATGATTATGTTGTAGTTAATCATTATCATATAATTAGGGACGGTTTCAGTGATAAAAAAATTAAAGAAAAATATAAATTAGTTTATGAAGTAAAAGTAAGTAAAGCTGTTTTAGTTTACGTTTATAAAGCAAAATGAAAAACATTAAATATTCTATAATAATTGTTCATTATAAAAATGAAAAAGACCTAATCGAAACTTTAAATAGTTTATATAAATATTCTCCAAAAAATTTGTTTGAAGTAATTATTGTAGATAATAGCGAGAACACTGAGATAAAGAAAAAGATAATTAAATATAAGAACATTATTTATTGTAATTCCGGAAAAAATCTAGGTTATGGCGGCGGTGTTAATTTTGGAGCAAAAAGAGCAAAGGGAGAGTTTTTATTTATACTTAATCCTGATGTTATTTTTACCCAAGATGTTTTGTCTTCAATTTATAAAGAATTTAATAAAAAAATAAATTTAGGAATTATTGCTCCAATTTTATTAAATTCAGATAATTCTGTAATGGAGCAAGGAGCAAGGAATGTTGGCTTTTTTGAAGCATTAGTAAAATTTTCTTTTTTAGATAAAATATTTCCTAATAATTTTATATCCAGGAACTATTGGACAAAAAAATGGAATACAAATTTGCCAACAAAAGTAGATAACGTGCCTGGTACGGCATTTGTTATCAGGAAAAGCTTGTTTAAAGAAGTAAAAGGATTTGATGAAAGATTTTTCTTATATTTTGAAGAATTTGATCTCTGCGACAAAGTTAGAGCACTAGGATATGAAATTTATATTGATTCAAGACTTAAATTAATTCATAAGTGGGGAACATCAACAAAACTTCTTGAAAATAAAAACGAAATATTTATTGACAGTAGAAACTATTATTTCAAAAAGAAATTTGGAATATTAAAATCATTTGTTATTAATTTATTTTTAGGTATAAATTTAAATAATTTATTGTTCTTATTAATATTTGCTGTCGCTTTTGGATTAAGAATATATAAATTTGAATCAACAATTAATTTAGGGATTGGAGATCAAGGGTGGTTTTATTTATCAGCAAGAGATTTTATTGTTTCTTTTTCAATACCTTTGGTAGGAATAACATCTAGTCACGTTTGGTTGCATCAAGGGGCAATGTGGACTTATATTTTGTCTTTCATTTTTAAATTGTTTTCCTTTAATCCTTTATCTCCTGTAATTTTTACTGTAATTTTGGATCTAAGTACTTTAGTTTTAATTTATAAATTCTCATCTAAAATGTTTAATCCTATTATAGGGTTGTTTGCTGCTATTATTTATACATTTTCTACTTATGTAATTATGGGATCAAGAATGCCTTATCATACAAGTCCTATTCCCTTACTTACACTTTTATTTATTTTCGCAATGTTTAAGTGGATAAAGGGAAATATTAACTATTTTCCAGTAGTACTTTTACTTCTTTCTCTTTTATATAATTTTGAATTACAGACAGTAATTTTCATGTTTACATCATTTGTGGTCTTTATTTATGGATTATTGAGAAGAAAAAATTGGGTTACTAATTTAAAAAATCGTAAAACTATAATAGCATCCGTAGCTTTTTTTATATTGCCTTTAATTCCAGTATTAATATATGATTTGCAAAACGGTTTTCCTCAAACATTTGTTTTCGGAGGGTGGATATTCTATAAAGCTTATCTTACATTAACTTCTACTCATTCTGATATTGCTTTGTTTCCTTTAATTCACTATTTGGTTAATTTTATCGATAAATTATTTTTTGTAGAATCAAGTTTTTTATCGATTAGCTTATTAATTTTAGCAAGTGTTTATGCTTTATATAATACTTTTAAAGAAAGATATCTTAATTTTTCAATTCTTATTGTAATTATCTTCTTTTTAATTCTTGGGATATTTATCAATAAAACATTTTCTGATGCATATCTTTATTCATTAATTATTCCACTAATTCTTTTAGTTGCTGCATTTTTAGGAAATTTAATTAAAAGAAAAAGTTTTAATTTAGCGTTACTTGTTATAGTTCTTATATTTCTTTTTACAAATTTTAAATATTTAAATAGTTCGGGATATTATGATGCATATAAACAAAATAATAAGTATTTTTCAAAAACTGATGCGGCAAAATATGTAGTTAAAGATTCTAATGGAAAGCAGGTGCGTTTAGTTGGAAAAGGGGATGGTAGTCAATTTGAAAGTTTTTTGGACTATTATAAATATTTAATTTGGTTTTACGGAGGTAATATAGATCAAAAGAGCAATATGATCTATATCTTGTATGAAACTCCTTATGGAACTAAAATTATAAAAGGAGATAATAATGTTAAGCATAGTAGTTCTAACTAAAAACGAAGAAAAAAATATAGTTGATTGCTTGGAGAGCGCAATTTGGGCAGACGAAATTATAGTTATTGACGATTTTTCAACAGACAGAACTCTTGAGATAATAAAAAATTACGATGATAAAAAAATTAAGATATTTCAAAATCACCTAGATTTTGATTTTGCCAAGCAAAAAAACTTCGGATTATCTAAAGCTACTAAGAAATGGGTATTATTTGTAGATGCTGATGAAAGAGTTTCCAGTGAATTAAAAGAAGAAATCAATTCGCTTATTATAAATAATACGGAAAAATATGCAGGTTATTTAATAAGGCGCATAGATCATATGTGGAACAAGACACTTTTATATGGAGAGGTGGGAAAAATATTTTTACCTAGACTTATTAAAAAGGGTAGTGGCGCATGGGTTGGTAAAGTACATGAGAATTTAATTATTGATGGAAAGATTGGCGAACTCGAAGGTGTATTAAATCATTTTCCGCATCAAACAATTAATGAGTTTTTAGACGAAATAAATTTCTATTCTTCAATTAGAGCCAATGAACTGTTTGGTAGTAGGGTAAAAGTTAATACACGAGATATATTGCTCTACCCGCTAGGTAAATTTATTGTAAATTATATATTTAAGTTAGGATTCTTAGATAAGGTTGATGGATTATTGTTTGCTTTAATGATGAGCCTTCATTCTTTCTTAGTAAGGGCAAAGCTTTGGCAGCTATGGCAAAAAAAATCTACTTTTTAATTTTTTTAGCATATTGTTTTTTAATATTGCTGATTTATTTTTTAAATTTAATTTGTAGAATAGGCATATGTCTAAAATAGCAATATTAATTGGAATTTATTCTTACATAATTTATTTTTTGGGGATTTCAAGACTACTTTATTTTCAAAATATTTTAGCGTTAACAATAGGATATTTCATTTTTTGTTTAATTTTACTATTTAGATCAAAGCAGAAGATATATAACAGCAATATTTTTAAAGACAAAATAAAATTATTGCTACTTGGTTTAATTACAATTCAAGTTATTATTTATAGCATTGGTACTATTGCTCCTGAGATAGGTTTCGATGCTTTGTGGTACCACTTAACAATTCCCAAAATTTTCATTGCAAATCAAATGATTTTTCATATTCCTGGTAATCTTTTTTATTATTCCGACATGCCCAAACTAATAGATGTTTTGTATATTCCAGCATTATTATTCGGAAATGAGATTACTGCAAAACTAATTCATTTTTCTTTTGGGATATTCTCAATGTTTGCCTTGTACAATCTTTCAAGAAAATTTTTGTCAGATAGGTTGTCAGTACTTTCAGTGATTGTTTTAACTTCAAATTTAGTTTTTGCATGGGAACTGAATACAAGTTATGTAGATCTTGGTTGGTTATTTTTTGAGATATTGTCTTTAACCTATTTTATTGAATTTATTAAACACAAAACTTTTAAAAATATATTGTTTTTAGGAATTTTTGTCGGTTTGTCTATAAGCGTAAAGTTGTCAGCATTATTTGGGATTGTTATGTATTTAGTACTTTTGTCTGGAATATTTTATTTCCAAAAAATAAGTTTTAAACAAAGTTTTAAATACTTATCACTATTTATTGTTATAAGTACTACAGTTGTATCGCCATATTTAATATTTTCCTTTCTAAATACTGGTAATCCTTTTTATCCATTATTTGTCAAATCAATCGTATTTACTCATACATTTGATTTGTTTAGTTTTCTGAGAGTTTGGATAGTTGATTCAGATCCTGTAAATATAATTTATATAATTATTTTTCCACTAATACCATTTGTTTTTAGAAAAATAAATTTTGCAAGTAAGATAATTGTTTTCTATTGTTTATTAAGTTTATTCAGTTGGTATTTGATAGGGCAAATTGGTGGATCAAGGTATCTGCTTCCATATCTTGCAGGGTTTTCTATTTTAGTAGTTATTGTATATAAAAATATCCAGCAGAAATCTTTACAAAATACCTTGATAATATTAATAATTTTAATTGCTATATTTACTGCTGGTTATAGATTTGCTGCAAACTTTAAGTATATTCCTTATGTTTTGGGATTTGAAACAAAAAATCAATTTTTGATTAGACACCTAAATTTTTCATTTGGAGATTTTTATGACACTGATAATTTCTTTAAAAATAATGTTTCCCAGGGGGATACCGTATTAATGGTTGGTTTCCATAATTTATATTATGCAGACTTTAATTTTATAGATTACTCTTATCTTAAAAAAGGAGATAGTTTTAAATATATTGCAGTGCAAAATACATTGCTTCCTAAAGAATTTAGTTCTTGGAAACTAATCCATACAAACCAATTAACAAATGTTAAAATTTATACAAACAATAAAGTATGGGTTTATTAAAATATTTTTTCTTACTTAGTCTTTTAATTTTTCCTATTGCTGAAATTGGTAGAATTCAGCTTGGTTCAATTGCATTCACAATAAATGATATCTTCTTATTCACTAATTTAATAATTTGGATTTTTGTTCAAAGAAAAAAGATAAATTTTAAAAAATATTATCTTTCAAAACCAATTTTCTTGTTTGTCGGTATTTGCGGTATTTCTTTAATTTTAAATTTATATAGACTAAATATTGATTCATTTTTTGTATCATTTCTATATTTAGTTCGTTGGATGCTTTATGCCTCAGTTTATTTTGTAATAGGTAGTTTTAACAAGGAATTTATAGTGAAAATAAAATATTTTCTACTTATTCCAATATCTATTATTTTAGGGTTTGGAATAATTCAGTATAATTTTTATCAAAGCTTACGAAATTTATATTATCTTGGTTGGGATGAGCATTTGTATAGACTTTTTGCTTCATTTTTAGATCCAAATTTCGCAGGAGCATTTTTAGTTATCTCATTTCTTTTCTTGCTCAATCTTTTATTTGAAATCTATAAAAATAAAAATTACTTGAAAGTATCATTTTTATTTTTCTTACTAACTTTAAATTTTATTGAAATATACTTAACTTTCTCTAGAAGCGCCTTGATAATGCTAGTTATTTCTTTAATAACTTATCTTGTGCTAATTGGTAAAAAAAGACTATTGGTTTTATTTGCAGCATTGTTAATTGTGCTTGCGATTTTTTCTCCTAAATCTTTTCAAACAGAAGGAACAAATTTGTTTAGGATCGCATCATCAGAAGCAAGACTTGCTTCTGCTCAGGCGGCATTAAAAGTAATTGATAAGAACTTGATTTTTGGTGTAGGCTTTAATGCTTTTAGATATGTGATGTTCGACTATGGAATAGTAAATGATGCTAAGTGGGAGACAACTCATGCCGGAGCAGGAACGGATAATAGCTTTTTGTTTGTAATAGCAACCACTGGCTTAATCGGTTTTGGTATATTTTTATATTTACTTTCTAAAATACTTGCTTTAACCAGAGTAAAAAGAAACAATAAGTTGTCAGTGGTTGTTGTAGCAGTACTTATTGGCTTAGTAGCAAATAGTATGTTTATTAATAGCCTTTTTTATGTTTATATTATGGAGTTTCTGTGGATATACATTAGTCTTACTGAGAATAGCTGACTTTAATTTTCTTTTCTGTTTTATTTCCTGCCTGATCAACTGCAATTATCTGAATATCGTTATCTCCGTCATGTAAAGGGAGAGTGTATGAAAAATTATTAGACTCATCAATTACTGCAAAGAAGCCATTAACTGTAACTGTCGCTCCAGCATCTGTTTGACCCTTTACGCTAACAGATTTATCTTCTTTGTGAAATGAATCTCCATCTGCTGGAGATGACAAATCTAGTTTTGGTGGGTTGTTTTGAAATGTGACTGTATAAAAATTCGAGAAATCACTTTCCTTATTTTCTTCTTTGGCTTTAACTTGGATTAAGTTGTCGCCTTTTTGTAAGTCTTCTGTGAATTCGAAACCATCTTTGTCAATTTTAGTTAAGGTAGCTTTTTTAATTCTATTAACATACAGCATAATTGTTTGACCTTTTTTTGCAAAGCCTGTGATGATGACAGTTGCACTGTTAGTTGCTGAAGGTAGGGAATTAATAATAGGTGGAACTATGTAGTCAATTTGTTTACTATTTGTGGTTGTTTGAGAATCTTTACCACCACTTAAAAAAAGACTAAAGTTAATTAACGCTTCAACACCAAATTTATACATAATAATGATAACAATTAAAATTCCAATTATGCTAAATATTATGGTTTTCTTATTTTTCTTTTCTTGATAGTTAGATAATCTTGACCTTCTTCTCATTTTATTTTTTTATACATGAATATGGCATTGTCGTATTCATTTTCCATTTTAATGCCTCTAGGAAGATTGCCGTATTCAATAAATCCAAATTCTTTGTATAGTTCTATTGCAATCTGGTTTTTAGAATATACCTCTAGTGTGATAATTTCAAGTCTCGTAATCTGTTTTGTCGCTTCATCAATAATTGTTTGCATTAATAATTTACCTAAGCCTCTACCTCTAAACTCTTTAGCAACTGAAATGCCGAGCGTTCCGACATGTTTAGCTGTTTTTTTACCCATACCAATCCAAGTTATGCCTATTAATTTATTGTTGGATAAAGCAAGTAGAAATACATCTGATTTATTTTCAATATTTCTAAGTTTTTCTTCTAAAAAACTAGTTTCAGATTCCAGAGTTTCATGTTCGCCTTGATAGGTGATAAAAGTACGTTCATCAGAGAGAGTATTAATGTAGCTTAGCATTATCTCTGCATCAGATGCGTTTGGATAACGAATAATTACTTCTAAGTTCTTGTCTGTAGTACCGGTAAAAACATTTTTGTTTTCCATATTTGAGCCGAAGGTGAGACTTGAACTCACGGCTTGCTCTTTACGAAAGAGCTACTCTACCACTGAGTTACTTCGGCTTGGGTATATTTTATGAAATTAGAGGGTAAAGAGCAAATTTGAAAACAATATTTTCGTATGTTAAACTCCCCACTACAATATGGAATTTGAGCCAACAGAATATGAACACGAGCTAATTAATGCGCAAAAAGTAGCTGAGAGAGCGCTTGCTAGAGAGGTAGTTAATTTAGTTGAAGATCAAAGGCCTATCACTCCAACTAGAGCGGTGGAGTTTGCTGTTGCATATGCACAGTATTTATCAGAATCGGTGGGGTATGGTGCAGAAGTGGTAGCAGCCAGGCAGGCAAGAGGTATTCCTGGTTATACTAGAACTTACGAAGGTAGGCTTGGTATTGAAGCTATTTCTCAAGCCCAGTTAGGGAATTTTCGGGGACTAATCGGATTAATTGCCCATGAGTATGATGATTGGATATCACATCCTGTGATTTTAGGGAGATTTAGAACTGTATTGGATAATATTCCTTCACAGGGCTTACCACAAATACCTCCTCTATCTGCTAATTTACAAGAAGGGTTAAGATTAGATACTCGTGACTATACTGCCAGGGTTAGAAGTTGGTCTACCGTAGTTCCTAGGTAGATTGTTTACGATGTTTGTTGGCAACTTTTAGTTCTAATAACGCTTTTCTTAGTTCTGCCTCAGCAATAATGAATTCTTTATTGTCTTCTTTGTTCTTCATTATTTTTTCTGCCCTTTCTTGGGCCTCACGTGCCCTAGCAACTTCTATTTCTGCAGCTCTGACTGCATAGTCAGCTAAGATGGTAACTTTATTCTTAGAGACTTCTAGGAAGCCACCAGTAACTGCTAAACTTTGAGTCTTAGATCCAGTTTTAATTACCATTTCTCCTGGTACTAGTTTAGTAAGTAAGTCAATGTGATGGGGAAGAATGCTAATTTCGCCATTAGCGGTATTAACTGTAATTTCATCTACTTCCTCAGAAAGAACTATTTTGGTTGGAGTAATTACCTCAAGAGCTAATTTCATTATTTACCTTCTTTTACTACTTCAGAAATATCGCCTTTCATATAGAAAGCTTGTTCTGGGAGTTTATCGTGTTTTCCTTCAAGAATTTCTTTAAAGCCTTTAACTGTGTCTTCAATTCTGACATATTTACCAGGAGTTCCAGTAAAGACTTCAGCGACGAACATTGGTTGAGATAAGAATTTCTGAATCTTTCTGGCTCTGGCAACGATTAACTTATCTTCATCTGATAGCTCATCGATTCCAAGGATAGCGATGATATCTTGTAAATCTTTATATCTTTGCAAAACTCTTTGTACGCCCCTTGCTACCTCATAATGATCCTTACCGACAATATTTGGATCTAAGATTCTAGAAGTAGAAGCAAGTGGATCAACTGCTGGGTAAATGCCTTGCTCTGCGATTGAGCGCTCAAGTGTAATAGTTGCATCCAAATGTGAGAATACTGTTACTGGTGCTGGATCTGTATAATCATCTGCAGGAACGTATACAGCCTGTACAGAGGTAATAGAACCCTTTTTGGTAGATGTAATTCTTTCTTGTAGTCCTCCCATTTCAGAAGCTAGGGTAGGTTGGTATCCTACAGCTGATGGCATTCTGCCTAAAAGAGCAGATACTTCTGATCCTGCTTGAGCGAATCTAAAAATGTTATCAATAAATAGTAAAACGTCTTCGGATTTTTGATCTCTAAAGTATTCTGCCATCGTAAGCGCAGTTAAAGCGACTCTAGCTCTGTTGGCTGGTGGTTCATTCATTTGTCCGAAAACCATGACAGTTTTATCTAAAACTTTTGCTTCTTTCATTTCTAACCATAAATCATTTCCTTCTCTGGTTCTTTCTCCAACTCCTGCGAAAACGCTATGACCTTTGTGTTCTGTTGCAATGTTTCTGATAAGCTCTTTAACAATAACGGTTTTTCCAACTCCTGCTCCTCCGAAAACAGCGATTTTTCCACCTTTAGTAAATGGAGCAATTAAATCAATGACTTTGATACCAGTTTCGAGTATTTGAGGTTTGGTTTCTTGTTCAGTTAAGGCTGGAGCGGATTTGTGGATAACATCCCATTCTACTTCTTTTGCATTTCTATCAAATTTATCACCATCAATAGCTTCGCCTAAAACATTGAATATCCTACCTAAGGTTTTACTTCCGACTGGGACTTTAATTGGAGCGTGGGTTCTTTTTACCTCAGTTCCTCTGGTTAGACCATCAGTTGGACCCATGGCTAAGGTTTTGACCTCATTGTCACCAATAATTAAAGCTGTTTCTAAAACAAGCTCTTGACCCTTACCTAAATCAATGGTTAAGGCTTCGTTAACAAGTGGAGTAGATCCTTCGAATCTTACATCGATAACTGGACCTGCAATTCTGACTATTTTACCTATATCGTTAGTTTTGGGCATATGAAGCTCCTCCTATATCTAATAACTCATTAGTTATTTTTTCTTGTCTTGTCTTATTATAGATTAAATTTAAGTCTGAAATCATCTCTTTTGCGTTATCTGTAGCATTTTTCATAGCAATCATTCTAGCTGCTTGTTCAGATGCGTAGCTTTCAAGAAAGCTTTGATATATTACCATTTCTACGTAATGTTGTAAAAGGTCAGGAAGAAGTTCCTTTACGCTTGGTTCAAACACTAAGTTTTGATCTGTTTTTAAAAGTTCTTGTGGAGCTATTGGTAAAAGTGTTGTTTTATTGGGAGTTTGGGTGAAAACACTAACAAATTTAGTTGTAATAATTACAACTTCATTGACCTTTTTGCCTAAGAAATATTCGTTTACAAGCTTAGAAAGACCATAAACGACGTCAAATGAAGGTAGGGTAGTGCCAAATGGAAACGCAGCAATAATTTCTTTATCAAGAGCTGATACATAAGTTTGAGCTTTTTTACCAATAACTATAAAGTAGTCTTTAGATTTGGTGTCTAAATTTGCTACCTCTCTAATTAAATTTGTTACAAGTCCTCCAGAAAGACCCTTGTCTGGGGAAATGACAATATAAAGCTTTGAATTGATGTTATCTGGTTTAATCATATATTCACTTAAATTATTTTTTTCGATTTTAGCTGCGAGTTCCTTAGATAAAACTTCAAGTTTAGCAACATAAGGCTTAGCCATAACAGCTGCATCTTGAGCCTTTTTTAGTTTTGATGCGGAAATAAGTTGCATTGCCTTAGTAGTTTTCGATACATTTTTTGCTGTTTTGATTCTTCTTTTAAGGGAAATTAAGGTTGCCATAGCTTATTTGAACATCTTTTTAAACTCTGCTACTGATTTTTCTAATTTTTTAAGAAGTTCTTCGTTTGGTTTCGCTCCTGTTGATAATTCTTCTAAAATCTTTGGATTTTTTCGAGTCATAAAGTCGTGGTATTCAGTTTCAAATCTGAGTACATTTTCAAGACTAATATCATCTAAGAGACCATTTGCTGCAAGGTAAATACTTAAGTATTCCAAAGCTTCTGATAGTGGTTGGTATTGAGGTTGTTTTAAGAGTTCAATTGTTTTCTTGCCTCGGTCTAATTGCTTAGCTGTTGCTTCGTCTAAATCGCTTCCAAATTGAGCAAAAGCTGCTAAGTTATTGTATTGCGCGAGCTCTAATCTCATTTTACCTGCAACTGATTTTATGGCTGAAGTTTGAGCTGCTCCTCCAACCCTTGAAACTGAATTTCCTGCATCAATAGCTGGCCTGATACCGCTGTAGAAGAGATCAGTTAAGAAGAAGATCTGACCGTCGGTAATAGAAATAACGTTGGTTGGAATATACGCACTTAAATCATTGGCCTGGGTTTCGATGATAGGTAGTGCCGTAATAGATCCGCCACCATTATCCTTATTTAATTTAACTGCTCTTTCTAAGAGTCTACTGTGAAGGTAGAAAATATCCCCTGGATAAGCCTCACGTCCTGCTGGTCTTTTCAAAACTAAGGTAATTTGTCTGTATGCCCAAGCGTGTTTAGTTAAATCGTCATAAACTACTAAAACATCTTGGCCTTTTTCCATAAAGTATTCTGCAATTGAAACGCCGGCATATGGTGCGAGATAGAGAAGTGCTGCTGGATCAGAAGCGGATGCTGCCACGACGATTGTATAGTCAAGAGCACCTGTTTCTTTAAGCTTTTCGACAACTTGAGCAATTGTGCTTTGTTTTTGTCCAATAGCAACATAGATACAGAAAACTGGTTTAACATTTTTATTTTTATGTGTAGACTTTTGATTAATGATTGTGTCGATTGCTACTGCAGTTTTTCCTGTTCCTCTATCACCAATAATTAATTCTCTTTGACCTCTTCCGATTGGAATCATAGCGTCAATTGCCTTAATTCCGGTTTTGAGCGGGGAAGTAACTGGTTCTCTTTCAACAACTCCTGCCGCAATTCTTTCAAGTGGCATTAATTTGCCTTTTTTAATTACTGGTTTGCCATCAAGTGGAATACCAAGTGGGTTAATAACTCTTCCTAAAAGTTCTTCAGAAGCCTCAACGCTTAAAAGTTTTTCAGTTCTTTTAACTGTATCTCCCTCTTTAATGTTAGTTGCTTTATCTAAAAGAATTATGGAAACACTATCTTGGTCTAAATTTAGAATAACACCCTTACTCTTGTTTTCAAACTCAACGAGTTCTCCCATTTGAGCCTCAGATAGGCCAGATGCAACAATAACTCCGTCAGTATTTTTTTCAACTATACCAATATTTTTAGAGCCGATCTGCTGATCGAAGCTTGAAAGCTTTTTCTCTAATTGTTCTAATATTTGATCGCTTGTTTTCATATTATTTATTTATATATTCAACCATTGATTCTAGTGTATTTTTTAGATTTACCTCATAGATTTTATCAAAATCTACTATCTTAATTCCAGCTATTAAATTTTTATCTTCAATAAATTCTACTTTTTTAGAACTAAAAATCCTTTTTAATTCTACTTCTAAAGCTTTAGATTTTGAAGAGACAAAAATTTTGACAGTATTTTTAGCCTCAATTAGTTTAAGTTCTTTAATATATTGTCTAAGCTCAGTTCTGTTTAAATTCTTAGCAATTTTTAGAACTCTTTCCTCATCTAATGCTTTATTTTTGTAACTTGCTTGAGCTAATTTTTTAATTTCACTTAATTTCATTAGTTAGTTTTCTTAACTTTCTTTAAAGCTTTATCTAAGAATGCTTTTTGATCTTTTTCCGTAAATACACCCTTAAGAGAGTTAGAAAGCATTTCAACTGCAAGTTCACTGACTCTTTGAGAAATCTTTTTTTCAATTTCCTCAGATTCTTGAGTCATTTGAGCGCGTGCATCTTCTAGCATTTTTTGCGTTTGAACTCTTGCGTTTTCCTCAATTTCTGAGCTTAGAGACAAAGCCTCAGCCCTAGCTTCCTCAATTAGCTTGCGGCTTTCATCTTGCGCTTTAGTTAAGATCTTTTTTTCTTCTTCAAGCGCTTTTTCCAGTTTAATACTTGCTTCTTCAGCTTGTTTTAAACCTAGGTTAATTTTATCTTCCCTTGTCTTCATCATGTTCATGACAGGTTTATATAAAAATTTCTTTAGAACAAAGAATATGACAAGAAAGTTTATGATTTGAGCTACCAACATTGGTAAATCAAATCCAAAATTATGTAATATTTCCATATTTTACTGTTATTTTGTAAAAGCTAGAATTAAAGAGTAAATTGCAATAGCTTCTGCAAATGCCATACCTAAAAGCATAGCTGGTAAAATTTTTCCAGATGCTTCTGGATTTCTACCAATAGCTTCCATAGCTTTTGCTCCAATAAGACCAATGCTCAAAGCTGGCAAAATACCTCCAAGTGCAACTATTAATCCTCCAGAGATACTAAAATTCATTAATGACTCACCTCCTCAGCATGATGGGGCGTTGTTAAAATCGCCATAAATGCCATCGTCAACATAGAAAAAACCAAAGCTTGGACAAGTCCAACAATGAATTCCAAAGAAAGGAATGGAAGTGGGAAAATAAAAGCAAATATTGATGAAACTGTATGCATAACTACTTCTCCTGCGTAAACATTTCCGAAAAGCCTAAAGGATAGAGAGACTATTTTAGTGAGCTCAGAAATGATTTCCAGAGTACCAATAAATAAGTATAATGGATTAAACGATAAATATCTACTCAAATAATCTTTTATACCTACTGTTTGAATAGCCATAATATGGGTGGCTGCTGCTGAAACAATTGCAAGTCCAAGTGTTCCGTTAAAATCACTGGTAAGAGGTCTTAAAAAGGGAACAATTTCTTCTCCATGCTTAAGACCAACTGCAGTAAGGCCTGGAATAAGACCAGTCCAGTTGGCAATTAAGATAAATAAGAAAAAAGTCATAAAATAGGGAAAGATCTTGCTGCTATTTTTTCCGGCTACTGATTCTGTAATGCTATAAAATTCACTAATTAATATTTCTACAAACATTTGTAGTTTAGAGGGGATAAGGGCGAGTTTTTTTCTGGTTAATGCAATAATTCCAATGATAATAGCATCAACTAATAACATATCTAAAAATGTATTAGTTATAGCAAAATTGCCCAAACGAATAATAGGTTCTGCTGCGAATGAAACCATGCTTATATTTTACGAATAAATTAGCCTTGCGTCAAGAAGCTAAACTAGTGAAATTAGAGATTTTTTCAACAAGTATTACTGGTTTGTCATTTTTTGAGTCAACTTTTCCCGAGATAAGGATTACGTTTTCTTTTACCAATGTATTTTTATATAAATCAAAAACTTTAGGAAAAACAACGCATTCCATAAGGGTTCCGTTTTCATCGGCAATAGTTATAAATGCCATTTCTTTGTTTGATTTTTTGGTAAATATTTTTCTAACTGTTTCAATAATTCCACCAATAATTACATTGGCATTTTGTTTTTCTTCTTCTAAAGCTTGAATTTCATGGGTAATTTTTTCCTTGATTTTCATAAGGTTTCCCATTTGTGGATGAGCTGTTAAATAAAAACCTAAGAATTCTTTTTCAAAGCTAAGTTTTTCATTATCTGAAAAATCATCAACATCAAGGTTGGCTACGGTTTTAATTGCCGGCATATCATCTTCGCCAAATAAACTTCCTTGTCCACCTGTATCTTTTTTCTTTGTGCGATTAGCTTTCTCAACTATTTCTGGATAATCAATTAATAGTCTTGCTCTTTTGCCGAAGGAGTCCATAGCGCCTGCTTTAATCAAGCTTTCAACTGTCTTTTTATTAATTGTAGATAAGTCAACTCTAGTGCAAAAATCTTCAAAGCTTTTAAATAAACCTTTTGATCTATTTTCAATAATGTTGGAAATAGCAGCCTCGCCAACGTTTTTGACTGCAGATAGACCAAATCTTATTTTAGTATTGTTTTCAATAGAAAATTCATCTTCAGATTTATTAATATCAGGAGGCAATACTTCAATTTTTAATCTTTTACATTCAGCAACTGCTTGAGAAATTTTTTCATTCTTTACAGGTCCAGTAGTGCCTCTAGATTCAGCAGTTAAAAGTGCTGTCATAAATTCAACTGGATAGTGAGCTTTAAGATAGGCGGTTCTAAAAGCAATTGTTGCGTAACAGGCAGCATGTGCTTTACCAAAACCATAACCTGCGAACGGCTCAAAAAGAGTCCATAGGTTTTCTGCTTTGTCTTTTTTCATTCCATTTTCTACACAGCCCGAAACAAAGCTTTCGTGTTGTTTTTTCATTTCCGCAGGAATTTTCTTGCCAACTGCTTTTCTTAATTTATCTGCAGTTAACCAGGAATAGCCTGCTACCTTAATCGCAGTTAAAAGCATGTCATCTTGGAAGGTAATGATTCCGTATGATTCTTTAAGAATGTCTTCAAGTCTTGGATCGGGATAGGAAATAAGTTTTGGATTATTTTTTCTTTTAATAAACTCAGGAATATTTGCCATAGGACCAGGTCGATATAATGCAACCATAGCTTGAAGATCAAAAATCGTAGTTGGTTTTAGTTCCTTAATGTATCTACGCATTCCAGCAGATTCAAGTTGGAAAATTCCAGTTGTTTCGCCTGAAGCAAGGAGTTCATAGGTTTTTTTATCTTCAAATGAAATTTTTGAGAAATCTACCTCAATACCTTGATTTATTTGTATGAATTTTAAAGCTTCCTGAATAATGGTTAAGTTTCTAAGACCTAAAAAATCAATCTTTAAAAGTCCAACTCCGTCTTCGCCAATACTGTACATGTCATATTGAGAAATAATTTTTTCTCCATTTGTTTCTCTTTGCAAAGGTGTGTATTCTGTAATATCTTTGTCTGCAATAACAACACCAGCAGCATGAACGGAAGCATGTCTGGCAACACCTTCGACTTTTCTGGCTAAATCAAGCATTCTTTTGGTTTCATCTTCCATTGAATAAGCAATTTTTAGCTCTGGGCTTTGTTCAAGAGCTTTATCAATTGTCATTGCATGTCCTTGCCAACCAGGAGGAATCATTTTAGAAATACGATCTGGTATTGCATATGGATAACCTAAAACTCTACCAATATCCCTGACTGAACCTCTTGCCTCCATTGTTCCAAAAGTAATAATCTGAGCGACTTTATCATGTCCATATTTACTACGAACGTATTCAATTACTTCATCTCTTCTGTTATCTGCAAAATCTAAATCAATATCTGGTGGGGAAGGGCGCATTGGATTTAAAAACCTTTCAAACGGCAATTTAAAAAATAACGGATCAATATCTGAAATAGATAAAGCGTAAGAAACAATTGAGCCTGCATTTGAGCCTCTTCCAGGTCCAACTGTAATACCGTTAGACTTTGCCCAGTTAACAAAGTCTGCAACGATTAAGATATAGGTTTCATAACCTTTGCCTAAAATAATTGAAAGTTCATAATCTCTTCTTTCGGCAATTTCTGGAGTAATTTTTCCATATCTTTTAATTAGTCCTTCGTCAACTTTTTCTTTCATATATTCAGCAGCTGTGATTCCACCTGGGACTTCAAAGATAGGCATAATCCACTTTCCTAAGGTAATTTCAACGTTGCACATATCGGCAATTTTGACTGTATTCTCAATTGCTTCAGGATAATCTACAAAAAGGCCTGTCATTTCTTCAGGGCTTTTAATGTAAAAATCAGGGGAGTCAATCATTGATAATTTTCTGCCTGGTGTATCTAAGGTTGATTGAGTCTGAATACAGAGTAGTGCTTCTTGAGCTTCTGCGTCATCGGGTTTAGTGTAATGATTATCATTAGTTGCAACTAAAGGAATGCCAAGTTTTTCACCTAGAGCTGCAAGTTTTGGGTTTAAGATTTCTTGATCAGGTACGTGTATATGTTTTTGAAGTTCTAAATAGAAATTGCCTTGTCCAAAAATTTCATTTAATTTTTGAGCTCTTTCTTCTGCTAATTTTTCTTGGCCATGCAAGAGGGGATCTGAAACAAAGCCGTTAACACAAGCACTTAGGCAAATTAAATCTTTGCTGTATTTCCTTAGAAGTTCTAAGTCAGTTCTTGGTTTGTAATAATAACCTTCCAGTCCAGCAGCTGAGATTATTTTCATTAAGTTTTTATAACCATTTAAATTTTTAGCAAGTAAGATTAAATGATTTGAATCCCCGTCAATTCCAGCTTCTTTGTCGTGCATTGATCTTTTAGCAATATAAATCTCTGCACCAATGATTGGTTTTATGCCCTCAGCTACACAAGTTTTATAAAAATTAATGACACCGTACATATTGCCATGATCAGTAATGGCAATTGCTTTCATGCCAAGATCCTTGACTCTGGCTACCATATTTTTTGCTTTAGAAAGACCATCAAGAAGTGAGAATTCGCTGTGATTGTGAAGATGTACAAAGTCTGCCATATTATTTCCCTTTTTCCCTTAAAGGTTGACCATAGTATATACTAAATTCGCTTCTTCCGGAGACCTTTTTTGCATCTTTTGAGTCGTAAAGTGCAGTATCTGCTTGCCTTAAGCTTAAGGCAAGGTCATTAGTATGTAAAACGCTAGCTCCAGCTGACATTTTTAAGCCTCTTTCTTCTAATACTTTACTTAAGCGCTCCCAATAGATGATTGAATCTTTAAGACTAATTCCAGGCATAATGATTGCAAATTCGTCTCCACCTAGTCTGCCAACAATATCCGTGTCTCTAACGGTATCAGTTAAGGCCTGAGACATTCGTTGTAAAACCCTATCTCCTTCGTCATGGCCTAAAGTATCATTAACTTGCTTAAAATTATCACCATCAAAGAAAAAAACTACTGTTTCTTCATCTGGATTGGTTTCTCTTTCTCTTCCAAGTCTTGACTGTTCTTCACCAGCTCTTCTTAAAAATCCTTTACGATTATAGATTTGGGTTAATGGATCAATTTCACCTTCTCGAATCAATTCTTCTTCACGGTGTTGGTGTCTAAGTTCAGTAACTATATTGGGTAGAGATATTTCTCGGGCGAGTTTTCTTCTTTTTTCGGAAATTCCGCGGTTTCTAAATCTGCCCAATATTCCTGTATGCTCAGGGTATGCATCTTTAGCAATATGCAAAGACTGCGTGTGTATTTTTCTAACTGTTTTAAAACTGGGTTTTAGCTCTTGCGGGACAGAACTAGAAGAAGGCAATCCTTCTAACGCTTTATCACTCATAATTCTTCTTTAATTAGATCTAATAATAATTTTATATCTATCTTTCTTTTTAAGATATACATAACTTGTCCTACAGCAAATTGTAAGATGTTTTCTTTGCCAGCAGCGTATTCAGTTCTAATTTGTGGGTGTTTGGCTAATACCTCTTGAATAATTTTTCTAAGTTCATCAGTATCAATGTCTTCAGTTTTAGTATTTTCTAATATTTCTTCAATAAGTTGTGCAGGAACAATATCTTTTGCGGAGATTTTTTTATTAATCATATAATTTGCAATTTGCTTAGGGGTTAATTTTTCTCCTGCTACTTTTACAGCCTCTGTAAAAAAATCTGCTAATTCTATTTCACGAGTAATAATTTCAGCATCATATGCTGTTAAGTTAAAATCTTTAATAAACCTAGTTATTTTGGCATCAGGAAGCTCAGGAAGGGAGTTTCTTAAAGAATTTAAATAATCATCAGTCCATCTAATTGGAGGAATGTCTGGCTCTGGGAAGTATCTATAATCCATAGCGTCTTCCTTAGATCTTTGAGAAACAGTTGAAGATGATTTTTCAACAAAGCCTCTTGTTTCTTGAGTAGGTAATTTCCCAGTTTCAAGTATTTCTTTTTGTCTTTTTATTTCGTATTCAATGGCTTTGCCAACAAAACTAAAAGAGTTAATATTTTTTACTTCAACCTTATATTTAGGAAGTTCTGTTTCTCCCTCTTTTTGTAAAGAAATATTTGGTTCCAAACGCATATTACCTTTTTCCATGTCTGCGTTGGAAACGTCTAGGTATCTGACTATTTGCTGGAGTTTTTGTAAATATTCTTTTACTTCTTCTGCATTTTCAAAATCTGGATCAGTAACAATTTCAACCAAGGGTACGCCGCTTCGGTTGAAATCAATAAGACTTACTTTTTCACCATCAACTACTTCATGAATAAGTTTTCCTGTGTCTTCTTCCATGTGAACACGGGTAATACCAATTCTTTTGCCGCTTTGCAAAGTGATATAGCCTTTTTCTGCAAATGGTTTATCGAATTGAGAAATTTGATAACCTTTGGAAAGATCTGGGTAGAAATAATTTTTGCGATCAAATTTTGAAAATAGTGGAGTTTGGCAATTTAAAGCCATACCAATCATC
Organism: uncultured Gammaproteobacteria bacterium; assembly: GCA_964540925.1. Classification (GTDB taxonomy): domain Bacteria; phylum Patescibacteriota; class Microgenomatia; order Levybacterales; family UBA12049; genus CAZFRF01. The sequence continues at coordinate 12,974 of CAZIOR010000005.1, read as the reverse complement.
AGACACCATTCAATAGCTTTTTTATTAGGAATAGGTAATGCTCCTGGTAAGCCAAGACAGACTGGGCAAGTTTGAGAATTTGGCTTTTGGCCAAAATAATCAGCGCTACAAGAGCAAAACATTTTACTATTTGTTTTAAGTTCAACATGGACTTCAAGTCCAATTATTGTTTTATAGTTCATAAGTTAGGTTTAAATTTTCTCCAGTCTTCATCTTGTGTATGTTTTTCATATTCATTTGCAACAGCTAAAACGACCTCTTCCTTAAATTGAGGTCCCATTATTTGCATTCCAATAGGTAGTCCATTTTTTGCAAATCCAACTGGAATATTAATTCCAGAAAGGCCTGCAATAGATGATGGTTCAACTAAAATGTCAGCAATTTCTCCAAACATTGCTGCGTCTTTTGAAGCGCCAATGGGTAGGGCAAGTGATGGGGAAGTTGGAGCAATTATTACATCAACTTTTTCAAATGCTTTATTAAAGTCATCAACAATTACAGTTCTCACTTTTTGAGCCTTAGTGTAATATTGATCATAATATCCACTAGATAAAGCATAAGTGCCAAACATAATTCTTCTCTTAGCTTCTTGACCAAATTTGTCCCTATCTTCTCCAAATCTAATTCCATCATATCTAGCTAAATTTGAAGAAACTTCTGATCTCTGTAGAATTGTGTAGACATCAATTGCATATTTTGGATCAAAAAGCTTAACAACTTCAATTTTTGCACCCATAGCTTCAAGTTTTTTCAAAGCAGCTTTAACTCCAGCTTCAACTTCTGGATCTAGTCCTTTAATGAAATATTCATCAGAAATACCAATTCTTAAAGTTTTTATGTCTTTAGTTAAAAGCTTAGTATATTCCAAGACCGGCTTTGAAGATGTGGTTGCATCATTTGGATCAATTCCTGCTAAGACTTCTAAAATTAAAGCGCTATCCTCAACGGTTTTGGTAATTGGACCTGGTGAATCAAGGCTTGATCCCATAGCTACAACACCATATCTACTTACTCTGCCATAGGTTGGTTTAAGGCCAACAACTCCACACCAGCTGGCAGGTTGCCTAATTGACCCTGCAGTTTCAGAGCCAATTGCAGCAATGCATTGATCTGCGGCAACAGAGGCAGCTGAACCTCCTGAAGAACCCCCAGGCAAATGATTTGTATTCCAAGGATTTTTAGTTGCTCCAAAGTCAGAAGTTTCTGTAGAAGAACCATGCGCCCAAGCATCCATATTGGTTTTACCAAGTAGCACCATTCCAGCTGCTTTTAATTTTTGAACAACCGTTGAATCAAATGGTGGTAAATAGTTATCTAAGATTTTTGCAGATGCAGTTGTTCGAATACCAAGGGTTGAGAAGTTATCTTTAATTGCTAAAGGAATACCAAGAAGCGGCAAATCTTGACCAGCAGCAATTAATTTGTCAGCTGTTTCTGCATTTTTTAAAGCCTCTTCTTCTGTTACCGTCACAAACGCATTTAGATGAGGTTCAGATTTTTTAATTTGTTCAAGACAAGCTTTAGTTAAGTCTACAGAGCTAAAATCTCTATTTTGAAGTCCTTGTTTTGCTTTTTTAATTGTTAAATTATTCATTTTGTAAAATTCCCTTCACCTTAAAAAATCCGTTATGGGTTTCCTTTGCATTTTTTAAAGCCTCTTCTTGAGAAAGCGAAGGTTTAGTAATATCTTCTCTTAAAACATTTTCTAATCCTGTAACTTGACTTGTTGCTTCAATATTGTTTGTGTCAACTTCTTCTAGTTCGTCAACGTATACGGCTGTTTCCTCAAGCTGTTTGGCAAATTTTTCTTCTTCCTCAGAAGTTAAGTGGAGGTTTGCGAGTTTTGCAACAGTTTTAATATTTATCTTCATTGAAGCTATTATATGGCAATGTTGAGCTTATTGGCAATTGCCATTCTTGCCTTGTTTTCAATATTATCATCTAAATCTTCTAATTCAATTTTTGTCTTATATTTTTGTTCTAAGGAAAGTTTAATTAAATAATCTGCAAATTTAGGATTTTTAGGAAGTAGCGGTCCATGAGAATATGTACCAAAACTATTTTTATATCTTGCGCCTTCAGTTTGGTCATTGCCGTTATTGCCAAAACCAGCAATAACGCTGCCAAAAGGTTCGATATCTTTTCCTAGATATGTTCTACCCCCATGATTTTCAAAACCAATTAAGACATAATCTAGATCGGAGAATTTAAAGGCCATATTACCAATGAGTCTTTGAGTTTTTTCACCAGGATTTTCTGTATATAAATCAAATAGACCAAGGCCATCAATAACGCTACCATCTGCTTCTTTATAGTATTTACCCAAGAATTGAAAGCCTCCGCAGACGTATAAGCCCGGAGTTCCTGATTCAATTTTAGCTTTAAGTAAGTCTTTTTTAGTCATTAAGTCTTTGTTAACAATTGTTTGCTGGCTGTCTTGTGCTCCTCCCATAATTAAAAGATCACAGGATTCTAAATCTTCTTTGCTAAATCTTGGGTCTAAATACTTTACTTCTGTTTCAATATCATGCCACTTACATCTATTTATAAGAGTAGTAATATTACCCCTGTCTCCATAAATATTCATTAGGGTTGGGTATAGCCAGCCGATTGTTATGCTTTTTTTCATAATATTTTTTTACCTGTAATTACTTTTCTGATATTTAGCATTGCAGAATAGTTTGCCAAAACAAAGAGAGTCTCATTTGAATTTATATTTTCTGTCATAGCATTTAAGGCTTTTTCAAAGTCTTCTTCAATATGCGTAAAGACATTAGCATGTTTTAATCTTAGTCCCATTTCCCAAGCTCTTTCACCAGATATGCAAATATTCAAATCTTTATCTAAAATATTTTCAAAATTAATGTCCCAAATCCAAGAAATGTCTAAGCCATCAGGGATTTGGTCATTTAAAAGAATAAGTAAGTTTTTTCCTTTAATACTTTTAATTGTATCTAATGACTCATTAAAACTTGTTGGATTTTTTGAAAGAAATATTTGAACGTCTTTTCCCATGAAAGAAAGTTTTTCTTGTCTTCCAAAAGCGGGCTTAAAGTTAGATAACGCGTTCATGATGGCGGTAACTTTCAGATTTTCCGAAGAAGCAATTAAATAAGCTGCTAAAGTATTGTATTTATTATATGTTCCTAGAAGTGGGTATGACTTTAGGTCTTGAGTATTTAATTTAGGTCTTTTAAGCTTGCAGTTTTTACACTCCCAATTACCAAGATGTGAGAAAAAAACAGAAGAATAAGATAATTTTTCCTTACATTTTGGACAATAAATTGAATCAGCACCATGTTTAGTTTTATTTTGATCTGTCTTTTCAGACAAACCAAAATACAAGGTCTTACATTTAAGTTCGTTGCCAAGGTAGGCAATTTGTGGGTCATCGGCGTTTAAGATAAGCGTAGTCTTGTTATTTAGCTTATCAAAGGCTTTTTTCCATCTTTTAGCAATAGAGTCAATTTCGCCATATCTATCTAATTGATCTCTGAAAAGATTAAGACAAATTAAATAATCAGGTTCAATCTGTTTTAAAACTTGAGGAAGAGCATTCTCATCTGCCTCAAAAATTAAATAATCTTTATGAAGTTTGCCAGATAAATTTCCTCCTTTAATTAAAGTTGAAGCAAGTCCATTTAAAAGATTGGCTCCAGAATCATTTTCAACAGTTGATTTGCCATCAGCGTTTAATAAATGAGCAATGAGTTTTCCGGTTGTAGTCTTGCCGTTTGTGCCTGCAATTAAAATTACTTTTATTTGGGATTTTTTTAAATAGTTTTTAACAAAATTTTTATTAATACTTAAAGCTATATGTCCCGGCCATGTAGAACCGTTGCCAAGGTTTAGGAATTTAATTGCTTTAAGAAAAAGTTTGCCAAATAAAACAATTAATAAAGTCATTTTACATTGAACGCAAGATTTTAATGCGTTCTTCGATAGATGGGTGGGTGTCAAAAAGTGACGTGAACCATTGCTTTGCTGTTTTTCCTTTGAATGGATTAACTATAAAAAGATGCGCAGTTGCATTGTTTGCTGATTTTAATGATCTTGGATATTGATCAAGTTTTTCTAAAGCTGAAGCAAGTCCTTCAGGATATCTTGTAAGCAAAGCTCCTGAGGCATCAGCTAAAAATTCTCTTTTTCTGGAAATGGCTAGCTGAATGATGGTTGCAGCTATTGGAGAAAGTATTGCTAAGGCTATGCCTATAATTAAAAAGATTGGTGTAGATCTATTGTCATTATCATCGCTATCTCGACCCATTCCACCGAACCACAAATGATTTGTAAACATATTTGACGCAATAGCTATAAATCCGACTAAAATTGCGACAATTCCCATAAGTCTAATGTCATAGTTTTTAACATGTGATAATTCATGGGCAATAACTCCTTCTAGTTCTGCCTTATTCATCATTTCTAAAAGACCAGTGGTGACACATACTACTGCGTGTTTTGGATCTCTACCAGTTGCAAACGCATTTGGAGCAGAGTCATGAATAATGTAAATTCTTGGCATAGGAAGACCAGCGCCAATTGCTAGATTCTCAATTATTCTAAAAAGTTCTGGACTATCACTTTTTTCAATTTGCTTAGCACCACTAGTTGCAAGCACTAACTTATCTGAGTAATAGTAACTTCCAATACTTGTTATGCCTGCAAATACAAGGGCAATTCCAGCAAAGCCAATGCCGTAGCCTAAAGCCTTACTAAATACATATACAATCGTCGTGATAATAAGCACGAACAATAGCATAATTAACCACGTTTTATTTTTATTTGCAGTTATTGCAGAATAAATATTCATGGATTAAAAACTAATTTTTACACCTTTCTTTTCCTCTTCAGTTGCAGCAAAGAATTCTGCTTCCTTGAAGTTCAATAACCCTGCTATTAAAACATTTGGGAATAGTTTTAATTTAGTGTTGTAGTCTAAAACAACAGAATTATAAAATTGTCTGGCATAAGCAATTTTGTTTTCAGTATCAGAAATTTCTTCTTGAAGTCCTAAGAAATTTTGGCTGGCTTTTAAGTCTGGATAACTCTCAGCAATAGCTAAAATCGATTTAAGAGTTTGAGAAAGTTCATTATTAACTTTTGCCTTTTCTTCAGTGCTTGAAGCAGTCATTAATTTTGATCTTTCTTCTGCTACTTTCTCGAAAAGTCCCTTTTCATGTTTAGCGTAGCCTTTTACAGTTTCAACTAAATTTGGGATTAAATCTGTTCGTCTTTTTAATTGAACATCAATTTGAGAGAGAGCTTCAGAAATTCTTAATTTAGCAACTATGATGCTGTTATATAGAAACCAAACGAAAGCAAGAATTGCTAAAACTACTATTCCGATTATTACTAAGTTCATATGTGGTCACCTCCTTTTATTTACTAATTATTTACTAAACCAATCAGTAATTTCATTATAACTGAATGTGTTAATTATGTCACTTTTTGTAGCCCATCCACGTCTGGCAACAAAGACTCCATATTTTTGTTGAGACATTTGGCTGGCTGCATGACTATCACTGTCTATAACCAACTTTACTCCGTTTTCAATTGCTTCTTTAACAAGGGAATCAGGCAAGTCTAATCTTTGTGGCCAGCTGTTAATCTCTAAGGCTTTATTGTTTTCCTTACAAAATTTAAATATACGTTTGAAATCTAAATCATAACCATACCTATCATTTAGAAGTCTACCAGTGGGGTGGGCAAGAATCTTAGCTTTTGGATGAGAAAGACCTTTTAAAACTCTATCTGTCATTTTATCTTTGTCTGTTTTGAAAACACTGTGAATTGAAACAATAGACGCATCTAAAAGAGATAGTGCTTTATCATCTATAGCAAGTTCACCTGAGGGCAATATATCTGTTTCGAGTAATTTAAATATTCGAATATATTTTTTACTTGAATTAAGTTTATCAATTAGTTCGTTGCGTTTTTTAATCAGGTAATAAATTTGTTCACTTGTGTGTTTGGATGTACTTGGATTGTGTTCCGAGAAGCCCAAATATTCATATCCGAAATTTTTTGCAACTTCAAGCATTTCTTCCATAGAACTTTGTCCAAGATCATGACTTGGCTCAATTGGAAAATTTGAATGAATATGAAAATCACCTTTAATGTCTGATAGCTCAACGAGTTTTGGCAATTTGTTTTTTTCAGCAAGCTCTATCTCTCCTGTATTTTCTCTTAATTCTGGTGGGACAAATGAAAGTCCTATGGCGTTATAAAACTTTTCTTCGTCTGCAAATTGCTGTATTTTTTTATCCTTAGATTTTAAATTTTTAATACCATATTCGGAAAGCGATAAATGTTTTTTTAAAGCATATTCTCTTAGAGCAACATTATGATTCTTGCTGCCAGTGAAATGTTGTAAAAGTGATCCGAATGCAGCTTTTGGTTGGATAAGTAAGTCGACTTGTCTGCCTCCTGCAACTAGAATTGAAGCTGAAACATCGCCTTTTTCAATAATTCTTTCTTTTGATGGGTAATTTACAAAATATTCGATTACGTCTTTTGGTTTAGCGGTAGCAACTGCGAAATCTAAGTCCCCAACTGTTGATTGTCTTCGTCTAAAACTACCTAATGCTTCAATTCTTTCAACATCTGGATTTTTTTGCATATACTCGATTAATTTCTGGGCTACTTCATATGCATAAGGAAGGATCATCCTAGTAGTTTTTCCTTTTCCTTCTTTAAATTCATTAATAGCTCTAATTACATCTGATTGAGATTTTTCTCCAAATCCTTCAAGCTTGGCAATTTCACCTTTTTCAGCAATTTTTTTTAAGTCCTCAATAACGGTTTTAGGATCATTTAAGTGAAATTGGGAAACAAGTTTAAAAGCTTTTTTAGGACCAAAAGTTGGGATATCCGTTAAGACAAATACGGATTTAGGTATTCCATCTAAAACCCAATCAAAATGCTTAACTTCTCCGTTTTTAAAAAGATCTACTAAGTGGCCTTTCAAAGTAGGTCCAATACCGGGTAAGGATTCTAATTCATTATCTCTGTAGTAATCGATAAGTTCGCGATTTAAATTTCTGACAGTTTCTGCTGCTTTTTGATAGGCAAGAAGTTGAAACTTAAATTTCTTTTCGTCTTTAATAATGTAGGCTGTGGCAACGTTTTCTAGAAGCTTAGCAATTTCTTGGTTGCTCATTGGAAAAATCATACCAGAGCCTTGAAGATAATTCAAATTTTTGTTAAGATACGAACAGTTTGGGGTGGTAGCTCAGTTTGGTTAGAGCGCCTCCCTGTCACGGAGGAGGTCGCGGGTTCGAGTCCCGTCCATCCCGCTTGTCCCAAACTACATAATTTCTTCTGCTCAGAAAGGAGGCAAAATGGCAAAAACAAAAAAGAAAACAGTTGCGAAAACTTCTGTTAAAGAAGTTAAGAAAAATAATAATTTTCTCTCTCAAATTAAATGGGGAGAATCTTACACAAGTTTATTCTTAGGAGCAGTTGTTGTAGTTATCTCTGTTATTCTCATTTTCTCTTTCTTAAAAGAAAGAAATAAAATGATGCAAGAGACTAGCTCTACATCCACGTCAATTGAGCAAGAACAATTTGGTTCACTTAAATTCAAAACTTACATTGTCAAAAGCGGCGATGATTTGTGGCATATTGCACAAAATGTTTATGGTTCAGGATACAATTGGATTGATATCGCAAATACAAATAAACTGGAAAATCCAAGCGTTTTATTTGCAGGCACCAAACTCACGTTGCCTAATGTAAAACAAAGAACAGCAGAAGTTGCTCAAATCACACCAACACCTACAACTCAACCAGTTGCAGGCGACATGGGAAGAATCGCTGGAAGATCTTATAAGATCCAAAGAGGCGATGATTTGTGGCATATTGCAGTTAGAGCGTACGGAGATGGTTACAAATGGGTAGAAATTGCAAGAGTTAATAAATTAACAGATCCTAATTTAATTCACGCAGATAATACAATTGTCCTACCTAGATAACCAGTGTGTTAACGAGAAATTCCAAACTCATTTAGATTGAGTTATAATCTTCCTATGCGGGATTGGTTCAGTGGTAGAATATTTCCTTCCCAAGGAAGAGACGCGAGTTCGATTCTCGTATCCCGCTCCAAGTTATGCTAAAGCCCGGTTTTGATTATATTGCCCTTACTACACCTTTCTATTGTAATGATGGTAAAGGAAATTTTTTGCTGCACAAAAGAAGCTCTAAAGCACGAGATGAAAGAGGTAATTGGGATTTTGGTGGTGGGAAAGTAGACTTTGGAGAAAGCTTAGAAGAAGCAGTTCTTAGGGAAGTTAAAGAAGAATACGGTGTAAATGGAAAAATTCAAGAACAACTACCTGCTCATTCAATAATTAGAGTAATAGATGGTAAAAAAACTCATTGGTGGTAGTTCCATTTTTTGTTAAAGTTGATATTAAAAAAGCTAAGATTACTGAGCCAGAAAAGTTTGATGAAATTTCAATATTTAAATTAACGGCTTTACCACGCCCTTTACATTCAGGTGTAAGATTTACAATGAAAAAATATCCTCAGTTTTTCAAGAAATATCAAAAATAGTAATTGACGGCAAAAAATTCATTTGATATAGTAAATCGTGCCCAGTAAAAAATCTACAAAATATATCTTTGTTTCTGGTGGAGTAATTTCCGGAATCGGAAAAGGTACTACCGCCGCCTCAATCGCCTTAATTTTAAAATCAGCAGGTTTCAAGATTTCTCCAATTAAATTCGAGAATTATTTGAATGTAGATGCTGGAACTATTAATCCCATAGAACATGGCGATCCGTTCCTTTGTGAAGATGGTACGGAAGGAGATATGGATTTAGGAACCTATGAAAAATATCTTGATATAGATATGGGCAAAGATAATTTTGTTACCATGGGTAAAATCTATAAAACAGTAATAGACAGAGAAAGAAGATTTGAATATAACGGAGAAGATGTCGAAGCAATTCCCAACATTACCGATGAAATCTTGCGAAGAATAAAGATACTTGAAGACAAAGACAATCCGGATATTATCATTGTTGAATTGGGTGGAACTGCAGGGGAATATCAAAATGCACTTTTTTATGAAGCCTCAAGAATGCTTACCTTAAAAAGACCAAAAGATGTTATTCATATTCATGTTAGCTACGTTCCAACCCCTGGACATTTAGGAGAACCGAAAACTAAGCCAACCCAACTTTCAGTTAGGATGTTAAACACTATGGGAATTCAACCTGACTTTTTAGTAACAAGGGGAGAAAAATATTTAGATCAAAGAAGGAAAGATAGGTTAGCTCTTTTTTGCAATATTCATAAAGAAGATGTAATTTCCTCACCTGATTTAGGTAGTGTTTATGAAATCCCTTTTGTTTTATATAAACAAAATATGCATAAGAGGATTTTGCAAAAGCTAGGCTTAAAGATTAAAGAGCCTAATTTAACTGCTTGGAAAACATTCGTAGACAGCACTAAGTCTCAAAAGAAAACAGCAAAGGTGGCAATTGTAGGAAAATATTTTGGAACAGGTGAATATCAACTCAAAGATTCATATGCTGCGCTTTTTGACGCATTGGATCATGCAAGTTGGAAAAAAAATGTTAAAGTTGAAACAGTTTGGGTTGATGCTGAAAGAGTAGAAAAAGAAGGAGCAGAAAAAGTTTTCGGTGAGATAGAAAACTTAAACGGCATAATTGTCCCAATTGGTTGGGGAGAAAGAGGAGCAGAAGGCATGATAAAGGCTGCCAGTTTTGCTAGGATTAATAAAATTCCCTATCTTGGGCTCTGCTATGGAATGCAGCTTGCAGTAATAGCTTTTGCTAGAGATGTTCTAGGTTTTAAAGACGCAAATACTGAAGAAAATAAAAAAACCAAACACCCAGTTATTCATTTCATTGCTAGCCAAAGAGATTTGGTAGCTAATAAGCAATTTGGCGGTACAATGCGTTTAGGAGGATGGGAGGCTATTGTTAAAAAAGGAACTAGAGCTTGGGATATTTATGCAAAATATTCTGGTTTTAAACAAAAAGCTACTAATTTAACTAGTGAGCGCCACAGACACAGATATGAATTTAATAACGAATTTGCCAAAGAATTTGAGAAAAACGGTCTGGTTATAAGCGCAAGGTCTAAAAAAGAAAACTTAGTTGAAATAATAGAGCTTCCTAAAAAAGATCATCCTTTTTATGTTGGTACCCAAGGACATCCAGAGTATAAAAGTAGGCCTTTAAGACCTCATCCAATCTTCCTGGAATTCATTGATTCACTTGTCTAAACTAATTCTTGAGCTTAAAAACAATTTAGGGTATAATAATGCCTATGATTGCAAAAATTGATTTCGTTCCAGGTGACGTAGTAAGAGTTTTTCAAAAAGTTACTGAAGGTGAAAAAACCAGAATTCAGGTTTTTGAAGGTGTTGTCTTAAAGATAAAAGGTAGAGGCGATAATAAAACTTTTACAGTTAGAAAAATGGTTGGTGAAATTGGAGTAGAAAGAATTTTTCCAGTAATGTCTCCAAACATTGAAAAAACAGTAGTTAAGGGACATATTAAATCCAAGGTTAGAAGAGCAAAACTTTATTATTTAAGAAATAAAAAGCTTAATTAATTCTCCGAAATTCAGTAAGTATCTGCGGCAAATTTTTAAAATTAACTTTCTGTAACTACTTCTCCTAAATGAGGTTGTCTGTGATGTCTATCAAAAACTTTTGCCCAAATTCGGGAGGGTTTTAAAGGTAACAATTCTACTGGACTATGTATTAATTTATTAGTATAAGGCGCAACAGGGAATTCGCATGTAGGAATTGCGTGGAATCCTGCACGCGCTCTTCTTTCTTTATACCCGTTTCTATGAACATTTAATACTTCTGGTCTATTCATAAGATTTGCAATTATAGTGAATTTAGATTATGGAGTCAAACTATTTCTTTAGTTGGCGGATTTGGTCTCTAAGAATAGTTGCTGTTTCAAAATCCAATTCTTTAGCTGCTTCTCGCATTTGGCTAGTTAATTTTTTAATTAATTTTTCTTTTTCATCAGGAAGTAGTATTTCTTTTGATTGAAGAGATAAGAGATAGTTTGCTTGCTTTTCTTCTTCAATTTGTTCTTCAACGAGCCTTGCTCTAATAGATTTAGAAATTGTTGTTGGTGTAATATTGTGTTTTTTATTGTATTCCATTTGAATCTTTCTTCTTCTTTCAACTTCATCAATTGCAGCTTGCATTGAGCCAGTAATTTTGTCCGCATACATAATTACTCTTGAATCAACATTTCTAGCAGCTCTTCCCATAGTTTGAATTAATGCGCTTCTACTTCTTAAAAATCCTTCTTTATCTGCGTCAATTATTGCAACTAACGAGACTTCAGGAAGATCTAATCCTTCTCTTAGTAAATTAATACCTATTAAAACGTCGTATTCTCCTTCTCTTAGTCTGTCTAAAACATCTTGGCGCTTTAAAGTCTCAATATCTGAATGAAGGTAAGAAACTTTTATATTTCTTTCCATTAAATAACTTGAAAGCTCTTCTGCCATTCTCTTAGTCAAGGTTGTAACCAAAACTCTTTGTTTATTTTTGACTGTTTTTTCAATTTCTAAAATTAAATCTTCAATTTGTCCTTTGCTTGGTTTAACAGTAACTTCAGGATCTACTAACCCAGTTGGTCTAATTAACTGTTCTGCGATACCATCATATTCTTTGGCTAAAGATAATTCGTAGTCATTTGGAGTTGCAGAAACATAAACTAAATTTTTAACTCTAGTTGCAAATTCTTCATACTTTAAAGGTCTATTATCTAGTGCTGAGGGGAGTCTAAAGCCATAGTTTATTAAGTTTTCTTTTCTAGCTCTGTCACCGTTGTACATTCCCCTAATTTGGGGAAGGGTAATATGAGATTCATCAATTATTGTTAGATAATCTGAATCACAAGCCCTAAAATATTCAAGTAGTGAATATGGAGCGTCTCCAGGTTTTCTACCATCGAAATATCTTGAATAATTTTCAATTCCATTAACATAACCAATTTCCCTAATCATGTCTAAGTCAAAATTGGTTCTTTGAGCAATTCTTTGAGCTTCAATTAATTTGCCATCTTTTTTAAATTTAGCAACTTGTTCATCTAGATCTTTTTTTATTTGTGGGAAAACATTTGGATAGGTTGTTGGATCAGTCATATAATGTTTAGCTGGATAAATGACAGTACCTTCTAGTATTCGCAAATTGTCGCCAGTTAAAGGATCGAATTCAATAATATGCTTAATCTTGCCATTCAAAGTACTAATTCTAAGTCCTAAATCACTATATGAGGGAAAAAGATCAATATCTTCGCCTCTTACTCTAAAACTGCCTCTTTGGAACGAATAATCATTTCTTTCATACTGTAAATCAGCAAGCCTAACTAAAATATCTCTTTGCTCAAGCTTTACACCAGGTTTAAGTTCGAGAATAAATTTGCCATATTCAATAGGGGAGCCAAGATTATATATACAAGATACTGATGCAACGACAATTACATCTTTTCTGGTTAAAAGATTAGTTGTTGCGGCAAGCCTCAATTTATCTATTTCTTCGTTAATTTCAACTTCTTTTTCAATATATGTGTCTGAAGAGGGAATATATGCCTCAGGTTGATAAAAATCGTAATATGAAACAAAGTAGGAAACTGCATTTTCAGGAAAAAAATCTCTGAATTCTTGATAGAGTTGCCCAGCTAATGTTTTATTATGGGAAATAATCAAGGTAGGCTTTTGAATCTTTTGAATCATGTTTGCCATGGTAAAAGTCTTACCACTACCAGTTACACCAAGTAGAACTTGATGATGTTTATTTTCTTGAAAACCTTGAGATAGTTTTTCTATTGCCTGAGGTTGATCTCCAGTAGGTTTAAAATCTGACTTTAGTTTAAATTGCATACGCTAATTTTAACACACTGTGATACAGTAAGACTACTTGACATAGTTCCACTTTTTTTCGTATAAAATATACATATGCCCGGAGT
>CAZIOR010000004.1:36967-38386 GCA_964540925.1 uncultured Gammaproteobacteria bacterium | reverse complement strand
AGCGTAACAGTAAAATAATTTATAATTAACCTATGGCAAATAAAGATTATTATTCAATTTTAGGAGTAGCAAAAGGAGCTAGTGATACAGAAATTAAAAAAGCTTATCGAAAACTAGCTTTACAATACCATCCAGATAGAAATAAGGGAGACAAAGCCGCTGAAGATAAATTTAAAGAAGTAACCAAAGCTTATGAGGTTTTATCTGATGCTCAAAAAAGAAAAACCTATGATCAGTTTGGTGAAGCCGCTTTTGAACAGGGTGGTCCAGGTGCGGGTGGTCCATTTGGTGGTGGATTTGGAGGCTTTGGCGGACAACAAGGTCCATTTACATATACTTACACTTCTAATGGTGGAGGTTTTGATTTTGGTGGTTTTTCTGATCCATTTGATATTTTTGAACAATTTTTTGGTGGTGCCAACCCATTTGGAGGGCAAAGAGCAAGGCAAAGACCAACTTATGCATTAAATATTGATTTTATGGATGCTGTTAAAGGCACAACTAAAAAGGTAAGTTTAGATGGTAAAACCCAAACAATCAAAATTCCAGCCGGAGTTGATGATGGTTCAAGAATTAGGTTTGGAGATTCTGAGGTAATTTTGCAGGTTAGTGGACATTCAAAGTTTAAGCGTGAAGGTTATGATATTGTTGCCAATGAGGAGCTTTCATTTGCTAAAGCAGCATTAGGAACTGAAGTTGAAATTGAAACAGTTCAGGGAAGTGTAAAAATTAAAATTCCAGCAGGAACTCAGCCCGATGCCTTAATAAGACTTAGAGGAAAAGGTGTAAAAATGTTAAGAGGAAGTGGTTTTGGAGACCATTATGTCAGAATAAAAGTAAGTGTTCCTAAAAATTTAACTGGTAAACAAAAAGAATTATTGAAAGAATTTGATGGAGAACCTAAAAAATCTTCTTGGTTTTAATATATAATCTATTAATGATTTATATATTCCTCGCATTAATTTTTTACACAGGCGTGGTTATCGTTAGCACATTTGCAGCAAGATTAATGAATTCAGTTTTTGTTGCGGCAATTGTTAATTTAGTCTCAACTGTTTTGCCCGTTATTTTAGCTGTACCTATACTTACTAAATCAGGAGTAGGAAATCAAAGATTGGGAATTTTTGCAGCCATAGTTGCTGGTATTTTTGTTGCTTTATTTAGTCTTTTCTTAAATAAAAGTTTTGCAGAGAATAAAGTTGGTATAGTAACGCCAATAGTTTATGGAGGTACAATCTTATTATCAACGGTGATAAGTTATTTTGTGTTTAAAGAAAAAGTGAGTTTTACTGAAGGCGTAGGTTTATCTGTGCTTACAGTTGGATTTGTAATTATTATTTATGCCAGATTTACAGGAAATTAATTAAATTTGACAACCAATAAATAATATGTCTAAATAAGTTATGGCACGAAGTTCAA
>CAZIOR010000004.1:5451-36867 GCA_964540925.1 uncultured Gammaproteobacteria bacterium | reverse complement strand
TATGTGGAAACTGCCCGTTTACCTAGTTAAATTTTGGTATTTAGAAGCTCCTATTCGACTCCTAAAATTTTTTAATAATTTAAATAAGTCTTTTTTTAACGCATTTTCGCTTCCATTAATGCTTAAGACTTTTTTTAAGCCTTGGAAAAATGAATATCGCAAAGGCTTAATTAGATTCTCTATTTTTATGGGAATTACTATTAAAAGCTTATTTATTCTGGCAGATTTATTTATTTTTGCATTTTTACTTTTAACTGAAATTATAATTTTTGTTCTCTTTTTAACCTGGCCATTCCTAACATTTTATTTGCCATTTATAAGAATATGAAAGATTTTGCAAATTTTTATTTTCACTATAACAGTGTAACTTTTAGGATAATTAGAATTTTTATATTTCTATTTTTATTAACCCCAGTAGTTTTTGGTCTAGTTTTACGTATTTATCCAAACATCTTTATTATTCCATTCTCTCTTTTTCTAATGCTTGAAGTTTTCTTTACGCAAAAAGTAGTTAAGCTACTTCCGCAAAAAGAGGTAAGTGAAAATACTGGGGATTTTCTAGATAGTTTTAGTCTTGACGCATTGAGTATACTTGCAGCTAATAAAAATTCTTCACATTTTATCAAAGAACTTCTAAATCTAAATCAAGTTGTTTTTATGGTTTACAAAATGGATACAGACCCAAATGAAATACAAGTTTTAGATTTTAATCGAGAAGAGTTAGTTAAGAAAGCATTTGAAATTGCAAAGCAAGTTAATGGTAGATATGTAACAACCATGGATTTATTTGCTGCATATTTACTCATTACCGAAAAAACTTCAGAATTCCTTTTCTCTAAAAAATTAAAAGAAGCAGACTTAATTAATATTTTACTTTGGACATCGAATGCTTATCCCAAGGAAGAAATGGCAAAAAACAGAGAATTTGTTTTTGCAGGAGAGGGAATTGCAGAAGATTGGGTATATGGTTGGACTTTGGAAACACAAAAATATATGACTGACTTAACTAGAGACTTTTTGAAAATTAAAAAAGAACCAGTATTAAGACAAAATGAATATCAACAAATAGTTGAAGGACTTCATAAAAATAGTAGTGTTTTGTTAGTTGGCGATACAGGTAGTGGTAAAGAAGCAATAGTTGGGAAATTAGCAATTGAAAGCTACATGGGGTATCTAAAAGGGAATCTATATCATCAAAGAATATTTGAATTAATGGTTGATGAGCTTATGGCTGGTGCAAATACTCAAGGAGAGCTTGAGGAAAGGTTAAGTGCTACTTTAGAAGAGCTCTCGCATAGTGGAAATGTAATTGTGTATATTCCAGAGTTTCAAAATATTTTAGGTAGCAAGGTGTTTAATTTAGATATTTCCGGAGTTTTAATTCCCTATCTTTCCTTGGGAAAAGTAAAAATCATTGCTTCAGTAAATAGAGAAGAATTTAAAAAATCTGTTGAGCCAATGAAAAGCTTAATGGATTCATTTGCAGTTGTAGAGTTTAAAGAGCCAACTAGAGATGAAGTTTTACTTATGCTTTTTGATAAATCATTTGAAGTAGAAGATAGATATAACGTATTTTTGTCATATAAAGCAGTCTTAACAGCTGCAAATTATGGTCAAAACTATGCAAAAGATAAGGTTATGCCAGGATCAAGTGTTGCGCTTTTAGAAGATAGTGCAAATTCAGTTAATCTAGTAGGCAAGGCAATAGTAGAAGAGCAAGATGTTTTGGAGCAAATTAAAAAAGTAGTTAGAGTTGATGTTGGTGAGCCCAAGAAAGTAGAAAAAGATTTGCTTTTGAATTTAGAATCAGAACTTCACAAAAAAGTTATTGGTCAAAATTATGCAATTGTGGCAATTTCAGAGGCAATTAGAAGAATTAGAGCAGGAATAAATAATGGAGAAAAACCAATTTCATTTCTCTTTTTAGGTCCAACAGGTGTAGGTAAGACTCAAACAGCAAAAGCTTTGGCTGATATATATTTTGGTAATAGTTCTCGTTTAATTAGATTCGATATGAGTGAATTTGTTGGTGAAGATGGAATTAAGAAATTGATTGGTTCAACTGAGAACCAAGAGAAAGGTCTACTTACAGAAGCAGTTTTTGATAATCCATATTCATTAATTTTACTTGATGAGTTTGAAAAAGCTGATCAAAAAATTCTAGATTTATTCTTGCAGGTTTTTGATGAAGGAAGATTAACAGATGCAAAAGGTAAAACTGTTTCTTTTGTAAATTCTATAATCATTGCAACATCTAATGCAGGATCAGAGTATATTCGGGAAAGTGTTGAGGCTGGTAAAGCGGAAAACAAAAAGTTTAAGCAAACCCTACTTGAATATTTACAGACTAATTCTTTGTTTAAGCCAGAACTTTTAAATAGGTTCGATGATATTGTTGTCTTTACGCCTCTTGTTTTGAGTGAAGTAGAGCAAATTGTTAAATTAATGTTAGCTGATTTTTCTAAAACATTAATGGAAAAAGACGTAAAGGTTTCTTACTCTCAAGATGTAATCGCCAAAATTGTTAACGAGGGATTTGATAAAGAATTTGGCGCAAGACCTCTTAAAAGATTTATTCAAGATAATC
The DNA here is from genome assembly GCA_964540925.1 of uncultured Gammaproteobacteria bacterium. Classification (GTDB taxonomy): domain Bacteria; phylum Patescibacteriota; class Microgenomatia; order Levybacterales; family UBA12049; genus CAZFRF01. The sequence continues at coordinate 34,280 of CAZIOR010000004.1, read as the reverse complement.
TAGAAGATTTAATCGCAAGAAAATTGCTTAGTAATGAGATAAATAGAGGAAGTACGTTAATTTTACATTTAAATCCAAGTGGTGAGATAGAAATTTAAACTTAGCTTCTTGAAGCGAGCCTCAGAAAATGATATACTTGTCTCCATTATGCCAGCAATACAAAGAAGTGAATTTGCACTAGCTTTAAATCAGGTCTCAAATGAAAGAGGCCTAGATCCAGTGGTTGTTTTGGAAACAGTTCAAAATGCAATCTTAGCCGCATATAGAAAAGATCATCCAGAAGCAGAACTTGAAGAATTTAGAGCAGAACTTAATTCTAATACTGGTGAAGCTAAGATTTTCCACAATGATGTTGACGTAACGCCTCCAGGCTTTGGAAGAATTGCAGCTCAAACCGCAAAGCAAGTAATTTTGCAAAAAATTAGAGAAAAAGAAAAAGAAGCTGTTATCTCAGATTTTAGACTTAAAATTGGAACCGTTGTTAATGGAATGGTTTTAAGATTTGCAGGACCAAATGTAATAGTTGATATTGGTAAAACTGAAGCTATTATGCCTCCAATGGAGCAAATTTCTAATGAAAAATATCATTTAAATCAAAGATTAACTTTTTATGTTGTAGAAATTAAAGAAGGATTAAGAGGAGAAGAAGTTGTTGTCTCTAGGTCTCATAAAGGACTTTTAGAAGGACTCTTTAAAAGAGAGGTTCCAGAAGTTGCTCAAGGAGCAGTTGAAATTAAAGCTATTGAAAGAGAGGCAGGAAACAGAAGTAAGATCGCAGTTTATTCAAATCAATCTGGTATTGATCCAGTTGGAAGTTGCGTTGGTCAAAAAGGAGTTAGAGTTCAAGCTATTATTGCTGAATTTAATGGTTTAGAAAAAATTGATATTATTCAATGGCAAGAAAATTCTCAAAGCTATATAGCTCAAGCATTATCTCCTGCTAAGGAGTTAAGAGTAGAAGTAAATGAAGATGAAAAACTAGCTAAGGTATATGTTGCTCCACAAGAACTTTCTTTAGCAATTGGTAAAGATGGTCAAAATGTTAGACTTGCATCAAAATTAACTGGATATAGAATTGAAATTGAAGAAGATCCAAATGCACCTAAAATAGAGGTTGTCAAAGAACCAAAGGAAGAAGTAAAAGAAGAAAAAACAGCTGAAGTAGCTTCAGAAGTTACTGAGCCAGCTGTTACTGAGCCAGAAGTTAAATCTGAAGCTGAAGCTGCACCAGAAGAAACAGAAGCTGCAGTTGAAGCAGTTGTTGAAGCTGAAAATTTAGAACAAGCTCAAGAAGAAGTAAAAGTTGAAGAATCCGACAAGACCGATGAGCAAAAGTAATATGAGAAATTATTCTTTACATAATAACTTGTCGAAAATGGTTAATTTAATATGGACACAAAGACAAATGACATTAATAGTGACAAAAACTTCTATCCGCCAGTAGTTGCGGTTTTGGGTCATGTTGACCACGGTAAGACCTCCCTTTTAGATGCAATCAGAAATACAGCTGTTGCTGCCAGAGAGCATGGTGGAATCACTCAAAAAATTGGCGCTTCCTCAGTTGAAGTTGAATATAACGGTAAAAAAGAAAATATAACTTTTATTGATACCCCAGGTCATGAAGCCTTTTTCCAGATGCGTGGTAGAGGAGTTCAGGCTGCGGATATTGCTCTTTTAGTAGTCTCAAGTGTTGATGGAGTTATGCCACAAACTAAGGAAAGCATTGGCCTTTTAAAAAATTCTAAGATCCCTTTTATTGTTGTTTTTACTAAATCCGATGATCCTCAGAAATTAGTTGATAAAGCTATTCAACAGCTTTTAAGGGAGGAAGTAATGCTGGAAAATTATGGTGGAGATGTTCCCTTTATTGAAGTTTCAGCAAAAACAAATACTAATATTAAAGAACTTTTAGATTTAATACTTTTAGTCTATGAAATGAAAAAAGAAGCCAATTTCTATCCTTTTACAGCAACTGGCAGCTTTATGGGAATTGTTATTGAATCAAAGTTAGACAAAAACTCTGGTCCTAGGGCAACCTTAATTGTAAAAAATGGTGTCTTAAATGTTAAAGAAGAAATTTTCGCTGATTCCGGAGCAAAGGGAAAAGTTAGAAGCATGCTTGATTATTTAGGAAAACCAGTTCTTAGTGCGAGCGTTGGTCAAGGAGTTGAAGTATTAGGTTTTGAATCTGTTCCTACGGTTGGCAGTGTAATAACTCACACTAAAGGCGAAGTGCAAAACTTAGAATACAAAGAAGAAGTATCCAAAAATCCAGTAAATCCTTTTGATAATATTGATGAAAATGTTTTGGCAGTAGTTTTATGTGCTGACTCTGAGGGATCATTAGAAGCAATTACCAACTCTATTCCAGAGAAAGTAAAATTTGTAGTTAAAAAAACTGGTGACGTTGAAGTATCAGATATATTATTTGCTAAGTCTATCGGTGCAATTGTTTTAGGTTTTAACGTGAAATTAAAACCAGAAATTGTAAGGTTAGCTAAAACTGAAAAAGTTTTAGTTAAAAATTACACAATTATCTATGAAATGATTGATGAAATATCTGAATTTGTTCAAGGGAAATTGGATGCATTAAGAGAAGAAATTTTGGGAGTATCTAAAATTTTAGCTAAATTTCCATTCGATAAAACTTTTGTTTGCGGCGTAAGAGTAATGGAGGGAAGAGTTGCCAAAGGAGATAAAATAAGACTTATTAGAGGTGAAGATATAATTGGCGAAAGTCATGTTATTTCTATTAGGCAAGGTAAAGATCAAACATCTAAAGTAGAAGAAGGCGGAGAATGTGGTTTAGTGTTGTCTCCTTTCCTTGACTTTACTATAGGAGATATGTTAATATCCCATAGCTAATTAATATGGATAATTTAACATTTTCCAAAATTCAAGAAGCCTTAGGTAAATATAAAAATATAGCAATTGTTGTGCCTGTAAATCCATCAATTGATGAGATGGGCGCAGCTTTAGGTTTATATCTTTCTATGGCTAATTTAGGTAAAAACCTCACAATCGCTACTCCAAACGCACCTTTAGTTGAAGTCTCAAGCTTAGTAGGAATTGATAAAGTTACTACAAGTCTTGGTGGTGAAGGTGGAGATTTAGTTGTTTCCTTTCCTTACAAAGAAGGAGAAATTGAAAAAGTTTCCTACACAAGAGACGATAATTTCTTAAATATTGTTGTAAAAGCTGGAGAATTAGGTTTAAATTTCCAAGAACAGGATGTTAGGTTTACAAGAGGTGGAGCTGGTCCAGAACTTTTATTTGTAGTAGGAGCTGCTAGAATTTCTGATTTAGGAAATTTATATAATCCAGCACAGCTTAAAGATACTGTAGTTATAAATATTGATAATAAACCTGATAATCAAGGTTTTGGAGACATCTTGATGGTTTCTCCGAGATTCTCTTCTATTTCTGAAGCAATGGCAAATTTAATTTTAGGATTAAATCTAAAATTAGATGTAGATGTAGCTCAAAATTTAATGAATGGAATTGCTAGTGCAACAGATAATTTTCAATCAGAAATCGCAAGCTCTTTAGCATTTGAAATGGCAGGAATTTTAATGAGATCAGGTGCAATTAGACCAAATTCTTCCTTTGCGCCAGCACCAAGAGTTCAGGCTCAAAGACCAGTTGATAATTTCATTAAACAACAAGAAGAATTAGTTAGAAGCCAAACAGAGCAAACATTAGTTGAAGAAAAGCCAATTGATACAGTCGAGAGAAAAGAAGGAGCACCACAAACAGTTCAACCAACTAATCCTCCAGAGGATTGGTTAGAGCCAAAAATCTACAAGGGTTCCACAAATTTCTAATTAATTTAGAACCATTGTATTTAAAAAGCAAAACTGATATAATATATAGGATTAAGGATTGAGAATTTATTTATGCCACTCAGTACTTCAGTAAAACAAGATATAATTAAAGAGTTTCAAACAGTTAAGGGCGATACCGGAAGTCCCGAAGTTCAGGTTGCGCTTTTAACACATAGAATTGAAAGATTAACAGAGCATTTGAAAGGTCATATGCATGATAATCATTCAAGACGTGGACTTTTGTCCATGATCGCAAAAAGAAGAAGACTTATTAACTTCTTAGAAAAAGTAGACAAAAAAAGATCTACTGAAATTGTAAAAAGAGTAGGACTTAAAGATTAAGAAAGAAATTATTAAATGAATAAAAAGACCTCGGTAGAATTAGATTTAGCAGGTAAAAAGTTGACTTTAACCACAGGAGAACTTGCCATGCAAGCCACTTCTTCAGTTTTAGCACGTTTAGGTGACACAGTCGTTTTAGTTACTGTTGTTGAAGGCGGACCAACTGATTTAGATTATTTTCCACTTTCCGTTGAATACGTTGAAAGGCTTTATGCTGGTGGAAAAATCAAAGGATCCAGATGGGTTAAAAGAGAAGGTAGACCATCCGATGAAGCAGTATTAGCAGGAAGACTTATTGATAGATCAATTAGACCTCTTTTTCCAAAAGCATTCAAGCATGAAGTTCAAGTAATCGCTACAGTTTTATCAGTTGATGGTGAAAACGAAGCAGATATAGTTGCACTAAATGCTGTTTCAGCTGCAATTGCAATTTCTAGAATTCCTTGGAATGGTCCAATTGGAGCAGTAAGAGTTGGTTGCGTAAAAGAAGAAGGTAATGAAAATTCCGCTTGCATTATTAATCCTGGCTTAGCTCAAGAATATTCAGAATTAGATTTAGTTGTTTCTCAATCTAAAGACAAAACAGTCATGATTGAGGCTGGAGCAAATCAAATCGGCGAAGATACACTAGTTGAAGCAATTCAAAAAGCTCATGAAGAAACAGCAAAAATTATTGCTGGAATTGAAGAGTTAGTTGCTAAAGCTGGTCAGAAGAAATTAGAAGTTCCTGAAGAAGGAGATTTAAATGAAGCAAAAACCTTAATTGAAAAAACCTACAAAGAAGATATCCAGGCTTTAATTGACTCTAGAGTAAGTACTGAAGCCGGTGGAAATGAAATGGGAGTTTTGATCGATAAAATTTTGGAAGATGCAAAAGTTAAGGATCCAGAAACCACACTTGATAAGAAAATTATTGCCAAAGCTGTTGAATATGTAATGTTCAAAACTATCAGAACTAATGTTTTAGATAAGCAAAAAAGAGCTGATGGTAGAGCCTTTGATGAAATTAGACCTATTTTTACAGAAGTAGGAATTTTACCAAGAACTCATGGTAGCGCACTTTTCCAAAGAGGTATAACTCAAGCATTATCAGTTGTAACATTAGGTTCACCTAGGATGGAACTGTTAATTGAATCTGCAGAAGGTGAAGAATCAAAGAAATATATTCATCATTATAGTGGACTTCCATATTCATTTGGACAAACTGGTAGAGTTGGAACGCCATCTAGAAGAGAAATTGGACATGGAGCGCTTGCTGAAAGAGCACTTGCTTCAGTTATCCCATCTCAAGCAGATTTTCCATACACAATTAGAGTTGTTTCCGAAGTTTTATCTCAAAATGGATCTAGCTCAATGGCATCTACTTGTGGATCAACTCTCGCATTAATGGATGCTGGAGTTCCAATTAAAAAACCAGTTGCTGGTATTTCTATTGGAATGATGTCAAATGAAGATAAATACCAATTATTAACAGATATTATTGGTTTAGAAGATTTTTCTGGAGACATGGATTTTAAAGTAGCTGGTACAGATTCGGGTGTTACAGCAATTCAATTAGATGTAAAAATTCCTGGTCTTACAGTTGCTCAAATTAAAGATATTTTCGCAGCTGCTAAAAAAGCTAGATTAACTATTTTAGAAAAAATGTTAGCAACTCTTCCTACACCAAAATCAACATTATCAGTTTATGCTCCAAAGATTGAAATGGTAAAAATCCCAGTCGAGAAAATTGGAGAACTTATTGGTCCTGGTGGAAAAGTAATAAAAAATATTATTGCTCAAACTGGCGCGCAAGTTGACGTTGAAGATGATGGATCAGTTACAGTTTCTGGTGTAGATCAAGATGCAGTCGCAAAAGCTTTGGATTGGGTTAAAGGTTTAGTAAGACAAGTTGAAGTTGGAGAAATATTTGAAGGTGAAGTAAAAAGAATCTTACCATTCGGGGCATTTGTTGAATTCCTACCTGGAAAAGAAGGTATGGTTCATGTTTCAAAAATGTCTACTGAATATGTAAATAATCCATCAGAAGTAGTTGAAATTGGTCAAAAAGTTAAAGTAAGAGTTGTAGAGATTGATGATCAAGGAAGAATTAATCTTTCTATGCTTTTTGGTGAAGATGCTGAGGCAAAAGAAAAAGAAAGAGCAGAAAGACCAAGACCTGAGAGAACATTTGAAAAAAGACCATACAGCGGTGGATCAAGAGGATTCTCTCCAAGAGGCGGACAAAGAGATTTTAATAGAAGAGATAATGACAATAGATCAGGTTCTGATCATCCACTTTCTCAGCAATTTAGAAGAGAAAGAAGAGGAGAATGGGGAAATAAAAACAGATTCGGTAAAAAACCTACTTACTAAATAAATTTTAGTACTTCGATTTAAAGTATCTGCTATTATTAATATATGGACTCTGCTCAGAGCGTTAATATTCAATTGCAAAAATTGCAAGAAAAAGTACAGGCTGCAAATTTGCCTTCTGATTTATTAGAAAAAATAAACTCAATGTTAGCTATTTTAGATTCTTCTTTGAAAAGCGGAAATGGAAGTTTTGTTAATTTTGAAAATATTGCAAATTACATCAAATGGATATCATCGCTTCCTTTTAATTTAGAAACAAAAGATCTGCTGGATATAAATAGCGCTAAGCAAATTTTAGATAAAAACCATTATGGTTTAGATACAGTTAAAAATTCAATTTTGGAATATTTATCAGCAATTATTTTAAGTAAACAAAAAGGAGAAGTTGTTAGAGCGCCAATACTCTTTTTAGTAGGCCTTGTGGGAACAGGAAAAACAACCCTAGCTTCTTCAATTGCCCAGTCATTAGGTAGGAGATTTGAAAGAATACCTTTGGGAGGAATGGGAGATTCTCTTGCTTTAAGAGGACAATCAAGAAGTTTTGCAGATGCAGAACCAGGACTCATTATTAAAAAACTTGTTCATGCTCAAAGTAAAAATCCAGTTATTTTACTTGATGAATTAGATAGAGTTTCAAATGAAGCAAGATCCGATATAATGGGAGTTTTAGTTGAGCTTTTAGATAGTGAGCAAAACAAAACCTTTACTGATCATTATGTTGATTATCCTTTTGATTTATCTAATGTTTTATTTATAGCAACTGCAAATAATACTACTAATATTTCTACAGCAGTTTTAGATAGGATGGAAATTTTACAAATGCCTTCTTATAGCGATGCTGAAAAAGTTATAATAGGAAAAGATTATCTATTAGCTAAAATTATTAAACAGAATGGTTTAGTTGATAATCAAGTCATAATCGATGAGGCTTTATGGCCACAGATTATTAGACCCTTAGGATATGATAGTGGTATAAGAAGCTTAGAGCATACCCTACAAGGTATTGTTAGAAAAATTGCTTTACTTATAGTTCAGGGAAAAGTAGCAAGTAATGCACAGGTAAAAATTGATACAACTAATGTTAAGCAATTTATAGGTATTTAATATGGATGAAAAAGTTTCAATAATTCCTCTTGGGGGAGTTTCGGATGTAACCCGAAATATGTATGTATATGAGTATAAAAATGAAATACTCATTATTGACTGTGGATTAGGATTCGCAAATGAGGCGATGGTTGGAGTAGATTTAACGCTTCCAGATATCTCATATTTAAAAACAACAAATAAAAAAATTGTTGGTATGGCGATAACCCATGGACATGAAGATCATTTAGGAGCTCTTCCATATATCTTGCCAGAGCTTCCTGATTTTCCAGTTTATGCAACTCCATTAACTGCAGAATTTTCTAATGAAAAATTAAAAGAATATGGCGTTAACAGAAGAGTTCAAAAGGTTGAATTTGATGGAGGAGAATTAAAACTAGGAAGTTTTACAATATCTTTTGTAAGAATTACTCATAGCGTTCCTGATACATCAAATATTTTTATAAAAACTCCAGTTGGAAATTTTTATCATGGTTCTGATTTTAAATTTGATTTAACACCGTATGATAATAAAAAAACTGAGTTTCATAAGATCGCTCAATTTGCCAATCAAGGAATCCTTTGTTTATTATCAGATAGCTTAGGCTCAGAAAAACCTGGCAAAACTCCAACTGAGCAAAAAATTACCAAAGCTTTTGAAGAAGAAATGGAAAAAACTCCAGGAAAGTTTATAGTTACTACTTATTCTTCAAACATTTCCAGGCTTAATCAAGTAATTAGATGCGCTCAAAAGTTTAATAAAAAAATCTGCTTTATTGGTAGATCTGTAATTAAGGCTAAAGATATTGCTCAAAGAATGGGTTATTTAAGTGTTCCAAAAGGAATGGAAGTAACTGTCGATAATTTACGAAATGTTAAAGATAGAGATTTAGTATTAGTCGTTGCCGGAAGCCAAGGACAAGAAAATTCTGCCTTAACAAGAATTGTTACTGGAGAATTTAGAGAAATAAGATTAAGCCCACAAGACACAATTATTTTTTCATCAGATCCTATTCCAGGAAATGAAATTTCTATTAATTCGCTTTTAGATTTAATTTCTAAAAAAGGAGCAAGAGTTTTATATTCATCTATTTCTTCTGATTTTCATGTTTCAGGACACGGATATTCTGAAGATTTAATGCTGATGATGAGTCTAACTAAGCCAAAAAATGTTATGCCAATTGGGGGAAATTATAGACATATGGTAGCCTACAGATCTCTTGCTAGAAGACAAGGTTTTAAAGATGAGAATATATTGCTTGCTGATAATGGACAAGAAGTAGTATTCACTAAGGAGCGAAGTTTTTTTGGTAAAAAATTACAACTTAAAAATGTTTATGTAGATCAAATTTCAGGAGAAGAAGTTGAGAATTTTGTTTTAATGGATAGGCAAAAAATTGCTAAAGAAGGAATAGTAGTAGTTATTGCTGAGGTAGATGGACAAAGCGGTCGACTTGCTGAAAAGCCAAATATTGTCGTTAGAGGTCTCACTCCAGCAGAGGCAAGTGATCTTAGTGTTTCTTTGGTTAAAGAGTTAACAAGATCTCTGAGCGGAAAAGGTCAGCCTATTACAAATTGGATTCATTTTAGAAAAGCAATCGGACAAATTTCAGAAAAATATATTTATAAAAACTTACGTAAGCATCCTCTTGTTTTACCAATCGTAATTGAAGTTTGATTTGACTTGTAGTTAGCCTCTAAAATATCTATAATAGTTTGTATGGCAAAGAGTAGAAGACATTACCATAAAAGCAAGTTTAAAGTTAAGCTTAAGAAAAATACTGTTTATTCTATTTTTGCATTTGGTGTAGTTTTAACTGGAGTATTGCTTGGCTTCTCGTTTACAAAATCTGGACCCTCACTTGTTGTAATCAATGATTATATGCGAGCCTATTTTGGAGTTTTGGCATTTCTACTTCCGATCTTCTTAATCATCTTAGGTTTTTTCTTTTTAAGACTTAAAATGTTTATCTCTCAACCAAATGTTTCAATTGGTTTTTTTATTTTATATTTGTCTTTACTCGGTATTGGCAAAGCAGGTGGAATTGGTGAATATTTAAATCAATTAATTGCAGAAGTGTTAGGTAATTTCGGTGCTTTTGCGGTTTATTTAGTGGGAGTATTTATTGGCCTGATTGTTTTATTTGATACGTCTATGGATGAATTAGCAGAAATTTTTGGAGCAATATTGAATTTTCTACCTAAACTTTTTCCTTCTAGTGTATTGGGATTTTTCCAGAAAAAACCAATTAATAAATTAGGGGATAGCCAAATGGTAATCAAAGGTATGGATAAAGATTTATCCAAGGACATTAAGATTAATTCAAATACTCCAATTAAGAAAGAAGAAACTTTAATCTCAGATAAATTAGTTGTTAATAATCCTGGAAAACCTGGTGTTTGGAAATTACCCCCACTTGATCTTTTGTCAGCTGATTCATCACAAAAAGCTGATAGAGGAGATGTTAAGAAGATTGCTGCAAAAATTGAAGAAACATTGGCTAGCTTTAGAATTGGAGCAAAGGTTGTTGAAGTTAACTTAGGGCCTGCTGTTACTCAATATGCATTACAAGTTCCACTTGGTACTAAGGTTTCCAAGATTACTAATTTAGCAAACGATATTGCCTTAAATACAGAAGCTCCAACTGGTCAGATCAGAATTGAAGCTCCAATTCCAGGTAGAAACTTAGTTGGTATAGAAATTCCTAATAAATCTCTTGAGGTTGTTACATTGAGAACCATGCTTTCATCTGAACCAATGCGTAAGAATAAATCAAAGTTAGCTGTTTCAATGGGATTAGATGTTTCTGGTAATCCATTAGTTGCTGATATTGGAAAAATGCCTCATGTATTGATTGCGGGTACTACTGGATCAGGAAAATCTGTCATGATGAATAGCTTTATATCTTCGCTTTTGTTTAGAGCAACACCTGATGAGGTAAGGCTTATTATGATTGATCCAAAAAGAGTTGAGTTAACTAGCTATAATGGAATCCCTCATTTAATGACCCCAGTTATCGTTGAGGTTGATAAGATTTTGGCTTCTCTTAAGTGGGCAATGGGAGAAATGGATAGAAGATATAAAACTTTTGCAGAGCATGGTGTTAGAAATATTGATTCATATAATGAACTGGCTGGTTTTCAAACCCTTCCTTATATTGTTTTATTTATTGATGAGTTAGCAGATTTAATGGCTTATGCTCCAGTTGAGGTTGAAGATGCGATTGCTAGGCTAGCTCAAATGGCAAGAGCAACTGGAATTCATTTAGTTGTTGCTACTCAAAGGCCATCTGTTGATGTTATTACTGGTCTTATTAAAGCTAATATTCCAGCTAGAATTGCTTTCAACGTTTCTTCAATGATTGATTCCCGTGTTATCTTAGATACTCCAGGAGCTGAAAAGCTACTTGGAAGAGGAGATATGTTGTATATTCCTCCAGATCAGGCTAAGGCTGCTAGGATCCAGGGTGCTTTTGTTTCTGAAAAAGAAGTAAGAAACTTGGTTGATTTTCTAAAGAAAGAAAATCCACCTGTTCAGTATACCGAAGAAGTCTTGTCACAACCCTTAGTCTCGGCTAAGAAGGGAATGGCTAGCACAGGTGGAGATGGAAAAGATGCATTGTTTGACGAGTCAATAAGAATAATTTGCCAGCATGATAAGGCATCAGCATCTCTTTTACAAAGAAGGCTATCAATTGGTTATTCAAGAGCAGCAAGAATCTTAGATCAGCTAGAAGCAGTTGGTGCAGTTGGTAGGGCTGAAGGTAGTAAGCCTAGAGACGTTTTAGTTACAAATGCAGAGGAATTTATTGCTAATTTAAACCAAAGCAGTGAATAATACCGCCTATGTTAAAAGCTGGATTAAGACTCAAAGAAACAAGACTTGAACAAGGAATAAGCCTAGAAGAAGTTTCAAAAAACACAAAAATAAAAGTAGCCTTTTTGGAATATATTGAAAAAGGAGAATATTCAAAGCTTCCTTCTGTTTCATATGCGCAAGGATTTGTAAAAAACTATGCAAAATTTCTAGGAATTCCAGATAGAGAAATAATGCCTATTTTTAAAAGAGAATACGATAGTGATAAGGCATATAGAGTGCTGCCTAAGGGTTTTGAAACTAAGGATAATTTTCCAGCGAGAGGTTTTAGGATTAGGCAAACTATGTTAATAGGTGCGGTAATCTTCATTTTTTTTATTTTCTACATAGCTTATCAATATCGTTACGCTTTTATTAACCCTCCGCTTCAACTTTATTTACCTAAAGAAAATGTGGTTAAAACTACTGAGATAATTGTTTCTGGTAGTACAGATCCAAATTCCACAATTTATGTTAATAAAGAGGCTGTTACTGTAAGTGATAATGGGAGATTTATAAAATCTTTGAATGTCTTTCCAGGTGAATTTACGATTAATGTTAAGGCTATTAATAAGTTTGGAAGAATTTCTGAAATTAAAAAATCAATTAATGTTAAACCTGCCTATTGACCTTTTGGTCATTTTAAGCTAATTTATATTCATGACTGATCCTGCCCAAACAGCTCTGTTTTTAGTAATCATTATCCTCACTGTTCTTCTGGTGGTTTTAGGAATTCAAGTATTTTTCATTTTAAGAGAATTAAGAAAAACTGTTGAAAAAGCAAATAAGGTTTTAGAAGATGCAGGTAATATTTCTGAAAGCATTTCTAAGCCAATTTCTTCTTTGTCCACCATTGCAATGGGACTTAAAACAGGGGCGACTATTGCAAAGATATTCCAATCAGGAACTAAACACGAGAAAAAACATGAATAATCAACATCACAATAACCATTTCTTCGATGGTTTTATGCTGGGTTTAGCAATCGGTGCCGCTGCGGTATTCTTGCTTGGCACTAAATCAGGTAAAAATTTATTAAAAATTATCTCTGAGCAAGGATTAGATGGAATATCTAATATGATGGATGAATATAATCTGGGTAACGAGGACGAGGAAGACACAGAAATAACAGAAGATTTAAAGAAGGCAAAAAAAGAAGCAAAGCATGAAGTAGATGATGTAGTAGAAAAAGTTGAGACTACAGTAGCTCCTAAAAAAAGATTCTTCAAAAGATTTAAGAAGTAAAATTACTCTTGGTATTTTTTAATGTTAGCTTCGTGTCCATCTAAGGTTTTTGCAAAATGCAAATGACCTTTAACATCAGAATAGAAATATAAGTAATCTGTATCGGGTGGATTTAAAGCTGCTTTTAGAGCTGAGACACCAGGATTAGAAATTGCAGTGGGTGGTATTCCTGCAAATTTTCTAGTGTTATACGGTGAGTTAATTTCAAGATCGTCAACTGTTAAATCTTTTTTCCACCAACTTTTAGTTGCAGCATCATAGCCTACTGCATATTGAACAGTTGGATCTACCCCCAAAGCCATTCCTAGATTGATTCTATTCATAAGTACTGATGCGACCATCGGTCTATCTTCTTCAAAAATAGCCTCTCTTTCAATAATTGAGGCAATAATTACTGTTTTTGCTTCGGAGAGATTGGTTGTTTGAGTTGATGCAATTGAATCATATTTATTTTGGAAATTTTTTCTCATTATAGTAATAATTTGATCTACAGATGCTCCTCGTGGTAAGAGATATGTGTCAGGGAAAAGGTAGCCTTCATTTTTATTTAATTCTTGATTCCAACTTGGGTCATAGGAGGGCATTTGTTTTTCTAATATGTTGGCAATTTCTTCAGCTCTAAGTCCTTCTGGAATAGTTACCCAAATATCTAACGTTCCATGGGTTAAGCTTTCGGCAATTTGACCTGCGGTCATATATGAATAGAGCCTAAAGTCTCCTGCTTGAATTAATTTATCTAAGCCTTTTTCTTTAGTTGTTAAAAAGAAAACAATTGGATCCTTAATAAGGCCTTGGGCTTTTAAATTATTGGCAATTTCCCTAACGCCTTCGCCTTTTTTAACAATGAATATTTTAGGAGATTTATCTAATGGATTTGCAGGTAAGCTTCCATTAATCCACCAAAGTGAGCCAATGATAATAAGTACTAGTCCTAATATTAATGTAATAATTATTTTTTTCATTCGTAACTTATTATAGGAAAGTTTTCTATTGATTCCTTTCCTTCCTTAAGATTATACACATTTTCTGAAAAAAGTGTATATAAGACATCGCCAATCTTAATACTTTCGCCAATTTTTTTATTTAAATAGATACCCGCACCTTTCATTTTAGGCGCGCCTAAAATTTTAGCAATACTGGCAATATTTTTAATGTGCAAACTATCTACAATTCCATTGCGATGAGCTTTTTGCTGAAAGAAATGTTTACCAGACTTTAGATCTTCGGACTTTACTTGCGCATTTCCGCCTTGAGCTTTAATTATCTCTTTAAATTTTTCTAAAGCAGTTTTGCTCTGTAGGATTGATAGTGCCCAGTTATAAGTGTTGTCATAATGTTTCCTTACATGTTCTTGCGTTTTCTTATCAGCATCTTCAAGACAGATTTCTAAAAGATTACTTGCAAGATTTAGGCTTCTTACTTCAAGGTCAATTGGTCTATGAGCTTTTTGCTCTAAAACCATTAAAGAATCTTTTATCTCTAAGATTGGTCCTATGCCTCTGCCTGCGGGTTCATTGGTTTTATAAATTAAAACACGTATTTTTATTTTAAATTTCTTGGCTAAAAAATTAAATTTTTCACTTAACTCCTGGGCTTCTTTTAAGGAGTGAACTTTAGCATTTTCTCCATATGGTAGATCGATAACTATATGATTTGAGCCAAACGCAATTTTTTTGGCCATTATGGAAACTACAATTTTGTCATAACTTTCAAAAGACAAAGGTTTTTCTACATTAATAATTACATCATCAGCAGGGGCTAGATGAAAACTTCCTCCCCAAACAATACAGGCATTAGTTTTTTTAATTGTTGAGTAAATTTTTTCTTTACTTAAATTAACTGGCGCTAGTACTTCCATGTCGTCAGCGGTTCCGTCGGGACTTGTAATTGCTCGAGATGAGCTTTTAGGAATCTTAAAGCCTGCAGCTGCAACTATGCTTACGACAATTGGAGTTGTTCTGGTTCCAGGAATTCCACCAATTGAATGTTTGTCTGCAACAATTCCTTCAAATTCTAATTTTTCTCCAGTTTCTACCATGGCTTTGGTTAGATAATAGAGTTCTGTTTCTGTAAAGCCTTTTGAATATCCAGAGGCGGCAAAATAGGTAGTTAAAATTTCTCCAAATCTATTTTTGGAAATTTCATCCATGATCGCATAGATTTCATCATAGGTTAGTCTTTTTCCTAAGAGTTTTTTTCTGACTGCATTTATGGCAATATGCTTTTCGTCCATATATTATTTGATTTGGTTTAATATTCCTCTAATTAAATTTCTAATAAGCATTAAAAGATAATAAAAAATAGTATTGATAAATCTATAAATATTTGGCCAAATATTTTTTAAAAATCTAAGTAAACTTGAATCTTGCATATTAAGCTTTTGAAAGTCTGGCTTTAATTACTAGTCTTTTCCAAATAGTTCCAGGAGGAGTACAGGTAATAAGTGTTATATAACTGTCATCAAAGCTTTGTTCAAGAACAGATGTGTTAGTTGGCTCAACTACCGCAATGTTTTCTATTATATAGTTGTAACTTTTTCCATTAACGCTTGCAATAATTTCATCTCCCTCTGAAAGTTTATATAAAAAGGAAAATATTGTTTTATAGTTTTTAGAATCATATAGTTGAGGTAAAGTTGAGTGGCCAAAAATTACAGCATTACCTTTCTCTGGGGCAATAGCTGTTCCACCATAGTTTACTAAATGATTAGCAAGATCATTATCAAGTGTTGAGACAACTGCATCTTTTAAGTTTATTTTTGGGATAGTTAATGTGTATTTTAGAGTTTTTGGTTTATTTATATTTGAATATTTATAGTTTGGAAACCAATTGTCTGCATTATTAAAATCGATTCCAGAAAGGGCTTGTGATGCTTCACTAATAAGTGAGCCAATGGTATCTTTGGAAACTATTGTACTTTTTGGGATTGGAGCGCTTATCTGTTGACTTGCAAAAACGGGAGCAAAATAAACTTGCCAAGAAAGTACTGGAAAAAATACATATAGAGCCAGTAGTGTTCCACATAAAACAATAGACAAACTAAAAAGTCTTAAAATTAATTTTTTATTAATTTTTTTACCGGATTGTTTATGATAGGTAATCATTAATTCGAAACAATATTAATCTTTATATTGTTAGGATTTTTGGGAAGCTTAGAAGCAATAAATGGAATATTAGGGTGAATATTAATTTCAACATTTTGAACATTTGTTAAATTACTTAAAGTATTTTTTGCTTTTAAGACATCAGCTCCTGCTATTTGATTAGTAATATCAACTACTTCAAGTTTAGGGAAAAGTTTTGCATTAATTGTTAAATCAGCGCTAATGTCTTTTGTTTTTAGTACTTTAATGTCTTTAGCGCTTGTTGTTAAATTACTTTTTTCAATACTAAAAGTAGAATCGTTAAATAGTTTTTCAGCTAAATCAGAAAGGTCAGAATCTTTAAAAGAAAGATAGTTGAAAGAAACAGTGGCGTTAAGAGTTAAATTAGATGCTTCTTCGTCAACTTTTTTGCTGAATTTTTCAGATGCTAAATCAGTGCTGACAAAATCAGGAAGTACTGTTTCGCCTTTATTTACTTTTGATTGGATATCGCTTTTTGCTTTATTAGCTAATTCTTTGGGTAAGTTTTCTTCAGCTTTTGCAATATCTGTTTTGGAAATAACGGTGACAGCTTTTTTAGTTCCTCCAGAAAATGCATTATCATTTTTAGCGGCTACAGATTTACTACTGCCGACAGTAAATTTAGTGTCTGAAGGAAGATTTGCTTCTGTGCCTATGCTTTCTGCTGTAACATTGACATCAGCTGTTCCAGGTTTTGTTCCTGAAAAGACATCTCCACTAGCTGATCCAACTTTTACTTGAGAATCTAAATCAAATTTTATTCCATTACTACTTGTTATGGTTGTTCCTGCAGGTAAAGTTATGCTTCCATCTGTGTCATTATTGAAAATTGTTACTTTTCCTTTAGCTTTATTGCCAACGTCTTTTTTGCCTGTTGCTGGTACAGTTACAGATCCTGTTTCATCAATAGGGATTATTGTTGCTGCAATTGTATTATCAGTTAAATTTGTAGAGCCTTTTGGGGCAAAAGTTACAGAAAGAGTTTTAGAATCCTCCTTTGGATTAACTGAAATCGTCACATCAGCTTTTGTTTGGAAAATGAATAAGAAATAAATAAGTAAAACTGCAATTAGGAGGCTTCCAATTATTAAAATTAATTTTTTGTCTTTTGCTCCGTTAACTTTTAACATAGCCATTATAGGCGCAATAAATTTAGGTAAGTTTAGAGAAAATTTTTTAGCTTTTTCTGCTGTTAATACCCCAAGAGTTGGTAAGCCATCTTTTGTTTCTTCTTCTAATTTTACCTCTTCAGGAATTTCTTCGGTTTCTTTTTCTAAAACTTCATTTGGAATATCTTCTGCAGCTTTGCTAATAACAGGTGGTTGGGTTTTAGCAATATCAGTTGTGCTAAAGCCAAAATAATCTAGTGAATTATCTTGATTAATTTGTTCTAAGTTTTCCTTATTTTCCAAAGGTGCTTCTGGTTCCTTTGCTGTTTCTTCTTTAGTTTCAGCTTCTTCCTCATCGGGTTTTAGAACTGTTTCTTTTTCAACTTCCTCAAAATTGTCATTAGTAATAATCGGTTGGGTATGATCAAAAATTAAATTAGCGCCCATTTGGGTTGCAGCACCTAATAAAACAGCTTTTATATCTGAATCTTTTGGT
Source organism: uncultured Gammaproteobacteria bacterium (assembly GCA_964540925.1). Classification (GTDB taxonomy): domain Bacteria; phylum Patescibacteriota; class Microgenomatia; order Levybacterales; family UBA12049; genus CAZFRF01. Next base: position 16,847 of record CAZIOR010000004.1, on the reverse strand, counting down.
AGGCTAAGTGTTTGGGGAAGATGTAAGAAGGGAAGACTCTTGCTCCATTTATGTCCAATAAATTGTTGAGAGAGATCCTTAGTGCCACCATTGAAGACAATAATCCTTGACGGCATAACTTCAGGAGTCTGTAAGTGCTTCAAAATTGTATCAACAGTAAATGGAACTGATTCGTGAATTTCTGAAGATCTTACTTCAAGGACTTTGCCTGCTTTGACTAAAGAAACGGTTACTAATTTTTCGCCAACCTCAGTAAGAATAGCTGTTACAGGAGCACCTTCTTCTTTTTGAATTAAATTAATAATGCTTTCTGAAAATACCAAAAAGCCAATTGGATCAAGCGATAATTCTTCTCCGGCTTTTTTTAGTTTTTCTAAATAATCTTTTTTAATTTTATTATCTTCTACCCAAGAATCTTTAAGTCCATATAGAGTTTTATGAGCTTCAATATTTTGGGGAAGAACTGATTCAGCACTTGTTATTGCCTTATCTAATGCATTTAAAAATTCTTCCATTGAAGCATCTTCAATTGTGGTTGCGAAATGTGCTTGACCTTGATTTAGATATTTAAGTGTAGAATCTGATTTCTGGAAGATTACTGCTTTAACTGCTTCGTTTCTTAAAATTAAGGCAAGAAAATACTCTATGTTTTCTTTCTTTTGTAGATTTGGCAGTATTGAAAATTTCATAATTATTCGCCTACAGTGGCGTAAATTCTTTTTTGTCCTTTACCTAGATTCTCCTGCTTAATTATTTTAAAACTTTTTATCTTCGCAGTAAAGTCAACATGAGGTCCACCGCAAAATTCCTTGGAATAATCGCCTATAAAATATACTTTTACATCTTCTGCATATTTTTCATCAAAAAGCCCAATAGCTCCAATTTCTTTGGCCTTAGCAAGAGGTAGCATTTCAAAATGTACTGGTAAGTTTTCGGCAATTTTTCCATTAACTATTTCTTCTACCTTTTTTAACTCTTCTTCAGAAAGCATAGTATCTTTATTAAAATCAAATCTGAGTCTTTCGGTAGTAATATTTGAGCCAGTCTGATGTAAGTCAGTACCAAAGAGATCTCTTAATGCTTGGTGAAGTAAATGAGTTGCAGTGTGACCCATGATTGTTTTTTCACTATGATCTGCAAGTCCTCCTTTAAACATTCCTGCAGATGCAGTTCTGGAAAGATTCTTGTGCGATTCCATTAGATTGGCAAAATCTTGTTCTTTAAAGATGTAGCCTAAGCTTTTTATTTGCGTTGGGGATAATCCATATGAAGTATAAAGATTAAAGGCATCTTCAGCAGATATTTCAACAGTTTGTCCCATAATCTCATCACCGGTTTTTTTATATTTCCTTTCAACAAATTTTTTTGCCTCAGAAACTGCTCTTTGATATTTTGTATATTCTTCCAAAATTGCATTCTTAATTACTTCATAATTTTCTTTCAAAATTTCATCGGTTTTTGCGCATTCAAAAACTATTGCTTCAATTATTTCTTCTAGTTTTTTAAGCTCCAAATCTTTTAGATGATCCGCTGCTCTTCTGATTAGTCTTCTTAAAATATATCCTCGTTCTTTATTTGCAGGAATAACTCCTGCGTTTACTAAATAAATTGCAGCGCGTAGGTGGTCTGCAATAATTCGTAATTCTTTATGATTTTCTGCATAATTTTTACCAGTTTTTTCTTCCAAGGATTTTATAATTGGACTAAAAAGAGAAGTTTGGAAAATATCTGATTTATTTTCAATTGCTGCAAGAAGTCTTTCTAATCCCCCTCCAAAGTCTACATTTTGTTTTGGTAAATTTTCAAAACCATCTTCTGTTTTTAGATATTGCATAAAAACAGAGTTAGCAATTTCTAAATATACACCGCATTCGCAATCAACTGGATTATCTTTACATTCCTTATTGTGTTCTAGGTCATCGAATTTAAAATATACTTCTGTATCTGGTCCACCTGGTTCTCCAACTGGCATATTATTTGGGACTCCACTTCTAGACCACCAATTTTTATCTACTCCTGCAAAAAAGATTTTTTCTTCTGGAACTAGTGTTTTCCAAATTTCAAATGATTCATTATCTTTTTCAACCTGATTGTCTCCTGCAAAAACTGTAATATATAGTTTTTCTTTAGGAAGGCTTAGGGTTACTGTTAAAAATTCCCAAAGCCATGGAATTTCTTCTTTTTTGAAATAATCACCAAGGCTCCAGTTGCCAAGCATTCTAAAAAAGGTAGTATGTCTATTGTCACCAATCTCTTCTATATCTTGAGCTCTAAAGCTATTTTGAACATTAACTAGCCTTACTCCTGAAGGATGGGTTTCGCCTAGAAGATATGGAACTAAAGGCTGCATGCCACTTGAGGTAAAAAGAGTTGTTGGATCATTATCTGGAATTAAAGGGGAGTTTGCGATTCTTACATGTTTTCTTTCTTCAAAAAAAGAAATATAAGCATCAATAATTTGCTTTGCATTCATAGGCTAATTATATCAAAAAATATCAAAGCCAAATGTAGTTAATTTTCAGGTGATTTAAAAATTGATTTCAATTTTTCCAGGATGATATAATTTTTTTATGAGAAAGCGTGTTGTTGTAAATGACAAAATGCAATCTGATTACTACTATTTTTTAACGGAACCTACTGGTAAAAATTTTGATCCTCTTTTTAAGCCCGAACTTACTCCTAAAGAAATGCTAGAGATGGGAGTGTTTGGTGGTAGGTATATGACTGATTGTAGTAATGAATTTCCGAAAGATTGGTTTGAGAAAGCCAAATTAGATCCTAAGGGTCCTGATAAAAACTTAAATTATTTTAAAATTAATGCGAGTCAGCCCCTTTCTGTTTGGCGTAAAAAAGGTTGGATTTGGAAAGATGATCCTAGGGGTTGGTTTCAGTGGTATTGCCGTTACTTTATGGGAAGAAGAAGTAGTGACGATGATAGGCAAATAAAAAGATGGTTGGCAATAAAACGACATATTGCTCAGGTTAAAAAGAATTGTGAAAAGGGTAATCTTAATTGTCGTCCTCGTCAGCGTCAAGCAATTTTACATTGGGCATATGATAGTAGAAAAATTTAGCCAATTCTAAAATATGCTCCTAGTTTTTCTCTTAAAACTGTCTCTCTATACTTGTCTGAATCATCTGGGTTTAATCCCTCGTCTATTAAGGAAGAAGAGTAGTCATGAATTCTTCTCCTATCTAAATCTTCTCTGGAGAAATCAAAATTAATTGATCCAGCTGCAACTGGAAAACCATTTATGCCAATTGTTGCTGCAAAACGGTAGACAGTTGAATGCATTCCCGATTTACTTTCAAACATAATCATTTGTTCATTGATAACGATAAATTTAACCGCACCTGTTTGTCCTTCTGGTCTAGCAATTGCTGTTAGTTGAGTATCAAAAAATGCAGGGTCAAAAGGAGCCTCGCTTGCTAAGTCCATAACAAACGTAGGAATTGCTTGCTGTTGTCCTTCTGCAAATCCCCTTACTGTTTTTATTTCTTGATGTATTTCGGGTGGCATATTATTTAGCTGGATAAATAATTGTAAATAGTTCGCGAATTCCCGTAATTATTGTTTTACTTGGATCTACTAAAATATCTTTTGAAAATCCTTCGGGTCCTGTTGTTTGATTTGATTCTATCCAACTTTGATAAAGAGTTTTAATTTTTGCTTTTAATTCAGGGTGGTCTTCTAAATAGGCTATGGTTTGGAAAAAAGGTCCTAGCATACTTGGTCCAGCTGGTATTGTGCCATTTCTAACTAATTCTTCAATGTCTATGCTGAGCATCATAAATGGAAGTAAATCTGTTGCTTTAGCAATATCAGTATTCTTATCTGCTCCATATCTACTTAATATGGTCATTCCATATTGCTCAAGTTTGACGCTATCTGTTATTGGGTTTCCATTTAAGTCTGTAAATATTGGTGAATATTCTTCTCCCAACTCAGTCCCAATTCTATTTATTATCCCCAGAGTTAATCCTTCTTTAGCTAAGAAAACTGCTTGTTCAAGTGGTCTTCCTGCCAGTACTGGTTGATTGGCTATAAGAAGAGCTTCAGTAAAAGATTCAAGAACAGGCGATGTTGATGCCCCTTTTGTAGTAGTAAACTGAAACGCTGGAGTATCTCCATATTTTGGATGACCATTTGTTGATGAAGTTAAGGTAGTATTGTCAGAAACTATTATTAAGGGAGTGGTGTCTTCAGAAATTTGAGGCGAAAAGTCAGTTGGGTTAGTAGTTGATGTGTGTAAAGTTTTTATATCTCTTGCAACTTTAGTTAATAGAGGAGCTTTTGTTAGAATAAGCTCAGATAGTAAGCCATCTAATTTTGTGTCAGATAAAATGTCTTTGCCTACAAACGCTTCAATTGGCCCAGAATATGTACCAGCAGTTTTAGGATTTTCTCCACAGCCAGTAAGTAAAAGAGCACTAGATAAAAGCAATGCCCCTGCTCTTTTTTTTCTAATTCTTGAGATTTCAGGACTTCTCATCGCAGTATTATATCTTATAGTAGTAGCATAAGCAAGTTAGATTGACAAAGATTAAAAAAGCAATATAATTCGATCATCATGCAAACAGCTGAAGTACCAAGAAATCCAGCTTTAAGAAGAGCCTTAGAGCAAACAGGTCAGCGTGCAGGACTTGATACGCATGAGGCAGCGGCACGAAGAATAACTGGTTTTTTGGATCCATTATTGTCTGCTTTATCAGTTCCAGAAACCTCAGGCATAATTTTAGAAGGAGCATCTACAGGTGAGCCCTACACGCGCAGGGTATTATCTTATCCACCCTTACTTGAAAGTGTAGGTAAAGGAGCAAATAGGCAAGATTATCATGTAACTGTTTCTGACGGTCAGTTAATGGATGGAGTTAGACTTCCTTTAGCAATGACTACTGCTGATAGGTGGGACAATATTCCAATAGGATCTGTTGTTAATGACGAAGGTTATCTAACAGTAAGAAATGCGCGAGGCTATATTGCCGGACTTGCTGAAGTAGAAGATTTGGTAAATTTGGCAGAGTGGGTTTCTAAGGAAGCACCAAGGCAAGCATTAGCGAATGGTATTATAAGTCCAAATTGGATGAATAGATATATGTTGGATGAGTTACATGGGGGTTATCCATACTCAGAAGGTTTGCCCAGAGAGCATAGAGCAAGAAGTGGTTTATTTGAGGTTATTAGATATACTGGCGGAAGAGCTGTTTGTCGTTTAGATTCAAATTCCAGACTAGGACCTTTTTGGGTTGATGATGTAGTTGGTAATGTTTTTGCTGAACAAAGTGACGCTATTGCTTGGAGAGATGTTAGCAGGGAACCTCAGCCCAGATATTATTTAGAGGGAAAGTACCCAGATTTGTATAAGAAAAAGTAATATTACCTCTTGACAGCTTGTAGTTCTCATGATATAAATTTAGCACTCTATAGGAACACAAATGGAAAAGGTGAAAGACCTTTGCCATTTTTTTGCGTTACTATACAGTCCTATAAGATTATTTAAACTTGAATGGCTAAAAAGGGCAATAATACTGATAATAAGGATAACATTAAGAGCAGGATCAATTGGGGTAAGGATTTTGAACTCCTTCCACAACTTGATCTTCTTACCATTCAAAAAGAATCCTATAAGTGGTTCTTAGAAGAAGGTATTAAAGAAGTTCTCCAAGAAATTTCCCCAATAGACGACTTCACAGAAAAGAACTGGAACCTAGAATTAAAAGACTACAGAATCGGCAAAAATGCAAATACACCAGAACTAGCACTTAAAAAAGGTGTTACTTTTGATGCGCCACTTTATGTAAATGCAGTTTTAACTAATAAAAAGACTGGTGCAACTTATGATCAAGAAGTTTTCTTAGGTGATATTCCTCAAATGACAGAAAGAGGAACCTTTGTTATTAACGGTATTGAAAGAGCAGTTGTAAACCAATTAGTTAGAAGCCCTGGAGTTTTCTTCACAGCAACAGCAGATAATGTTACAGGTAAAACATTATATAGTGCAGAAATTAGACCAGTTCATGGATCTTGGCTTGAATTTACAACCACAAGACATGAAACTATTATGGTCAAGATCGATAGAAGAAGAAAGTTCTTAGCCTCAACCTTCTTAAGAGCCCTCGGAATCTCCTCAAACGAAGAAATTAAAAGAAGATTTGCACAAGTAGAAGCAGACGGAAAAAGCCAATACATCGAAAACACACTACTTAAAGACGAAACTCAAGATACAAACGAAGCAAATATTGAAATATTTAGAAAAATGCATCCTGGAGAACCAGTTGTTTTGGATAAGGTTAAAGAAAATTTCTTAGGAACCTTCTTTAATAATAGAAGATATGACTTAGGAACAGTTGGAAGATATAAGATTAATAAAAAATTAGCTGAAACAGAGGGTTTTGAAGCACCAGAAGGTGAAGCAAAAATTTTAACCACAGAAGATATTATTGGTACCATTGCTTATCTTATTAAATTAGCAAAAGGTCAAGGACAAGTTGATGATATCGATAATTTAGCAAACAGAAGAGTAAGATGCGTTGGAGAATTAGTTCAAACAACCGCATTTAGAATTGGTGCATTAAGACTTGAAAGAAGTGTTAAAGAAAGAATGAGCTTAATCCAAGCTGATCAACCAATTTCAATTGGAGCTTTAATTAATGCAAGACCAATTATGGCTTCTATTAATGAATTCTTTAGAACATCACAGCTTTCAACAATTTTAGATCAAACTAACCCACTTTCTGAAATTGATAATTTAAATCGTTTAACAGTTATGGGAACAGGTGGTATTTCTAGAGAAAGAGCAGCCTTCTCTATTCGTGATATTAACTCTTCACAGTATTCTAGAATTTGTCCAATCAGGTCCCCCGAAGGTCCAAATATTGGTTTAGTTACTTATCTTGCTTTATATACAAAAGTAAATAAATATGGCTTCTTAGAAGCTCCATACAGAAAAGTAGTTAATGAAAAAGGTGTAGTTAAAGCAACAAATGAAATCGTTTATCTATCAGCTGATGATGAACAAAATGCCTATGTTACCCATGCAGCAGCATTAGATGAAAATGACAAAATCAAAGATGAAAGAGTTCCAGCAAGATTTAGAGGCGACTTTATCGAAACAGATAGAGCGAATATTCAATATGTAGATGTAGTTCCAAGACAAGTTGTAGGTTCAGCTGCATCTCTTATTCCTTTTGTTTCTCATGATGAAGCAAACAGAGCTTTAATGGGTACTCACATGCAGTGTCAAGCAGTACCACTTTTGAAACCACAAAGCCCAATGGTTGGAACAGGTATGGAATCAAAGATCTCACAAATGATGGGAAGAGTATTTTATGCACCATTTGACGGTATTATCGAATACGCTGATGCTGATAAAGTTACAATTAAAGGAAAAGGACCAAAAGAAGAAGTAACCTATTTTGTAAATAGCTTCCAAAGAACATCTCAAGCAACAGCTTATACTCAAAGAACAGTTGTTAAGACCGGAGATAGAGTCTTAAAAGGTGCACTTTTAGTTGATGGACCATCATCTGAAAATGGAGAACTCGCTTTAGGTCAAAATCTCTTAATTGCTTACACATCTTTTGATGGATTAGGTTATGAGGACGGTATCGTTATCTCAGATAGATTAGTTAAAGAAGATGCGCTTTCATCTATTCATATTGAAAAATATGAAGCTGCAGTTGTTGAAACAAAACTCGGACCTGAAGAAACAACTAGAGATATTCCAAATGTTTCTGAAGAAGACTTAGCTAACTTAGATGAAGATGGTATCGTAGTTGTTGGAAGCACAGTTGAGCCAGGAGACATTTTAGTAGGTAAGATTGCTCCAAAAGGTGAAACAGAACTTTCAGCAGAAGAAAGACTTTTAAGAGCAATCTTTGGTGAACAAGCTAGAGAAGTTAGAGATACATCCTTAAGAATGCCACATGGTGAAAGAGGAACTGTTATTTCAGTTCAAATCTTAGACAGGAAAAAAGGCGACGAGCTAGAGCCAGGAACATTAAGAAAAATTCAAGTTGAAGTAGCACAGCTAAGACACGTTGTTATTGGAGATAAATTAGCTGGAAGACACGGAAATAAAGGTGTTATTTCAAAGATTTTACCTGAAGTTGATATGCCACATTTGGCAGATGGCACTCCAGTTGATATAATCATATCTCCAATCTCAGTACTTGCTCGTATGAATTTGGGTCAGCTACTTGAAGCACATTTAGGTTGGGCAGCAAAAGAGCTTGATGAAAAGATTGCAATGCCAGTTTTTGAAGAAGTTGATGAGCAAAATATTTCTAAAGAATTAGTCAAAGCTGGACTTCCAGTTTCTGGAAAAGCAATTCTTTATGATGGTAGAACAGGTGAAGCTTATGAGAATCCAGTAGTTGTTGGAATTGAATACATGATGAAACTTATCCACATGGTTGAAGATAAGACTCATGCAAGATCAACAGGACCATACTCATTAGTTACGCAACAACCATTAGGCGGAAAAGCTCAAATGGGAGGACAGAGATTAGGAGAAATGGAAGTTTGGGCACTTGAAGCACATAGAGCAAGATATACATTACAGGAAATGTTAACAATTAAATCAGACGATGTTGTTGGAAGAGCAAAAGCTTTTGAAGCAATTGTAAAAGGAACAGATATTCCAACACCAAAAGTTCCAGAGTCATTCAAAGTTTTAATTAAAGAATTGAATGCTTTAGGACTCTCAGTAGTTCCAGTTGGAGCAGCAGTTGTAGCAGAGCAAGTAGTTGATGAAGAAAATAAAGGTTCAGTATTAGGAACTGCTCCAGTAAATCAATCAGCTGATGCAGCTGAAGAGCAAATAGAAGGTGAAGCTAAGGAATTAGCAGAGGAATTAGGCTCAGAAGTTGTAGAGGAAACAGGTTTGGGAGTAGAAGTTGCAGATGCAGAACCAGAAGTAGTAGAAACGGAGGCAGTAAATGAATAATATTAACGACAAGAAAAATAAAGATATTACAATATTAGACTTTAAATCATTAAAGCTTCTTTTAGCAAGCAAAGAAGATATTATGGGTTGGTCTTTTGGTGAAGTAACAAAACCAGAAACCATCAACTATAGAACGTTAAGACCAGAAAAAGATGGACTTTTTGATGAGAGAATTTTTGGACCTACGAAAGATTGGGAATGTTATTGTGGAAAATACAAAAGAATTAGAAATAGAGGTATTATCTGCGATAAATGTGGAGTAGAAGTAACCCTTTCAAGAGTTAGAAGAGAAAGAATGGGCCATATTACTCTTGCATGCCCAGTATCTCATGTATGGTTCTTCAAAGGATCAAGCTCAGCTCTTTCCTTAATATTAGACATGAGCCAAAAAGCTTTGGAATCTGTTATTTACTATGCTTCATATTTAGTAACAGATATTGATGAAGAGCAAAAGAAAGAATCTTTAGAAACTCTTTCTAAGACAATTACTAAAAGAAAAGAAGATCTAAAGAAAGAAATTGCTGAAGAAGAGAAAAACCTAGAAAAAGATGTAGCTACAAGATTAAAAGAAGCAGCTTCTTCTAAAGCAAAAGGTGAACAAAAAGGACTTATTGAGCAAGAAATTGAACTTTCAAAGAGACAGAAAATGGCTAGACTTCAAGAAAGATCTGAAGCAGAAGCTAGAAAGCTTGATGAAATCCAAGAAGCATTATCAAAACTTCTTAAAAGCTTAAAAATTGGATCAGTACTTTCTGAAGACGAATACTTCAAGATTTTAGAATATGATATACCAGTCTTTTTCACTATTAAAACTGGAGCAGAAGGACTTAGCGAACTTATTGAAAAAATCGGTATTTCTAAATTAATCGTTGACTTAAGAGAAGAAACTGCAAAATCTAAAGGTCAAAAATACTTCAAATTAATTAAAAGATTAAGACTCTTAGAAGCAATGAGAAAAGCTGGAGTAGAGCCAAAATCTATGGTTTTGTCAGTCTTACCAGTTATCCCACCAGATTTAAGACCTATGGTACAGCTTGCAGGTGGAAGATTTGCAACTTCAGATCTTAATGATTTATACAGAAGAGTTATTAACAGAAACAATAGATTAAAGCATTTAATGGCTTTAGGTGCACCTGAGATTATTTTAAGAAACGAAAAAAGAATGTTACAAGAATCTGTTGATTCATTAATTGATGCATCACAGAGAACAAATCAAGTTGTCAGCTCACCTTTAAGATCTCTCTCAGATATGTTAAGAGGAAAACAAGGAAGATTTAGACAAAACTTACTCGGTAAAAGAGTTGATTATTCTGGAAGATCAGTTATCGTTGTTGGTCCTGAACTTAAATTATCTGAATGTGGACTTCCAAAAGAAATGGCGCTCGAAATGTTCAAACCATTCGTCTTAAGAGAAGTTATTGTTAGAGGATTTGCTCCAAACATTAAATCTGCAAAAAGATTTATTGAAAAAAGAAGTCCAGAAGTCTTTGATATCTTGGAAGAAATTACCAAGGGTCATCCAGTTCTCTTAAACCGTGCTCCTACGTTACACAAATTAGGTATTCAGGCTTTCTATCCTGTACTTATTGAAGGTGCTGCTATTGCACTTCATCCTTGTGTCTGTTCTGGTTACAATGCAGACTTTGATGGAGATCAGATGGCTGTTCATATTCCATTATCAGCAAAAGCTCAAGAAGAAGCTAGGGAGCTTATGATGCCAAGGCACAACTTATTAAAACCTGCAGATGGTAGTCCTATTACTTTACCAAATAAGGAAATGGCAGTTGGTATCTTCTACTTAACAGCAATTGATGAATCATTAAGAGCTGAAGAGTTAAAGAGTTATACTGACTTAAATGAAGCAATGCTTGCTCATTCAATGGGTCACTTGAAATTAAGAGAGCCAATTAGAGTAAAGCTTGATGGTAAGATCGTAGAAACAACAGTTGGAAGACTTATGTTAAACGAAAGACTTCCTGAATTCTTCGGTTTCCTAAACGAGCCTATTAAAGCATCAGGTATTAAAAAGATTATTACTACAGCTATTAAAGCTTTATCAGCTGAAGAAGTTGAGGCATTAATCGATAATGTTAAAGCCTTAGGTTTCTATGGATCAACAGTTTCTGGTATTTCAGTATCAGTATTTGATAATGAAATGGTTGAAGAGAAAAACGGTTTAATAAATGAGGCTGAGAAAAAAGTTGCTCAAATTGAAGAAGAATATCAATCAGGTCTTATCACCAATGATGAGAAGAAAAGATTATCAAATGAAATCTGGCTTGAAATAACCAATATCATTGCAGACAAAACTTGGAATAATCTAAAAACTGGTAACGTTATCAGAACCATTATTGATTCTGAAGGAGCTAGAGCAGGAAAAGAACAGCTAAAACAGTTATCTGCTATGAGAGGTCTTATCTTAGATCCATTAGGTAGAATCGTTGAGCT
>CAZIOR010000004.1:3229-5351 GCA_964540925.1 uncultured Gammaproteobacteria bacterium | reverse complement strand
ACTTGTGAGCTTCAATATGGAATCTGTGCAATGTGTTATGGTTGGGACTTCTCAACCAAGAGAATTGTTGATTCTGGAGTACCAGTTGGAGTTGTAGCAGCACAATCTATTGGAGAGCCAGGAACTCAGCTTACCATGAAAGTTAGACATTTCGGAGGTATCGTTATGAGCGACGTTACTCAAGGTTTACCAAGAGTAGAAGAGCTTTTCGAAATGAGAACACCAAAAACATTGTCACCAATTGCAGAAATCTCTGGAAGAGTAACAATTGAAGCTGGAGAAGATGGATACATTATTAGAATTAAAGGTTCTAGAAAACCAGTTGAAGAAAAAGAATACTTTGTTCCATTAACTTCTACCTTAACAGTAGAAAACAATACAGATATATTGTCAGGCGCACAACTTGCTGTTGGATACCTAGATCCAAAAGAAGTTATTAAGATTAAAGGCTTAGTAGATGGACAAAGATATATCATCACTGAGGCTCAAAAAGTTTATGAATCTCAAGGAATTGGTATTAACGATAAGCATTTTGAAGTAATCCTTAGAAAAATGTCTGATAAAGTTATTGTTGAAACAGTTGGAGATACATCCTTAATTCCTGGAGACTTTATTACTAAGACTAGATTTGAACAAATCAATGCTGAAGTATTATCTCAAGGTGGAGAACCAGCAACTGCAAGACAAACAATCTTGGGTATTACTAAGTCATCCTTATTCTCAGATTCATGGTTGTCAGCATCATCCTTCCAAGAGACAACTAAAGTCTTAACTGATGCAGCACTTGAAGGATCTGAAGATAAATTAGTCGGTCTTAAAGAGAACGTTATTATCGGAAGACTTATCCCAGTTGAGGGTAACACTCCAGATACTGTATAATACTTTACTTAATATGCCAACACTTAGTCAGTTAACAAAAAAAGGAAGAAATAAAAAAGCAAAGAAAGTTAAAGCAACCGCTTTAAGAAGAATTTTTAATGCTAGAGAGAGAAGATATAAGAATATTGAAGGTCCTCAAAAGCGTGGTGTAGTTACTTTGGTTAAAACCATGACACCAAAGAAACCAAATTCTGCTTTGAGAAAGGTTGCTAGAGTTAAACTTTCCAATAGAATGGAAGTCACAGCCTACATCCAAGGAGTAGGACATTCTCTGTCTGAGCACGGAATTGTTTTGGTCAGAGGTGGAAGAGTAAAAGATTTACCAGGTGTTAAATACCACATCGTTAGAGGTAAATTTGATTTAGCAGGTGTTGAGGGTAGAAAATCTTCAAGATCAAAATATGGTGCTAAGAAATCTAGTGGACCAGTAAAAGTAGCAGGTGCAGCAGCAGGAGGAGCAGCTTAAAATGAGACACAAAAAAGCAGAAAAAAGAGAAATTAGCGTAGACGCAGTATATGGCAATTTATTAGTTGCTAAATTTATTAACCGTATTATGAAAGACGGTAAGAGAAAGGCTGCAGAAAAAGCATTTTATGGTGCAATGGATGTTTTAGGAAAAAATGGTAGTGCAATCGAAATCTTCGAATCCGCAATCAACAATGTTGGACCAAAAGTTGAAGTTAAAGCCAGAAGGGTTGGAGGAGCAAATTATCAAGTTCCACTTGAAGTAAGAGGCGAGCGAAAAAATGCTTTAGCAATTAGATGGATTGTTGAAGCAGCCAGAGCAAGATCAAATTCAGAATTCCACACATTTGCAGAAAAACTAGCAGCAGAAATCGTTGATGCAGCTAAAGGTGAAGGCGCAGCTATTAAGAAAAGAGATAATGTCTTGAAAATGGCAGAAGCAAATAGAGCCTTCGGTCACTTCAGGTTCTAAAGTTTCTCAAAATAGTATAGAATTAAATTAAAGGGGATTATTATGGCAGACCAACCAACAAAAAGAGATCAAGCGTTAGATAAGGTAAGAAATATTGGAATTATCGCCCACATTGATGCAGGTAAAACTACAACAACAGAGCGTATTCTTTTCTATACTGGAAAAACTTATAAAATTGGAGATATTGATGAAGGTAATACCCAGATGGACTGGATGGAGCAGGAAAGAGAAAGAGGTATTACAATCGTATCCGCTGCAACTACTGCTTTTTGGAAAGATTATAGAGTAAACATTATTGATACTCC
>CAZIOR010000004.1:0-3129 GCA_964540925.1 uncultured Gammaproteobacteria bacterium | reverse complement strand
AATTTAGGAGCAAAATTTGAAGTAACCGATATTCCAGAAGATATGAAAGCACAAGCTGAAGAATGGAGAAAAAAGCTTGTTGAAAAAATTGCAGAAACTGACGATTCACTTTTAGAAAAATACTTAAATGGAGATACGATTTCTGATGAAGAATTAAAAGCAGCCTTAAGACGTGCAGTTATTGCCTATAAATTAGTTCCAATTTTTGCAGGAAGTTCTTTGAGAAACAAAGGCGTACAGCCACTTCTTGATGCAGTCATTGATTATTTACCATCCCCACTTGATTTAGGTGAGGTTAAGGGAACAAATCCAAAGACTCAAGAGCCTGAAACTAGAAAATTAATTATGGAAGAGCCAATGTCAGGTCTTGCCTTCAAAATCCAAATCGATCCTCATGTTGGAAAATTGACCTATTTTAGAGTTTATAGTGGAAAAGTAACAGCTGGTTCATATATTTATAACAGTACAAAAAACACCCAAGAAAGAGTTGGTCGTATTTTACTTATGCATGCTAATCACAGAGAAGAAATTAAAGAAGCATTTGCTGGAGAAATTGTCGCTTTAGTTGGACTTAAAGATACAATTACTGGAGATACTTTGTGTGATGACAAAGCTCCAATCGTATTAGAGAAAATTTCCTTCCCAGAACCAGTTATCTCTCTTGCTATTGAACCAAAAACCAAAGCTGATCAAGAAAAATTAGGTCTTGCTCTAAAAAGACTTTCTGAAGAAGATCCAACATTTTCTATTAAAACTAATCATGAAACAAATCAAACTATCATTTCAGGAATGGGTGAGCTTCAGCTTGAAGTTATGGTAGACAGAATGAAGAGAGAATTTGGAGTTTTAGCAAATGTTGGAGCACCTCAAGTTGCTTATAAAGAAACTTTCAAAATGGAAGCAGAAGGAGAAGGAAAATACATTAGACAATCTGGAGGAAGAGGACAATACGGTCACTGTTGGCTTAGAGTTAAACCAAAGCCAAGAGGTGAAGGATTTGAATTTATTGACGCTATTAAAGGTGGAGCAATTCCAGCAGAGTTTATTAAAGCTATTGAAAAAGGTGTTAATGAAACCTTAGCTAATGGAATTTTACTAGGTTATCCAGTAGTTGATTTAGAAGTTACAGTTTATGATGGATCATATCACGATGTTGATTCTTCAGAAGTAGCCTTTAAGATTGCTGCATCCCAAGCCTTACAAGCTGCTTCTAAAAAAGCAGAAATGATACTTTTAGAGCCTATAATGAAGGTTGAAGTTACAACTCCTGGAGAATTCTTGGGAGATGTTATTGGTGATTTATCTGCTAAAAGAGCTCAAATTATGGGAACAGAAGAAAGAAGTAAAGCAACTGTCATCTTAGCTATGGTACCACTTGCAGAGCTTTCAGGATATGCAACTACAATTAGATCTATGTCTCAAGGTAGAGCAAGTTACTATATGGAAAAATCTCATTATGAAGAAGTTCCTCAAAATATTGTCCAACAAATGTTGGCCAAATCCACATTCACTGGCAGAATTGAATAATTGACACGAAAATAAAATTCTGATTAACTAGATTTATGGCAAGAAAATCTAGAAAAAAAGTAGCTCCAAAAAAGACTTATAAAACAAAAAAATCTATTGTCGATAAATTGTTTTCTATTAAGAAAATATTTACCTATTCATTAGTTATTACGGTTGCTATTTTTGGTTTTTTATATACCTCTAGTACTAAAGAAGTTGCAGGAGTAAGTACAAAAGATACTTATCCTGTATTTACTAATACTGAATTAGTAAATTTGGCTAATACTAGTCCAGACAGTATAAGAACATCAAAGTATGTAGGCGTAAAGCTTTGGAGAGATAAGAATGCAAACGCAAAACAGGATGGTAGTGAATCTTGTCTTGGTAAGAAATTTACTTTTAAGGTAAACGGAGTAGCTAAAACAGTGGTTCAAGACAGTAACTGTTTCTGGCCAGCTTTAGTTAAGGTAAAAGATAATTGTAATACAGTTGAGTTTGTAAAAACAAATACATCTAATAAATATGTGTTTACTGGTTTACAGTATACAGATTCTAAGCACGATGAGCTAAGCTCAAAATCTAAAAAAGTTACAGTTTGTGGTTTTCCATTAGTTAATGGTAGTGATAATGGGGTTGGATACGTTTATAACTTAGTAGAGTTTGGTGTAAAAGCAGATTAATCTCCTCTTTTTTTATTTTCTCCCAATTTTTCAACAAAAATAATATCTTGCGATACTATTTTTGCTAGGCAGGTATAAATTAATTTCTATTTTTTGCCCATTTTCATGTACCAGTCCCAGAGCAGCCAAAGTCCTGCTACTCCAACTAATACATAAACTAAATTTACGAGCACTGGCATGCTTCCAAGAAGCATTTCGACTAGATTCCAGCTTGGATAGCCCAAAAGACCACTAAGGCCGACTAGTCCCCAGTTTAAAGCTCCAACTACGACTAAAAGAGTGCCTACTAAACCTAAGTATTTCATTAAAATTCACCCCCTTTTTGCTTAATTAAAGCTAATTTAATAATTGATTAATTTAAAATTTTTGTCAAGTTTTGAAGCTAAGTTTCATGTATAATAGCTAAATGGCTGAAAAGAAAAATATTTCCCCATTTGGTTATTACTTTAACTACTTAGATAAAGTAGATAAAGATGTAAAAGATACTAAAGAATTTGGTTCCATGCTTATTTTAGGTATGGTTGAAGAGCTTGGGGAAATGAGCAGGGCATATTTAGCAAAACACGGTAGAAAACCAAGGAACTTAGCTGCACAAAATGATGAAGCATACGAAAGAGAGTTGGGAGATTTATTAATTTCAGTACTAAGACTTGCTAGAATTAAAAAAATTAATTTACATGAGGCTTTGATGTATTCTTTGAGAAAAATTGAAAAAAGAAAACTAAATCCAAAAAAATAATTACCAGCTTCCTCTTTGTTGACCCATTGCTTCTCTAGAAATTCTTACAGCTTCTTGTGCTTTAGCAACAGCAATGTGTCCATAACCCGCTTCAAGGAGTCTAGATGTGCTTAATCCAGCAAGATGATCTATTGGTGCCCGCAGAGCTGCTCTTCGGTCTAAAGCCGCATCAGGGTATCCAGAAATTCCTAATCCTAGAATACC
>CAZIOR010000003.1:9633-50083 GCA_964540925.1 uncultured Gammaproteobacteria bacterium | reverse complement strand
GGTATGACGGGAACTGCTGTAACTGAAGCTGAAGAATTTAATAAGATTTATAAATTAGAAGTTGTTACAATTCCTACGCACAGACCAATGGTTAGAGAAGATTTGTCTGATGCAATTTACAAAACCAATAGAGCTAAAATTAGCGCTATTGCAGCTCAGATTGAAAAAATACATGCTACTGGGCAGCCAGTTTTAGTTGGAACCACCTCTATTGATAAAAACGAAATTATCTCTGAACTTCTAAGAAGAAAAGGAATTAAGCATGAGGTATTAAATGCTAAAAACCATGAAAGAGAGGCAGAGATTATTGCCAAAGCCGGAGAAAAAGGAGCAGTAACTGTTGCGACTAATATGGCTGGAAGAGGAGTCGATATTATTTTAGGAGGAGAGCCACCTAGAAATACAGATGGAACAGATAAAAAAGGAAAAGAATTAGAAACTTGGCAAAAACATCATGATGAAGTATTAAAGCTTGGAGGACTTTATGTTATTGGAACAGAAAGACACGAATCAAGAAGAATAGATAATCAGTTAAGAGGAAGGTCAGGAAGGCAAGGCGATCCAGGAACATCACAATTCTTTGTTGCATTAGATGACGAAATTATGCGACTTTTCGGTGGGGATACAATTTCAGGTTTAATGACTAGATTTAATATGCCAGAAGATGTGCCACTCTCCCATCCACTTGTTTCAAGAGCTATTGAGCAAGCTCAGGTAAAAGTAGAAGGACACTTCTTTGATGCTAGAAAGCATGAAGTTGAATATGATGATGTTTTAAATAAACAGAGAGAAATTATTTACAAACGTAGAAGAGCCGTTTTAGAAATTGATGAAAAATCTGAACAGTTAAAGAAAGATATCTTAGAAAAAATCCATGATGCAATAGCAGCCATTGTTAATATTCAGTCTAATTCATTTGATGAGGGTAAGTCAGTATCGGAAAGAATTGCTCAAGAATTTTCGACTATTATTCTTTTTGATGAAGATTCAATAAAACAAATTGCAATGCAGCTTGAGCAAGTAAGTGGAGATGAGGGAAAAATTAATTTTCTAACTAATTTAGCAGACGAGCTTTATGAAAAAAGAGAAAAAGAAATGGGCAAAGATTTAATGAGGCAAATTGAAAGATATGTTAATTTATCAGTTATTGATAACTTATGGACAGACCATTTAGATGCAATCATGAATTTCAGGCAAGGTGTAGGTCTTAGGGCCTATGGACAAAAAGATCCATTAGTAGAATACAAAAATGAAGCATTTGTCATGTTTGAGAAATTAATTGGTACTATTGATGATGAGATAGTGCATAGGGTATATAAAATGCATGTTCATACAGAGCCATTGGTTGAAAATCCTTTAAATAATGCTAATGTTAAAGAGGTTGCTGCTGGAGAAAATTATAATAAAGAAGTTTCAAAAGACCAACAATTAAAAGCTAAGAAAAAACTTGGAAGAAATGATCCATGTTGGTGTGGAAGCGGAAAGAAATATAAAAAATGTCATTGGCCAAATTAGTAGATTGACAGTAAATTTAAGAAATGTATAATTAACTTATGAATAGTCGAGTAGATGTAAATAACAATTTTTCACCATCCTGCAGTAGCGATAACTGCGGGAGGTAATTTGTTGTAAATAAAAAGATAGATCCTCCCGAAAAGGGAGGTTTTTTTATGGCAAAAACAAACTTTTTCATTATTGATTTTGATAGTACCTTCATTAAATATGAAGCCATGGATTTGTTGGCTGAAATTGTTTTGGAAAATAATAAGGATAAGAAAGAAATTGTAAATAAAATTAAAGAAATCACCAAAAAAGGAATGGAGGGTAGAATCAGTTTTACAAAATCTTTAGAGATGAGGTTAAAGCTTTTGGATATTAATAAGAAGAATATTGATAAGCTGATTAAATTATTAAAACAAAATATTACAAATTCTTTTTTAGAAAATAAGAAATTTATTTTAGAAAACAGGAAAAATATTTACATTGTCTCAGGTGGATTCAAAGAATATATTTATCCTGTCGTTAAAGATTTTGGAATATTGAAAGAAAATGTTTTTGGAAATAATTTTATTTATAAAAAAAATAAAGTTGTAGGTTTTGATAAAAATAATTTATTAGCTAAGCCATTGGGAAAAGTAAAAACTGTCAAGTCATTAAAATTAGAAGGTGATATTTATGTTGTTGGTGATGGCTATACAGATTACGAAATAAAAATAAAAAATAACAATGCTAAATTTATTTTATTCACAGAAAACATTAATAGAGAAATACTAATTAGTACAGCGGATTACATAGCAAAATCATTAAACGATTTTATCTTTAATTTTAAGTTGCAAAAAATTAATGTCTTGCTACTAGAGAATATTCATATCAGTATTTTAGAAAAATTCGATAAAGAAATTTTTAGCGTTGAACTTATTAAAGATTCATTATCAGAAAAAGAATTAATTAAAAAAATAAAAAATATAGATATTTTAGGGATAAGATCAAAAACTAAAGTAACAAGAAAAGTTATTCTAAGTGCAGATAATTTAAAAATCATTGCTGCTTTTTGTATTGGAACTGACCAAATAGAGATTGAAGAATGTAAAAAGAAAAATATTCAAGTAATCAATGCTCCCTTTAGTAATTCAAGAAGCGTAGTCGAATTAGTAATTGCTGAGATTATTATTTTAAGTAGAGGAATTTTTCAAAAGAGTAATAATCTTCACGATGGATTTTGGGACAAGTCTGCAAATAACTCAAATGAAATTATAGGCAAAAATTTAGGAATAATCGGATATGGAAATATTGGTACTAGTGTTGGAATATTAGCTGAAAGTTTAGGAATGAATGTATATTATTTTGATATAGCTGATAAATTGTCTTTTGGAAATGCACAGAAATGTAATTCACTAGAAGAATTGTTAAGAATTTCTGATTTCATTACTGTTCATGTTGACGGAAGAGCGGAAAACAAACTATTAATTTCTGATAAAGAATTTAAGCAAATGAAGCATAATTCAATTTTTCTTAATTTAAGTAGAGGATTTGTTGTTGATCCAATTGCTTTGGCAAAATATATTAAGCAAGGAAAAATAAAAGGGGCGGCAATAGATGTATTTATTAAAGAACCCAACAACGGAGAAAAATTTAAATCTGAATTGCAAAACTTAAATAATGTTATTCTTACTCCTCATATTGGCGGAAGCACAGAAGAAGCACAGTTAAGAATCGCAAATTATGTGGGAGATAGAATATTAAGTTATTGTTCATTAAGTGGTATAATTCAGCAGTAAATTATGAAGAATCTTTATTTTACAGTAGGTCCATCAAAATTATATGCAAAAGTAGAGGGGTACTTGATAGATGCTGTTAAAGAACAAATACCTTCTTTAAATCATCGTGGAGAAAAGTTTCATACTTTATTTGCAGAAACTACTAGTCTTTTAAAAAAACTTTTAAGTATCCCAGAAGGTTATCAAATTTTCTTTATAACTTCAGGAACAGAGGCGATGGAATTAATGATTAGAAATACAGTTGTGCAAAAAAGTGCCCATTTAATTACTGGTTCTTTTGGTGAGAGGTTTTATGAGATCGCAAAGGAATTAAATAAAAAACCTAAAAAAATATACGTGGAATCTTTACAAAAAGAAAATCTACAAACACAAGAGCTTTTATGTGTAACTCAAAATGATACTAGTACTGGTGAAAGTGTTCCAATGGAAGAAATTTATAAACTAAAAAGAAAAAATAAGAATTTATTAATTGCCGTTGATTGTGTTTCTTCTTTGCCTTTTGAGAATTTAAATTATAAATATTTAGATGGAGTTTTTGTATCAGTTCAAAAAGGTTTTGGTTTACCAGCAGGGTTAGGAATTTTAATCTTAAGTCCAAAGGCAATTAAAAAGTCTCAGCTATTATTAAAAAATAAAAAAAGTATTGGGACATATCATAATTTCCCAACTCTTTTAAGTTATGCGCTCAAAAAAGAAACTCCGGAGACGCCAAATGTCTTAGGCCTTTATTTGTTAAATAAGGTACTTAAAGATATGCATGCAAAGGGAATTGAAAAGATTAGAAAAGAAACAGTTGAAAAAGCAGAATATGTTTATAATTATTTTGAAAACAATTCTAATTATTCGCTGGCAATTGCAGATAAAAATTTAAGGTCAACAACCACTTTAGTTATTAACGTAAAAAATGGTTCAAGAAAACTTTTAGATTTTTGTAAAGCAAGGGGTTTTATATTAGGTGGTGGATATGGAAAAAATAAAGAAAAACAAATTAGAATTGGAAACTTTCCTGCACATAGTTTACAGGACTTTAAAAATTTAGTAAAAATAATAAATGAATTTAATAAATCTAATTAAAAGATTTTTTAATCTTTATTTTCTTTCGTTTTTTATTTTTTTATTTTCTGCAATATATATAACGTATCCACTAATTTTTCATTTATCTAACGGGGTAACTAGTTATGGAGATCAACTTTTACATGGATACGTATTTAAATGGGTAATAAATTCTTTATTTACAAATCCCCAGAATTTGTTTGTTGGTACGTTTTATTATCCTTACTTAAATCCGCTCGCATATTCTGATATTTTTATTACATCTTCGTTAATTTCCCTACCTCTTGTAAAAATATTTAATTCCCCAATTGCTTTGGTTAATTTTACTTTAATATCATCCATTTTTATGGTTGGATTTTTTACTTTTTTATTATCATTTTATTTAACTAAAAATTTCCTAGCATCACTTATTTCAGGATTAATATTGATTTTTTCTCCGGCCTTTTTAGACAAAGAAGTTCATATTCAAATTTTATCTATCCAATGGATTCCGTTATCAATATTAATGTTTTTAGTTTTTATTAAAACATTAAGGCAAAGATATTTAATTTTGTCATTACTTTTTTTTGATCTTCAGATATATAACAGTTTTTTGCCAGGATATTTCTTATTCTTATTTTATAGTGTTTTTGTAATTTTTTTGTTTTTAGCTAATAAAAAGAAATTTAAAAAACTTTTCAATAAAACTAATTTCCTGTTAGTAATTATTTGCTTTTTAACTTTAATTCCTTTAATAAAACCATATTTTGATGTTTACAATGAATATTCTGCTGCTAGAAATATTAGAGATACAATTCACTTTGCTCTTCAGCCTGAAGATTTAATTTATCCGAATCAACAAACAAGATTGCAGAATGTTTTGCTAAATATTTCAAATTTAAAACAATATTCAAGATATGATGAAGTAAAGTATGGATACATCGGCTTAGTCTTTTCTTTGCTGTCTGTGTTTTTAATTTATAAATTTATAAGAAAATTTAGAATTAAAGAATATCTTTTTAATAGCTTAGTTTTTACAGGAATTTTTAGTCTACTTTTAAGCTTTGGTCCATTGCTGCATATTAATAGAGAAACAATTCATTACCCCTTTCCAATAGTTTTGCCTTATGCTCTTTTTTATTATTTAATTCCAGGATTTAAAGGATTTAGGAATAGTGAGCGGTGGGAAATAATGTTTTTGTTTTGTTTTGCGGTTGCCATAGCGATTCTTTTAACTAAATTTATTAAGCCTAAAAAAATAACGTTATTGTTTTTAATTTTAGGAATTGTTTTAGAGTTTAATTTTCCAATGAAAGTCTATCCACTTAAAGAGACTAAAGATTTCCCTAAAGTTTATACTTGGTTAAATACAATTCCAAAAGATTCTGTTTATATTCAAATGCCGATTTATAACTGGAATGTCCCAAATTCGGTTATGGAGCTTGAAAGGGAATATTATTCAACCGTTGCTTTTAGAAAAACGGTAAATGGTTATAGTGGTTTCTCTCCAGCTAAGTGGCAAGAAGATGCTTTGTATCTTTTTTATAATTTCCCAAACACAAAATCTGTAGAGAAAATAAAGCAAATGCAGGTAAACTATTTAATTGTTAACAAAACTGAGTATGATGTTTTGTTTAAGCAAAAAGCTCTTAAAATAAGCGGTGAAGGTGTAATATCAAAGTTAAAAAATAGAAATGATTTAACATTTGTGAAGCAAATAGATAATGATTTTATTTTCAAATTCAAAAATTAATTGAATTTGCTATTATTAATGTATGCCTGCCAAAAGTAACCAATATAAACACTTAGTTGATAAGTGGACAAATAAGCATAGGGAGATTCAGAAAGACATTTTTAAAAAGCATGGAAATGTTTTTGATTGGTTGACCACTAATTCCCAGCAATTAGCCGTAGGTTCGGTTGCAGGGTTATTTTTATTATCAACTCCAATAATTCCTCAAATTAAAACTAGCTTTTATGCTACAAATTCAGCGTCTGAGCAAAATATAGATAAGAAAGTATTTTTAATTTATGATCTAAAAAACATTTTACCTAATGAAGTTCGTCCTTTAACAAGCGAAGAGGAGCAGAAAGTAGGAGATATATTGTCTAGAAATTTTAACTTGAAAGTTTCACCTGAGCTATCTGGGATAAGATTAAACACGTCATATGGATACATAGGACAAGAACAACATTTGGCCAGGTTTCCAGGAGATACAATGTTTACTCATTTTGAAACAACAGATGATGCTAATAAATATTGGGATTATGGGATGGCTCCTGGTCTTGGTGCATGGAGGTATTTTGCAGACTCTAAAGAATCAATGACAAAGGAAGATGTTGATAGAGAAAAATATTATATAGCAGTGCAGACATTTTTGGCACCTGGTTTTTCAGAACACGTTAGGGAATATATAGAATTTTTTAAATACCGAAAAATGCTAGTTGTTAATCCTCAAAATGGAAAAGCGATTGTTGCCGATATCGCCGATTCTGGTCCAGCCAAATGGACAAAAAAGCAATTAGGAGGATCTCCTGAGGTAATGCGCTATCTTGAAAGAGTTGATGGTGCTCAAAAGGGGCCAGTATTGTATTATTTTATTGATGACCCAAATAATGAAATTCCTTTAGGGCCAATTAATTTATAATTATGAAACAAAAACATTTTTATTCACACATTATAGAAACTTCTAGTTTAACTTTAGAAATTGCTGAGTTAAATATCGACAGTAAAGAAAGAATACATCTTTTGTCTTTAGCTGAGGCTAATATTCACAGTACCGTTGTTGCAAATGTGTTAGATAATTTATCTGAAGAAGATAAGAAAACTTTTCTCAAAAATCTTGCAACAGAAGATCATGATCAGACTTGGCAACATTTAAGTTCCAAGATAAAAGATGTTGAAGTTTTAGTGAAAAAAACTGCAGCCAAAGCTTTAGAAGAATTATTAAGTGATATTAAAGAAGTTAAAGGTTAAATTTATATTCAAACTTTTTTAAATTAATTACATCATTAGTAAATATTATTCCTTCATTTTCTAATATTTCTCTTTGCTTTGTAATTCCACCAAAAGCATAGCCCTTAGACAATTTACCTTTAGAGTTTACAACTCTATGACAGGGAATTTGTTGAGGTTTTTTATTTGCATGCAGAGCAAAGCCAACAATTCTCGGATCAGTTTTAGCAAGTCTTGCTAAGACTTGGTAGGTAGAGATTTTGCCATGTGGTATTTTTTCTACAAAAGAATATATTTTTTCAAATATGGTCATTATTTAATTAGAAGAAGCCAGAAAATAATTGCAATTACTATTCTGTAAATTCCAAATGAAATAAATGAATGTTTTTGAATATATTTTAAAAACCATTTAATAATAATAAGTGCTGTGATAAATGAGCCAATGAATCCTACTAAAAGAGAAATCCATTCAGCGTTTGAATAATTAAAATTGGCCTTTGCTAAATCAAGTGTTGTTGCTGCAAGCATAGTTGGTACTGCTAGTAAAAAGGAAAACTCGGCAGCAGCTTTTCTTTTTGTACCCAGAAAAAGAGCTGAAATTATTGTAGCTGCAGATCTTGATACTCCAGGTATTACTGCAAGTGCTTGGGCAATACCTATGATAAAAGCATTTTTAAATGAAATTTCTTCAATTTTATCTACATGATGATCTTTTTCTTTATGAATTAATTCTAAAATAATTAACAAAATACCTCCAACGAGTAAAGATATTAAAGTAATATATAAATTACCTAATAGATAATTTTTTATAAATTTAAAAAGTAAAAATCCAATAATTGCAGTTGGTAAAAATGCTGCTAAAACTTTTTGCCAAATTATCTTGCTTTGAATAAAAGATTTAAAATATAAAACTACTACAGCCAGAATTGCACCTAGTTGAATAAATATTTCAAAATCTTTTACAAAATTTGACTGGGGAATTTTTAATATCTCTGAAGTAATAATTAGATGTCCTGTTGATGAGATAGGAAGAAATTCTGAGATACCCTCAACGATAGAAAGAATAATTACATGAAGTATATCCACAAACTGATTATAGCATTTGTTTAATTTGCAAATGTAAGCTAACTTGGTACAATTGCTGTATGCCACAAAACAAAAAAGAGAAAAAACCAGAGATAGATTGGGATAAAAAAAAGATCTTTTTATTTGCAGTAGGCCTAGTAGTGTTGCTAATAGTTTTAGTAAATGCTAAGTCTATGATATTAGGTGAAACGTATAAGCCCGCTCCTAAGACTAAGGTAGATCTTCCTCAGGTAAAGGGAATTTCAACTCAAGATATTTCAAATAATGTTAGGAAGACTATTGAAGATTTGCAAACACAAGCTAACAATTTAGATGTCGTAGAGGTCGCATCTTCATCTCCTCAAGTGCAAAAAATCTTAAACGATTTAAAGTCTTTACAAAATCTACCTAAAAACGAGATAAAAAATGTTTGCGATAATATTTGCAATAAACTTTAATGCAAAAGATTAAGAAATTATTAAAACTACTTGGTCCGGGATTTATTACAGGAGCTGCAGATGATGACCCCTCAGGTATAGCAACATATTCTCAAGCTGGTTCTTTGTTTGGTTATTCACAAGCATGGACAGCTCTTTTTTCTTTTCCCTTTATGGCAGTTATTCAGGAGATTTGTGGAAGAATTGGTTTAGTTACGGGATCAGGTTTAGCAAGGGTTATTAAAATTCATTATTCAAAATGGATTTTATATATTGCAGTTTTCATTTTATTTTTTGCAAATACGATCAATATCGGGGCAGATCTTGGAGCAATGGCAGCAAGCGCTAAATTAATTATTGATCTGCCGTTTATTTTTTGGATAGGAGCTATTACTGCTTTAACCTTAATATTGGAAATATTTGTTCCTTATCCAACATATGCAAAAATACTAAAATATTTAACATTTTCTCTTTTTTCATACATCATCACAGTTTTTATTGTTAAGCAAGATTGGTTTAAGATTTTAAAATCAATTGTTATTCCAAATATTTCTTTTTCCAAAGAATATATTTTAAATATTGTTGCGATACTAGGAACTACAATTTCTCCTTATCTTTTTTTCTGGCAAGCAGATGAGGAAGTAGAGGAAGAAATACAAAATCATAAAATTGCCAGTATGGGTAGGGGTAAACCTCATATTAGCAAAGGAGATATAAAAAAACTTAGATTAGATACTGTAATAGGGATGTTTTTTTCTAATTTAGTAATGCTTGCAATTATAATAACTACGGCTTCAACTCTTAATGTGCATGGTATTAAAAATATAACGACTGCAGACCAGGCAGCAGTAGCACTAAGACCTTTAGCTGGTGATTTTGCATTTTTACTTTTTGCTGCGGGTATTATTGGAACAGGTCTTTTGGCAATTCCAATTTTAGCCGGTAGTGCATCTTATGCAATTTCCGAAGCATTCGGTTGGAAAGAAGGTTTGGGTAAAAGGTTTTCGCAAGCAAAAGCTTTTTATTTAGTAATTGCGCTAGCCACAATTTTCGGGTTAATTGTGGGCTTTTTACCAATTAAGCCATTTGAAATGCTATATTGGTCAGCTGTTTTGAATGGATTATGTGCTCCGATATTGCTTATTTTAATTATGAGGATTTCAAATAATAAGAAAATAATGGGTGAAAGAATAAATACTAGATTCTCAAATATATTTGGTTGGGGTATAACTGTAATTATGATCTTGTGTGGATTATTTCTTCTGCTATCATATATTCTCTAGATATGGAAAATTTAATTGATCGAGCAAATAAAATTTTAGAAAAGGTTGACGTTGAAGCCAAGAGGCAAAAACAAAGAGAAATCGAAGCTGAATCAATGCAGTCAAATTTTTGGCAAGATAATCAAAAGGCTTCTGAAAAAATGAAAGAGCTTGCAAGCTTGCAAAAAGAAATTGCAGACTTTGAGTTATTATCAGAACTTGTAAAGCAAGGAGAGTCAAAGGAACTTGAAGATCTTGTTGATAGTTTAGAAAATTACCTCTTTTTTTCGGGAGAATATGATAAAGCAGGAGCAATTTTATCTATTCACTCAGGTCAAGGCGGAGTTGAAGCAATGGATTGGGCCGGCATGCTTTTAAGAATGTATTCCAGGCTTTGTGAAAAAAGAGGTTGGACATTTTCCATAGTTGAAGAAAATTCTGGTGAGGAAGCAGGTTTAAAAAGTGTAACTTTAGAAATATCAGCAGAATTTGCTTATGGTTTCTTAAAGCATGAGGCGGGAACACATAGATTAGTTAGACAATCTCCATTTAATGCTGATAACTTACGGCAAACGTCATTTGCTCTGGTTGAGGTTTTGCCAGATATTGAAGAAGACATGAGTATCGATATTAAAGAAGAAGAGTTAGAATGGGATTTTTTCAGAAGCGGTGGTCACGGAGGACAAAACGTTAATAAAGTTTCAACTGCTGTCAGACTAAAACATATTCCTAGCGGAATAGTTGTTACAGCTCAGGGTGAAAGATATCAGGGTAAAAATAGAGAGTATGCATTAAAAATGCTCAAGGCTAAATTATGGCTATTAAAAGAAGAGGAAAGAAAAAAGCAGGAGGCATCTTTGAAGGGTGGATATAAAACGCCTGGTTGGGGAAATCAAATAAGATCATATGTCCTGCATCCATATAAAATGGTTAAAGATTTGCGTACTAATTTTGAGGCCTCAGATGCGGAGGGTGTTTTAGATGGAGATTTAGATGGGTTTTTGGAAGCAGAGATTCGAAGCTTATAAAGGTTGATAAAAACTCGAAAATATGGTTTACTAGAGTAGGAGGTGAATTGTTTTAATGGAAAAAGAATCCACAGTGGACAATGCTCAGCCATTAGTTAAAAATTTTGAAAAAAATAATATGAAAAGCTTGTATACCCCTAAAATTATCGTGCTTTTAATTCTAGTTGTTGTATTTGGAATTGGTACAGGATATGTTCTTTCTGGTGGCTCTAAAGGTTCAAGAGGCATAGCTAGTATTACTGGATCAATTACATCAGGTGCTAAGACAGGAACAATTGTTGGTTCAGATGATACAAAAACATATAACAATATTGCAGAGGGTGTCTTAAAAGAGGGTGGAGTTGAAGGAGAGGGTACTCATCATCTAGAAAGGCCAGGCGGGGATAGTCAAAATGTTTACATAACATCTTCTAATATCGATTTTTCTCAATATATTGGTAGAAAAGTAAAAGTTTGGGGTCAAACCCATGATGCGCAACACGCAGGTTGGTTAATGGATGTTGGTAGGCTACAAGTTTTGTAAATGATCAAATTAGATAAGGTATCAAAAAAATTTGGAACAGGAGTTTTTGGTTTGTCAGATGTAACTCTTGAAGTTGAAAAGGGAGAGTTTGTTTTTTTGGTTGGAACAACTGGATCAGGAAAAACCACATTATTAAGACTTATTATTCGTGATACTTCACCTACTCAAGGAAGTGTTTTAGTAGAAAACGTAGATATATCTAAGTTAAATGGCGGTAAATTATCCAATTTGCGTAAAATGATTGGAGTAATTTTTCAGGACTTAAAGCTCCTTCCAGATAGAACAATTTTTGAGAATGTAGTACTTCCTCTTGAGATTTCCGGTACAAAATCGAATGATTCTAAATTAAAAGTAGAAGACGTTCTTAAGCAAGTTGGGCTTTTAGAGCATAGAGATAAATTCCCAATTCAATTATCGGGTGGAGAATTACAAAGAGCAGCTATTGCTAGGGCATTAATTTTGTCACCAGACATTCTTTTAGCAGATGAGCCAACTGGAAATTTAGACACTGCAACATCTTGGGAAATAGTAAAAATCTTGTCAGATATAAACAGTAAAGGCACAACCATTATTATGGCAACTCACAATGCAGATATTATTAAAAATTTACATAAAAGAGTTGTTCAATTAGAAAAAGGTAAAATTATAAAAGATGAGAAAAAACACGGCGGATCTCATCATAAAGAAGAAAAAAACGAAGATCAAAAAGCAGAAGAGGAAATAGTTAAATCTGAAAAAATAGAAAAAGAAGAAAAGGAGGAAAAAGATAAATGAAATTTGCAAAAACAGCCTGGAAAAATATTAGAAGATCACCATATCAAGCATTAGCTGCGATACTTATTATGTCTTTGACCTTTTTAGTTATCTCATTTTTTGTGTTTATGTTATTTGGGTCTTCTAAAATCGTGAATTTTTTTGAGTCTAAGCCTCAAGTAACTGCCTTTTTCAAAAATGAAGCATCTCAGGAGCAAATAAATGAATTAGAAAACACTTTGTCTAGATCAGGAAAAGTTGCAGCGATAAAATATGTAAGTAAAGAAGATGCGTTGAAAATTTATAAAGAGCAAAACAAAAACGATCCCTTACTTTTAGACCTAGTTACAGCTGATGTCTTACCAGCATCTTTTGAGATCTCAGCAATAGACCTGAGTCAATTAGAAGAGATTTCTAAAGATTTACAAAAATCTAGTATTATTTCTCAAGTAATTTATCAAAAAGATGTAGTTTCAGCTTTAACTTCATGGACAAACGCAATTAGAAAAATTGGACTCGCTTTGGTAATTTTACTATCTGCTGTTTCAGTCTTTATTATGGTTACAATAATTGGCATTAAGATTTCTCATAAAAAAGAAGATATTGAAATAATGAGACTTATTGGAGCTGGTAGATGGTATATTAGGTGGCCTTTTGTAATTGAGGGAATATTTTATGGTGTATTTGGAGCTCTAGTAGGTTGGATGACAGCAGCTGGGGTACTTATTTATGCAACTCCATTTTTAGAGTCATTCTTAAAAGGAATTCCTGTTTTACCTGTTTCATATATTGATTTACTTGCGCTTTTAGGATTAGAAATTTTGATAGCAATTATTCTAGGGATTTTTTCAAGTTTTCTTGCAGTACTTAGATATCTTAAATAAACTATGCCATATGAGATTTTTGAGAAGAGCTCAAATTATATTCTTTGTTTTTTTTCTGCTTTTTATATTTAGTTATACTTCTTTTGCTCAATCCACAGAAAGCTCCCAACAAGTAAATGACCTGCAAAATAAAATTGCTGATTTACAAAATAAAATCAATGATCTTCAGGGGCAAGAAAGAACACTATCTTCACAAATTAGCGTTATGGATAATCAGATTAAATTAACTGAATATCAAATTCAATCAGTAGAACAACAGATTTCAGACTTAACTTTAGATATAGATACTGCTTCTAAAAAAATAGACAAACTACAAGGAACATTAAACAATTCTATTCAGGCACTTTTAAATAGAATCGTTGCAACCTATGAAGTAGGTACAATTCAACCTTTACAGGTTTTACTTACCTCTACAAATGCTTCGAATTTTTTATCAAGACTAAATTATCTTAAAAGAGCTCAGGCTCATGATAAGCAGTTGGTTTATGAGACTCAACAAGCAAAGGTAGATTACTCAAATCAAAAAAATATTTATCAAGATAAAAAGAAACAAGTCGAAGGTTTAAAAACACAGCTGGAAGCCTATACTACCCAATTGGATAGCGAAAAACAAACAAAACAGGATTTGCTTAATCAAACAAAAGGTAGTGAGGCAAATTACCAAAATCTTCTTGCACAAGCAAAAGCTCAACTCGCTGGATTCTCGGGTTTTGCACAAAGTCAGGGTGGAGCAAGCTTACTATCTGGTCAAACGGTTTGTGATGATTGGGGTTGTTACTATAACCAAAGAGATTCTCAGTGGGGAGGAAACTCTTTGAATGGTACACAATATTCTTTAGCATCTGATGGCTGTTTAGTTACCTCAATGGCAATGGTTTACACTCATTATGGTCATAGAGGCGTTACTCCTCAAACTATTAATTCAGACTCTTGGAATTTTGCATCTTATTACCCAGCATACTTAAACTATACGATTAGGGCTGATGGAGTTACTTCAAGCAGGGCAAGTTCTGCAATAGATGGAGAATTACAAAGTGGTAGGCCAGTTATAGTAGGAATTAAATATGCAAATGGCGATACGCACTTTGTTGTGTTAATTGATTACAATGGTGGTAATTATTTAATGAATGATCCATTTACTCAAAATGGACATAGAATTCCATTTACCGATAAGTATTCCTTAGGTAGTATATTTGCTGTTTATAAAATAAACGGATTTTAGAAAATTTTGTGAAAGCAATAATTTTTATAATTGCTTTTGTAGTATTTATTTTTTTTAAATCTGCAGCGTATGCAGTTAGCATTAATATCGTTAATTATCCTTCTTCAATTTCCTCAGACAGCTTTAATGTAACTTTCAGCGTTACGGGTGCATCCGATGGGCAAAATTATTTTAGAGTAGATCTTTTTAAAGATGGTACTTCTAGTTATTTTGGAGAAACATACAATGGTTTAGGCTGGTATTCTGGTTCCGATGGTAAACAATATTTTCCTTTAAGTATTATTAGCTCTTCTGCTAGTGCAACAATTCAGGCAAGGTTGGGTACGCCAGGTACGAGTGATTATTCTGGTACAGGAGTATACAAGTTAAAAATCAGGCGATATACTGCCTCTGGTAATCCAAGCTCATCAGATGTTCAAAATCCAGTAGATATAACAATTAATTATTCGTCATCTACGCCAACACCTTTGCCTACCAATACTCCTACATTAACGCCTACTTTAACACTCACTCCAACGCCAGCAAATTCGCCTACGCCAACCTTAACATTATCTCCTACAAAAAAGTTAAGTAATACGCTAACTCCAACATCTAAAATGGAAGAAACAATTACTCAAGAGGTTATGGGGTCTACTAATCAAGCCTCTGATTCAGAATTTCCAGCTCCTAAGGAAGATAATAAGCCTACTAGTTCTTTTAACCCAGCAAATTGGATTGGATTTGTTTTTATGTTTGTTGGGGTTATTTTCTTGAGTCTATGTGGTATATTATTCTTTTGGCCGGTATTAAAAGAAAAATTTTCTAAGCATGAATAAAATTAGACTAAAAAATTTACAAGAAACTCAACAGTTTGCCGAAGAATTTGCTAAAACACTAAAGCCTCATGATGTGATTTGTTTATATGGGGATTTAGGTAGTGGGAAGACAACTTTTGTCCAAGGCTTAGCTAAAGGATTAGGTATTGAAAACAGGATAATCTCTCCAACATTTATAATTGCTAGGCATTATAAAATTAAAGATTTAGTTTTTTATCATATAGATTTATATAGAACAGAAACGATTCATGATTTTTTAAGCATAGGTTTAGATGAAATATTGGAAGATAATTCAAATATTGTTGCCATTGAATGGGCAGAAAAACTTAAAGAAATGTTGCCCTCAAAAAGAATAGATATAAAATTTGAATTAATAAGCGAAAATGAAAGAGAAATAGCAATTGAAAAATATGAATGACCAAATCAAAAAAGCTGCAGAGATTTTAAGTAAAGGTGGAATAATTATTTTTCCTACAGATACTGCATTTGGCATAGGCTGTAGAATGGATAATGAAAAGGCAATAAAAAAATTATTTGAAATAAGAAAAAGACCTCTAACACAAGCAACTCCAGTTTTAGTATCTAGTAAAGAAATGGCAAAGCAATATATTAAATCTTTACCCCAGGATGTCGAAACTAAATTAATGGACAAATATTGGCCAGGTGCACTTACTATTGTTTTAGAGTCTAAAATAGATTTAGTACCTGACTTGGTAAGAGGGGGTAGCAATAATTTAGGGGTTAGAATGCCTAATAATTCAACACTACTTAGTTTAATTGAATTGGTGGGTGTTCCAATCTTAGGGCCATCAGCTAATTTTCATGGTGAACAAACTCCTTACTCATTAGAAGATTTGGACAAAAATCTTATTCAAATGGTTGATTTCGTGCTTGAAGGAGAATGTTTGTATAAATCTGCCTCAACAGTTATTGATTGTACCAATACTCCCTGGAAAATTTTAAGACAAGGGTATATAAATATAAATGTATGATCATTTTAAGTATTGATACATCAGATAGTAAAATTGCAAAAATAGAAATAGATCTAAATGGCAAAAAATACGTAACCTCTTCGGATTCAAGGAAAATTAGTTCTCAAACATGTCTCGTTTTAATTGATAAAGTTATTTCTGAGGCAAATACTAAGTTAGAAAATTTAGATGAAATTAAAGTTAATGTTGGACCTGGTTCTTTTACTGGGCTTAGAGTTGGAGTTTCAATTGCAAATACATTAGCTTATTTTCTTAAAATTCCTGTAAATGGTCAAAAAATTGGAGATTTAGTGTTACCAGTATATAATTAATTTATGAAGAAATTTCTGCGTCATTTTTTTACTCCTCATTTAACTAATAATTACCGTCCCAAATTATTGCACCCTCAAATATTAGTTTTATTAATCTTATTCTTTTTTTCATTAGGTATTTTTACTTCATTTACAAGGCAAAAATATCCATCTGTGTTGGGTATTTCATCACAAATATCAATTGATCAGTTGCTTATTTTAACCAACCAACAAAGACAAAATAATAATTTACCACCATTATCTCTAAATGGAACACTAAGTAGCGCTGCCCTTGCTAAAGGTAATTATATGTTGGAAAAGAATTTTTGGGCACATATTGCGCCAGATGGTACAACTCCTTGGTATTTTATTAAATCAGCTGGATATAACTATATTTACGCAGGAGAAAATTTAGCAAGAGGCTATGATAGTGCGGCAGGAGTAGTTGATGCGTGGATGGCAAGTCCAAGTCATAGAGAAAACATACTATCTTCAAATTACAAAGAAGTTGGTTTTGCAGTTTTGGATGGAAATTTGACTGGTGAGAATACGATTTTAGTTGTAGAAATGTTTGGTAATAAAGGTGAAGTACAAGCAGCACCTAATGAGTCTACTGCGCCTGCCCAAGAAGTAGAATCTTCTACTCCTCAGATTGCATCGCAGCCTGCTGTTAAAGAGGAAGTAAAACAAGAAGTTAAGGAGACTAAGAAAGAAGAACCTGTTGCTCCAACGCCTGCAGCTCCACTTATCAATGCTCAGACATTTTCTTCAAATCTAGCCATGACTACTGTTGCAATATTTATGTTTGTTTTGATTTTGGATATGATTATTATTGAAAGAAAGAAAATTATTAGGTTTGTTGGTCATAATCTTGACCATGTATTATTATTTACTTTAATTGGAATCTTATTGTTAGTTATTTTGAAAGGATATGTTTTGTAATGATTAAAAAATTTATTAAACATCTTAATTATTATTTATTTCTTTTAGCAATTTTTGCGGTAGGACTGCTCTTGTCAGTCTTAGTTTATCCTAATATCTTTCTGCAAATTTTAATAATTGTTTTAACCATAATTTTTTATGTAGTTTGGGGGATTTGGCATCATAAAAAAGAGCATAATTTAACAAATAAAATTGTTGTGGAGTATTTGTTAATCGGGTTATTGGGTATTTCTATTGTCTTCTTTGTTTTTATGGGAAGGATTGGTGTTTAAGTGTTAATCTCCATAGTAACCTTGAATTACAAAAAAAGTCATTTAACAATTGCGTGTTTAGAATCATTAAATAAATTCTATAAAAACGAATTTGAAGATGGTCAAATGGAAGTGATTGTGGTTGATAATGCCTCAGGTGACGATTCAGTTAAAAGAATAAAAGAAACAATAGGAAAAAATAATTTTAAAAATAATATTTTGATTGAAAATGATGAGAACAGTGGTTTTAGTAAGGGTTGTAATTTGGGTGCAAAAAAAGCTAAGGGAAAATATTTAGTATTTTTAAATAATGACACTGTAGTTGAAGATAGCAATTTTATAAAAATGGCTAAGTATTTAGATGAAAATCCCAACGTTGCCATATTAGGTGGGCAGTTAAAAAATAAAGATGGAAGCTTACAACCCTGTGCAGGTAAGTTTTATACATTATCTAGAGCAATAATGCTTTTATTGGGTTTTCAGAAATTTGGATTACTTGATAAAAGTCCTAAGGAGATTGAAAAAGTAGATTGGGTAAAGGGCGGACTGCTTATGATAGTAAAAGATATTTTTGAAAAACTGGGTGGATTTGATGAGAAAATATTCATGTATACAGAAGATATGGAGCTTTGTTACAGGGCAGTGTTAAATGGATATAAAACCTATTTTTATCCTTTTATCTCAGTTTTACATGCAGAATATGGTAGTACGAATAGAACCTTTGCGATTGTAAATATTTATAAAAACCTTTTATATTTTTATAAAAAACACAGGACTAAATTGGAATACTTTGTTATCAAAACTGCTTTATTATCTAAGGCGTATGTATTAAAAATTATCGGCATTGTAACTAATAACGCATATTTAAAAGATACTTATTCTCAGGCAATTGATGCGCTTAACTAAAATGAAAGTAGATTTATCTATAATAATTTTAACTTATAACACAAAAGAGATTACCGCTCAGGCAGTTAAATCGATTGAGGAAAATTATCCAGAAGATGTAAAAACGGGCAACTATGAAGTTATCGTTACTGATAATGCATCAACCGATGGTTCACTAGAATATTTTCGAAAATATAAAGAAACAACTAAGATAAAAAGTTTTCATATAGTTGATAACGGTGGAAATATTGGTTTTTCTGCAGGTAATAATAAGGGAATCGCTTTTGCTAAGGGAAAATACATTTTATTTTTAAATCCTGACACAATAGTTTATAAAGATACATTAGATTATTTAATCGATTATTTAGAAAATCACAAAGAGGTTGGAGCTTTATCTTGTAAGTTAATTAACCAAGATGGTGAGATAGATTTCAACTGTCATAGGGGTTTTCCAACGCCTTGGAATGCATTTTGCTACTTCAGTGGAATTTCTAGAATTTTTCCTACCAGCAGATTGTTTGCGGGATACACACAAGGTTGGAAAGACATGAATACAACGCATGAAGTAGATGCAGTTGAAGGTGCTTTTATGTTGATGCCAAGAGAAGTTGGTGAAAAAGTTGGCTGGTGGGATGAGGATTATTTTTTTTATGGAGAAGATTTGCAGTTTTGCTATAACATTCAAAAATTAGGTCTAAAAATTTATTATGTAGGTGAGAAAAATATAATGCATATCGGTGGAGCTTCTAGTGGTATTAAGAAGAAAACAGCCAATATTACTAAGGAAAATTTAGAGTCAAAACAAAGATTACAAAAAGCAAGATTTAACGCGATGCGAATTTTCTACAGGAAAAATTACAAAACAAAATATCCATTTATTATCTACTGGTTAATTCAAGCTGGAATAAATATGTTGGAGAAAAAAACTTTAGCCTCTTTAAAACCAGCTAATTAATCTTGTAGCCAAGGAAATTTGGAGAAATCTACTTGTCCTTCGTATTTTTCTTTTAATGTCGGATAGCTTAAATCTTTTTCGGAAACTATTGGATTTTCTATTGGCCAACCGCCAAATTGTTTAGTGATAACCGGATCTTTGAAAGAAATAGCAGGAGTTGGTTTGCCTTCAAAATAACCAGTGATCATGTACATATATTCAACATCTTCATCGCCAACAGCGCAAAAAGAATTTCCCATACCTTGAGGAAGATAAAGAGTTTTCCTGTTGTTTTCTCCTAGTTCAATTTTAACCGCTTTGCCAAAAGTTGGAGAATCAATTCTTAAATCAACTATTACTGCGATAGCATTTCCTTTTGCTACATAAGTAATTTTCTCCCATGGTTCACTATGAATACCCCTAATTACATTAGGGTGTGATTTGGAATGATTCCATTGGGTAATTGATATTTTTTTACCTAATACTTTTTCAAAATCCCTAAGTTCTACTGCTTCATGAAAAAATCCTCTATCGTCAGAAAAAACTTCTCGTTTGGAGATAAGTAATCCTGGAATTTCTGTGGTTTCGATATTTTTTGGCCATTCAGAATCTGTTGGATTTAGGGCTAGTTTATAAGGATTGTCCATATCGTTTAATATAGCATACCAAGGTTGTGTTGACAAACAATAAATGGTAATATAAAAAAGTTATTTATGAAGTTACTCGTAACAGGCGGAGCAGGTTTTATTGGTTCTCACTTCATTTTATACTGGATGAAAAATCATCCAGATGATTACGTAGTAAATGTTGATAAGTTAACTTATGCAGCAAACCTCGTTAATTTAGATCAAGTAAAAGATAATCCTCATTATTCATTCAAGCAATATGATATCTGCGATAAGGAAAAAATGGACGAGGTAATGGAGGGTGTAGATATTGTTGTCCATTTTGCAGCTGAAACCCACGTTGATAGATCAATTATGGATCCATATCCTTTTATTCATTCAAATTTTGTTGGAACATACTCACTTCTAGAAGCTGCTAAAAAGCATAATGTTAAAAGGTTTCATCACATTTCAACTGATGAAGTTTTTGGAAGTATTGATTTGGATAATCCAGCTCAATTTACAGAGACAACTCCATATTTTCCATCGAGCCCATATTCTGCAACTAAAGCAGGAGCAGATCATTTAGTTAGAGCTTACTATCATACATATGGCTTACCGATAACTATTAGTAATTGTTCAAATAACTATGGACCAGCAATGTATCCTGAGAAATTAATTCCAATTGCAATTACTAATGTTTTGCAAGATAAAAAAATTCCTTTGCATGGTGATGGTAGAAATATTCGCGATTGGTTATATGTTGAAGATCATGTTAGGGCAATTGA
Source organism: uncultured Gammaproteobacteria bacterium (assembly GCA_964540925.1). GTDB lineage: Bacteria > Patescibacteriota > Microgenomatia > Levybacterales > UBA12049 > CAZFRF01. Next base: position 29,141 of record CAZIOR010000003.1, on the reverse strand, counting down.
GTTAATTTTAGAAAAAGGAGTTGTTGGCGAAACATACTTAATTGGTGGAATGAATAAGGGAATTTCTAATCATGAAGTAGTAAAAAGAATATTAAAAATAATGGGAAAGAGTGAAGATTATATAAAGTTCGTTAACGATAGACAGGGAAATGATAGGAAGTATGATGTAAATTGGGAAAAGATTAATAGAGAATTGGGCTGGGAGCCTCTTCATGATTTTGATGTTTGGTTAGAAAAAACTATTCAATGGTATACAGATAACAGAGGCTGGTGGGAGGAAATTATTGCTAAAGACTCTCAAGAAATTTTACATAATAATTTAGCGGGTCAAGTTGAAGATTTATGAAGATTCTAGGAACAGGCCTCAATGGACTTTTTGGTTCTCGTATTATTGAACTTCTTTCTGAGAGATTTGAGTTTGAAAATGTAAGTAGATCGACTGGTGTAGATATAACCAATTTTGATCAGGTTTATCAAGCAATCAATTCCTCTTCAGCAGAATTTGTGCTTCATCTAGCAGCTTATACAGATGTAAAAACTGCGGAAACGCAAAAAGACTTAAGAGAAGATAGTGAGGCATGGAGAATTAATGTTCTTGGCACACAAAATGTAGCCAAAGCTTGTGAGACGGCCAATAAAAAAATGATTCATTTCTCCACAGATTTGGTAGTTGGTGGAGATGAAATGCCAGAGGGAGGATTTACTGAAGAAGCTTCGTATAATCCGCAAAACTTTTATGCAGAGACAAAAGTGGAAGCTGAAAAAATAGTTAAGGCTCTAAATTCACCTTGGATTATTTTAAGACCAGCATACCCTTACAGAAAAGATTTTGTTAAGCCAGATTTTGTAAGATTCTTTAGAAAAACTTTGGCTGACAAAAAGCCAATAGCTGTTTTAACTGATAGAGTTATTTCTCCAACGTATGTTGATGATGTTGCTGGGGCGATAGAAATGTTATTAAAAAATGAAGCAACTGGTTTATACAACTGTGTTGGTAGTCAAATATTAAGTATTTATGATGCGGTCAATTTAATTGCTAAGGTTTTTGGTTTAGACAGTAGTTTAATTGGTAAAACAACAAGAGCAGAATTTCTAGTTTCGAGGCCAATGGAGCCCTTTTATTCAGCACTTAACAATGCTAAAATAAGAAAGTTAAGTGTTAACATGCATTCTTTTGAAGAAGGATTGCAGATGCTAAAAAACTCATGACAATTACTTTTTTAGGACACGGATATGTAGGACTTGTTACAGCTGCAGTATTTGCAGATTTAGGAAATACTGTTTGGGTAATTGGTCATACTCCAGAAAAAATTGAAAACCTCAAGAAAGGTATAATCCCTATTTACGAACCAGGTCTTGCAGAAATAGTACAAAGAAACGTTAAAGCCGGAAGACTTTTATTTACTCTAGATTATGATCAAGCAATTCCAGCATCAAAAGTTGTTTTTATTGCAGTTGGTACTCCTCCAAAGCCAACTGGCGAAGCAGATTTAACTGTTGTTTTTGATGTAGCTGAAAAAATCTCAAAGCATTTGGATGGATATACAGTTGTGGTTACTAAAAGTACAGTTCCTGTTGGTACAAATAAAAAGGTTAGAGAGATTATTGAAAAAAATAAGCCAGAAAAAGCAGAGTTTGAATTAGGATCAGTACCTGAGTTTTTAAGAGAAGGTCAAGCAATTTCAGATACACTTCATCCAGATAGAATTGTTATTGGAACAGTTTCTGATAAAGCAAAAGATATTCTGGTTGAATTACATGAGCCAATTGATGGTAATTATGTATTAACAAATATTGAAACAGCTGAAATGATTAAATATGCTGCAAATGCATTCTTAGCTACTAAGATTTCGTTTGCAGGAGCAATTGCGAGGCTTTCTGAGTTAAGCGGAGCAGACGGTATTAAGGTATTAGAGGGAATAGGTTATGACAAGAGAATTGGAAATCAATTCTTATCCCCAGGAGCAGGATATGGTGGCAGTTGTTTCCCTAAGGATGTTAAGGCCTTGATTTCCATTGCAGGAGATTATGGATATGATTTCAAATTGCTTAAAGCAGTCGAAGAGATTAACGAGGAAGCAATGTTAGATATTGTTAAAAAGGCTAAAAAAATTCTCGGAGAAGAGATAAAAAACTCTACTATTGGTGTTTTAGGTCTTTCTTTTAAACCTAATACCGATGACATGCGCGATGCACCTTCGATTGTTATCATTAACGAACTTAAAAAGACTGGAGCAAAAATAAAAGCTTATGATCCAATCGCTGTTTCAAATGCAAAGAGGCTTATCGAGGGAATTGAATTCGTTGAGGATTCATATGAGGCTGCAAAAGATGCAGATATATTGATTGTTGTTACAGAATGGAATGAATTTAAACAACTTAATTTAGAAAAAATAAAAAATTCAATGAAAAATCCAAACCTTTTAGATGGAAGAAACATCTATAATCCACTTGAGGTAAAAAGACTAGGCTTTAATTATCTAGGTGTTGGCAGATAATTTATGAAAAAAATCTTAATAACTGGTGCCTCAGGTTTTGTAGGCAGCTACTTAGTTAAAGAGTTAATAAATATTTCTGATGTAGAAATTTATGGAACTTATCTTTCAGATAAGAGCTTAGCTTCACTTACTGAGCTTACTTCTAAAATTAAACTCGCAAAAGTGGATTTAATGGATGCAAAAGATGTATTTGAAATAATTGAGCAAGTTAAGCCCGATGAGATATACCACTTAGCTGCTTTAACTTCTGCAAAAGTTAGTTTCGATAACCCTGAAGATGTTATGGTAAATAACATTGTTGGAGAATTAAATATTTTTGAAGCTGTAAGAAAATTGAATCTTGGAACAAAAATCATGATAATTTCTTCAGCAGAAGTTTATGGAATTGTTTCTGAAGACGATTTACCAATTGATGAAGATACGAAATTAAATCCTGCTAATCCATATGCTGTTTCAAAGATTGCGCAAGATTTTCTTGCTCTCCAATATTTTAATTCTTATAAATTAAATGTGATTAGAGTAAGGCCATTTAACCATATTGGTCCTGGTCAAAGTGATCAATTTGCAACTTCTGCTTTTGCAAAGAAAATTGCTGAAATAGAAAAAGGGATGAGACAACCTGTTTTAACAGTAGGTAATCTAGATTCAAAAAGAGACTTCACAGACGTAAAAGATGTAGTACGAGCATATATTTTACTCATGGAGAAAGGCCAATCTGGAGATGTATACAATATTGGTTCAGGCAGGTCATACAAGATGTCAGATGTTTTAAATATGTTATTGTCTTTTTCAAAAAATGAAATAAAAGTTGAAGTGGATCCAAGCTTATTAAGACCTACTGACAATCCCAATTTAGTTTGCGATAATACAAAAATTAGTGGACTAACTGGATGGAAGCCAGAAATACCACTTGAGAAAACACTCCAAGATATTCTAGAATATTGGAGAGGATTTATTAAATAATGAAAAGTGCATTAATTACTGGTATTACAGGACAAGACGGACCATACTTAGCAGAATTTCTACTTTCTAAAGGCTATGAGGTTTGGGGTACAGTTAGAAGACTTTCAACTCCAAACATGGAAAACATCAAAGACATAGTCGATAATATTCATTTAGTATCTGCTGATTTATTGGATCAAGGTTCTTTAACCGACGCTATTCTTAAAGCTAAACCAGATGAGGTATATAATCTTGCTGCGCAGTCGTTCGTAAAGGCTTCCTGGGATCAACCGGTTTTAACTGGAGAATTTACAGGACTAGGTGTAACTAGGGTTTTAGAAGCAATTAGAACCACAGATCCAAAAATTAAATTTTATCAAGCATCAAGCTCAGAAATGTTTGGAAAAGTAACTGAAACTCCACAAAGAGAAACAACAAGATTTCATCCAAGAAGCCCATATGGTGTTGCTAAGGTATATGGTCACTACATAACTCAAAACTACAGAGAGAGTTATGGAATTTTTGCTTGCTCCGGAATTCTCTTTAATCATGAATCTCCAAGAAGAGGAATTGAATTCGTAACAAGAAAAATCGCAAATGGAGTAGCCAGAATTAAGCTTGGTAAACAAAGTAAAATCGTATTGGGAAATCTAGAATCCAAGAGAGATTGGGGTTTTTCTGGAGACTATGTAAAGGCAATGTGGATGATGCTTCAGCAACCAGAGCCAGATGATTATGTAATTGCAACAGGTGAGACGCATAGCGTTAGAGAATTTGTTGAGCTTGCTTTCAGAAATGTAGGAATTGAAGATTGGGAGAAATATGTTGTTCAAGATCATCCAGATCATACGAGGCCAGCAGAGGTAGATTATTTAATTGGAGATTATACAAAAGCAAAAGAAAAGTTGGGTTGGGAGCCAGAAGTATCATTCCCAGATTTAGTAAAGATGATGGTTGATGCAGAATTAGAAAGGGAAAAATAGATATGCAAACTGCTTTGGTTGCTGGCGGAGCAGGATTTATCGGGTCACACCTCTGTAAAGATCTTCTTGAAAAAGGTTACAAAGTTATAGCTGTAGATAATTATATTACTGGAGATGCAAAGAATGTTGAAGAATTAAAAGCAAATCCCAATTTTAGTTTAGTAGAAAAAAATATTATCGAACAAATGGAGCCAAATGAATTTGGCAAAATAGATTTTATTTTTCATTTAGCTTCTCCTGCATCACCAAATAAGAAAAGTAAAAGAAGTTATATTAATTTTCCCTTAGAGACATTGCTTGTTAATTCACAAGGTACACATAATTTACTTGAGTTAGCAAAAGTTAATAATGCAAGGTTTCTATATGCTTCAACTTCAGAAGTTTATGGGGATCCAGCAGTCTCTCCTCAAACAGAAGATTATTTCGGTAATGTAAACCCAAATGGTATTAGGTCTCCTTATGATGAGTCAAAAAGATTTGGAGAAGCAATTGTAATGACTTATTATCGAAAATTTGGTTTAGATGTAAAAATAATAAGAATTTTTAATACCTATGGCCCACATATGCAACCTGATGATGGAAGAGTTGTGTCTGACTTTATTAATAAAGCAATAAAAAATGAAGACATTGTTGTTTTTGGTAAAGGAGATCAAACTAGAAGTTTTTGTTTTGTATCAGATTTAATTAATGGTTTAACTCAAGCTATGTTTTCTGATATGACAAATGGTGAAGTTATAAATCTAGGAAATCCTGATGAGAGAACCATCTTAGATTTAGCAAAATTAGTTTTAAAACTAACTAATTCAGAATCAAAAATAGTTTTTGAATCTCTTCCAGAAGACGATCCTAAAAAAAGAAGGCCAGATATCTCCAAAGCCCAAAGACTTTTTGGTTGGACTCCAAAGATTGACGTAGAGACTGGACTTTCTAAGACAATAGAATATTTCAGGTCTTTGTGATTTAATATAATCATGCATGCAGTAATAATAATTCCTACTTATAATGAAAAAGGAAACATAGAACTCCTAATTGAAAATCTAGAAGAAGAAATTTTTCCTCAAATAAAAACATACCAAATGAGCATATTGGTTGCAGATGATAGCTCTCCTGATGGAACAGGTGAAGTTGTTGCTGAGCTTCAAAAAAAATATAAAAACCTAGAGCTTTTAGTTGGTAAAAAAGCAGGGTTGGGCGCAGCTTATACAAGAGCAATGACTTATGCAATTGAAAGAATGAATGCAGATGTAATGTTTGAAATGGATGCAGATTTCTTTCATGACCCCAAAAAGATACCAGAGTTTTTGCAAAAAATTGACGAAGGAAATGATTTTGTGGTGGGTACTCGTTACAGTAAAGGCGGTTCAATACCAAAAGATTGGGGTGTTCATAGAAAAATTATGTCAGTATGGGGAAATGTTTTTATTAGGCTTTTATTTGGAAGAAAGGGAATCGATGATTGGACTGGTGGTTACAGGGCAATTAAAAAAGAAGTTTTTCTTAAAGAAAAAGATAAATTGGGATCTTTTACAGGATATACTTTTCAGGTTGGATTTTTGTGGAATGCAGTGAAAGATGGTTTTAAAGTCGCAGAAGTTCCATTTAATGCAAAAGATAGAACGCTAGGAAAATCAAAGATTCCCGGAATAGAAACTATAATTAAAACTTTAGCTTTTGTTATCAAGGTAAGAGCGAATGAATTGATCCATGGCTCTTTTGGAAAGTTTTTAGTTGTTGGAGGAATTGGATTTTTCTTGCAAGCAATTATTTTAAGAGTTTTAGTTGAAAATTTTCATTTCATTCCAGCAGTCGCAAGTTTAATTGGCGCAGTGGTAGCAGTATTTTCAAATTACAATTTAAATAATCTTTGGACATTTAAGAATGAAAGAGTAAAAACAATAATTCAGTATATTTGGAAAATGCTTAATTTTTACGCCACTTCTGCTTTTGGTGTAATCATTATTCAATCAGGAATTATTTATTTAGGTGATATTATTTTTGGTAGACAATATTACTTTTTCTACTTTATTTTCGGAACTGGAATTTTACTAATTTACAATTTTTCAGTCTATAGACTTATTATTTGGCGAAAAAAACCTCAACAATGAACAAGTTAAAATCTTTTTTTACAAAAGAGAATATTGCTCTTTTAGTTATTTTAATAATTTCTGCTTTTTTTCGATTATATAAAATTGAAAAATATCAACGCTTTTTAGGAGACGAGGGAAGAGATGTATTAGTTGCTTATAATATCCTGCATGGACACCTTACTCTATTAGGTCCAACTTCTTCTGTCGGAGGATTCTTTTTGGGTCCTATTTATTATTACTACATGGCTCCATTTTTGTGGTTATTTAATTATAATCCAGTCGGTCCTGCTGTTGGAGTTGCATTGATTGGCATCTTAACAGTTTTACTTTTGTACATCTTTGTAGCTAATTTTTTTAATAAAAAAGTTGCTTTACTTGCTTCTTTTTTGTATGCAATTTCGCCTTTAGTTGTAACTTATTCTAGATCAAGTTGGAATCCAAATCCTTTGCCATTTGTTTCATTGCTTACATTATTTACAATTTATTTTGCTCTTCGTAAGAACTCATTAAAACTTTTTGTATTATCTGGCTTTCTTTTAGGAATTGCCATGCAGCTTCATTATCTTGCATTATTTTTAGGAGGAATAATATTTTTATATTTATTATTTATCGGGTTTTATAAATCAAATTTTAAAAAAAATGCATTAAATTTGTTTAAAAATTATTTAACAATTTTTGCTGGTTTTTTAATTGGTTGGTCTCCTTTTTTAGCATTCGAAGTTCGACACGGTTTTCCTGATTTTAAAAATATAACTACCTTTTTATTCAGCTCTGGAGATACAGGTCCATCAGTAAACTTAGTAAGTACAGTTTACGATGTATTTTTTAGAGTTTTTGGAAGACTAGTGTTTGCCTATCCTGATATGGATCAAAAGGTACATTTTTCAAAAGATGTGCTAAGTGTTTGGTATATATTTGTTTTAATTCTGGCAGTAAGTGCGATAGGTTTACTTTTTTATAGACTTTATAAATCCTTCAAAAATAGAGATGATGATTTTTATAAATATTCTTTACTTTTTTTCTGGTTAATAATTGGAATTGTTTTATTTGGATTTTATAAAAAAGCAATTTATGATTATTACTTTGCCTTCTTATTCCCAGCTCCATTTATCTTAGTCAGTTTACTTTTTGAATTTATTTTTAATAACAAAAAGTTTATTGGAATGCTTTCTAAGGTTTTAGTAGTAGTTTTATTTGTTGTAGTTTTAATTCAAAACCTGTGGAGTAATCCTTTTGCCTATCCAGCAAATCAGCAATTAAATCAAATGAGAAGTATTGCAGAATTTGTAATGATACATACAGATGCAAAACCTTTTAATTTCGCTTTGATTACGGGGGGAAACAGTGATCATGCTTATCGCTATTTCTTTACAATTTGGGGTCATCCACCTACAACAATTAAAGATCCAGCAACTGATCCAAAAAGAGAAAGTGTGACAGATCAATTATTTGTAGTTTGCGAAAGCTTGCCATGTGAGCCCTTAGGAAATTCTCTCTGGGAAGTTGCAGGCTTTGGTAGAGCAGAGATTGATCAAAAATGGAAGGTATCGGTTGTTGAAATTTATAAATTAGTCCACTATAAAGGCGAATAGAGTATAATAACTTTCTGATGAATAAAGTTAAAATTGTATTTTTTGATTGTGATGGCGTGGTCATATTTGGTAATCCTTGGCTAAGGCTTCATAGGGCAATGAATGTTTCTCCAGAATTAGATAGAGAATGGTATGACGCTTATTCACGAGGAGAAATTACCTATGATGAATGGAATCAAAAAGTTGTAGATCATTATAAGGATCAAGGGTTAACTAGAGAAAAATATGAAGAAATATTGGATATTAAAAACTTCGAATTAAATGAAGAAGCAATTGATTTAATTAATTTTATTAAATCTCAAAATATTCATTTTGCTTTTATCTCTAGTGGAATAGAATTTTATATTAGTCAAATAGCTAAACATTTTGGAACCGAGTATTACCACGCAAATGCAGTTTTTCATTTCGCTGAAGACGGAAGCTTTACAAAAACTACATATACAGACGTTGACCCAAAGGCTAAAGTAATCGCAATTAATGATTTTTGTCAAAAATTAGGCTTAAATCCAGAAGAGTCTTTATTTATAGGCGATGCTAATAATGATTTAGATGCTTTTAGACACACGAAAAGAGGACTTTTATACAGAACTACAAATCCAAATCATTTAAATGATTCTTGGTGGCACAAAGATGATGAATTGCAAAAAGCTGCTTGGAGAAAAATTGACAATTTAAGAAGTGTAATTGATATCATTAAAGAGATTAATGGAATCTAATAGGCCAGATTTACGCACTCAACCATGCCCCGTTTGTCAAACTCCGATGGGAGATATGCCAGGAAGTAGAGATGCATATTGTCCTGAATGTGGCTACAAAGACCCCTGTTGTGAATAGTTAAATTAAGGAATAGATTAATCCGATGGCCATAATTCCAAGGCTAATAAATATTTTATAAGTTATTTTTTCTCCTAGAATAAAATAAGCTAGTAGGGTAATAAAAATTGGAGAGAGTAATCCAAAAAGAGATAGTTGAGATAATGGCATAAATTTATAGGCTTTAATTCCTAACCAAAAGGCCACTCCATTAATGAGTCCAATGATAAACAAAAATAAGATTGTTTTAGAATCTTTTTGCATATTTAATGCGAGTAAGTTTTCAAAGCAGATACTCATAATTAAAGAAAAAATAAATAAAGACAACATAGAAAAAGTCATAACTGTAAAGGGTTGGAAATTTAAATTCGCCCTTTTTAGAAGTGGACTTAAAAGTGCGTAAAGAAATGTTTCTGTTAAGATGATTGTGATTCCAAATAATTTATTCATGTTTATTAAAAGAAATTAATAATGGTGAAAATAATAAATGATTTTCTAGTATTTCAATTGCCTTTATTAACACTGTGTTTTTTATTTTAGTTCGAGATCCATACCAAGGGTCAATTATTACTGCTTCATTTTTATCAATTTTTTCAACAATTAAATAATGGGTAGCATGAACAATATCGCCAAGGGCAAAATCATCAATTTGAACTATGTAAGGGGTTTTAATTTTTAATAAGAAATTAAGATTTATTTCTTGATAAATAATTTGAATTCGCGAATTGTCTTTATGTTGGTTTAAGTACTTGGCGTAATCATTTATTCCTACAAAAAGAGTTAGATTTCTTGAAAACATTTCAGAAAATGCTGACAATACATTAAGTGCGTAAAAATTATCACGTCTTTTGTTTAATGATTTGCAAATAATTTCTCTTTCAATTTGCTTATTAATTATTTTATTTTCAAGTATTAAAAGACAAATAGGAAGGCAGCCCTCATATGTCTCTTGTTTGTGTATTTTTAACATGTTGGTCGGAGTATACACCCTTATAATTTATATATATTTATATATCTATTTTGGCTTCAAAAATGGGTGAAAATGGGGGTTGACAATAATTAATAAAATTCTACTAAAAAACCCCTTCCAAATGGGTCGGGGTTTTTTATCATCTCTTGAAGGAAAATACCTTCGAAGGATTTTCAAGAGCAAGTTAGGCTGCGCCGATCTTGTACATTCCTGTACCACAGACTGGGCATTTACCTTTCATTGCAGGTTTACCATTTTTCATGGTAACTCTTTCTGCATTTGGGTCCTCTCTCTTTGCTCTGCATTTTACGCAATACATTGATGCCATAATATATTTCACCCCCCTTCAATTAATAAGATAATCCTGGAATCTTAATTAAGTGTAGTTTTAATGTGAGGAAAAGAACTATTTGTGCCGCAATTATAGTAGCTGTTAGAGCGAATGTTTTAGTTAAATCTTTTACTAGAAAAGGGTATAAATTTTCACTTTTAAGGACTGTTGTAGCTACATTTTTATTAGGAGTGAGTTTAGCTTGGAAGCTATTTATGACCATTTTGTGCTCAAAATTGTGGCGAGAGTCAGCTGCTAGTTTTTGCTCTCGTGTTTTTCTCTTCTTAGCCATGTATAGAGGCTAGATTACACTATTGACAGCAAGGCTGTCAAGAGGCTAATATAGGTAAATATTATGCCCGCAAATTTCCTTATTTTTTTAATTGCTGTAATTTTTGTTTGGCTTGCTGCTTTATCATTTTTCTTCTGGAGAATAATTAGTCACTATAACAGGCTAACTAATGGTGTAAGTAATAAAACGCTTAAGTCTGTGCTTGAAGAACTCGTTAAAGACATGGAAGTTTCTAAAAAGGATATTGACTACTTAAAGCACTATTCTGATAGAATAGATAAAGACGGCACTTTTCATATTCAGAAAGTTGGTTTAGTCAGGTTTAATCCTTTTAAGGATACTGGCGGAGAACAAAGTTTCATTCTATCTTTAGTAGATAAGAATGATACAGGAGTAATTCTTTCCGGTTTATATTCTAGAGCTGGAACCAGATGGTATGCTAAAAGAGTAGCAAATGGAAAAGGAGTAGAATTAGAACTTTCTGAAGAAGAAAAGAAGGCCCTCAAAGAATCTATTACTGCTAAATGAAAAATAACAATAAATTATTTATTTTACTGTCTGCATTAGCTTTATACTTTTTATCTACAGGTATTTCCTTTTTTATCTTTTCCCAAGGCCTATCTGGTGTTATAGCAACGCCTGTATCGGCTCCTAAGGTCACCAGCAGCGGTAATGTAAGTTTTGACGATACTTTACCTAAAACTCAAGAATGTCCTTTAAATGGGGCAATGTATTCAAAGCAGCAAGAAGCTTGGTGGCAAAAACATAGACCACTTGGTGTAATGACAGAAAATCATGAGCAGTCAAGGCCACAATCTGGTCTTTCCAAAGCAGATGTTGTTTATGAAATAGTTGCTGAGGGTGGAATTACAAGATTTTTAGCTGTTTACTATTGCCAGGACGGTGGAGAATATATCGGACCAATTAGATCTGCAAGAACATACTTTATTGATTTCATATCAGAATACGGCAACAATCCTTTATATGCTCATGTAGGAGGAGCAGCTCAACCAGGGCCAGCAGATGCATTGGGTCAATTAGATCAATATGGTTGGCATTTATATAATGATTTAAGTCAGTTTAGTGTTCCATTCCCAATTTATAAGAAGATTGATGCAAGACAAGGTCATGAAGTTGCCTCGGAGCATACTATGTATTCCAAAACGCAAAGTTTGTGGGATTATGCAGCTAAAAACAGAAAATTAACTAATGTTGATGAAGATGGTAAAGCTTGGGATACAACATTTGTCCAATATTCATTTAAAAATGACGCACCTGTTGCTGATAGGGGCGCAAGTCAAGTAGCTCACATAGAGTTCTGGGGAGATAAAGATTATGATGTAGATTGGAAATATGATCCCAAAACTAATCTTTACGCTAGAAACAATGGCGGAGTTCCACATATTGATGTAAACACGAAAAAACAAATTACTGCCAAGACTATTGTGGTCATGTATATGGTAGAGTCACATGCAAATGATGGATATGAAAACAATGTCCATCTTTTATATAAAAATAAAGGAACAGGAAAGGCAGTAGTGCTTCAAGATGGAGAAGAGATAAAAGCAACTTGGTCTAAAAAATCTAGAACAGATAGGACAATTATCACTGATGCAAGCGGAAAAGAAATAAAATTCAACAGAGGCTTAATCTGGTTTACGGTTCTTCCGACCGATGGCGTTTTGGACGTAAAATAACGCAATTAATACTTGCAGATTTCACATCATAGTTGTATATTTATGTTCAGAAATAAAAAGAACAAATTATGTTTTCAGATCTTATTACATCAAAATCTAGAGTAAAACTTTTAAATGTTTTTTTGGCTAATCCAAATGACATGTTCCACGTAAGAGAATTAGTAAGACGCACCAAAGATGAAATCAATGCAGTAAGAAGAGAGCTTTCATATCTTGAGCAAAAAGGTATTCTCACAAGAGAACCAAGAGCAAACAGAGTTTATTATTCAATGTCTAAAAATTACCCATTTTATTTTGATTTACTTAGAATTGGATCAAAAAATATTGGGTTAGGAGGAAAGATTTTAGAAAATAAAGTAAAGCTTGGAAAAATAAAGTACGCAATGTTTTCCGGAAGATTTTTAAGAGGAATTAAAGAGCAACCAGATGAAGTAGATTTGTTAATTGTAGGCACGGTTGTCTTGCCGGAATTAGCACTTTTAGTCAGAGAGGAAGAAAAAAGACTTACTACTGAGATTAATTATACAGTTATGACTGAAGAGGAATTTGATTTTAGAAAGAAAAAAAGAGATCCGTTCATCACTGCCATTTTATCTGGATCTAGGGTAATGCTTGTTGGCGATGAAGAAAGCATGTTGTCATGAAAAACCCAAGATATCTATTTTGGACAATTATTGTCTTAACCATTTTCTCCTTATTCATAAACCTACCTTCATTTAAAGATTTCAATATTAAACCTCTCAATAAAACTGTTAGTTTTGATCCAGGATTTATTTTCCAGAAATTTGGAATAGACAAGAAATTAGATTTTAGAAAAGGTCTAGATTTAGAGGGTGGAACAAGTTTGGTTTTACAAGCAGACATGTCTAAGATTGCCTCTTCACAAAAAACGGCAGCTTTAAATAGTGCAAAAGTTGTTATTGATAAGCGTGTTAATTTATTTGGAGTTTCTGAGCCTTTAGTTCAAACGGCAATAGCTGGTTCAGATTATAGAATTATAGTTGAGCTCCCAGGTATTACAGATATTGAGCAGGTAAGAGATTTAATTGGTACAACTGCTCAGTTAACTTTTTGGGAGCAAGTAGCAAGTTCATCAGCTGAGTTAAATGCGTCTAGTGCTGCTCAGCTTGGATTTAAGCAAACTAATTTAACAGGAGCAGACATTAAGCAAACATCTGTAAGTTTTGATCAAAATACCGGTAAGCCTCAGGTTCAGCTACAATTTACATCAGAAGGTGCAAAGAAATTTGCTGATATTACTAAAAGAAATATTAATAAACCATTGGCTATAGTTTTGGATAATCAAATAATTGAAAGTCCAACTGTTAACCAAGCTATCTTAACCGGAGATGCTGTGATCTCAGGTGGTTTTACTACAGATACTGCTAATCAGCTAAGCACTCAGTTGAATGCTGGAGCACTGCCTGTTCCTTTAAAGATTCTTTCAAGTAGTATTATTGCTCCAACCCTGGGAACGTCATCTCTAGAAAAAAGCTTGTTTGCGGGAATTTTGGGTTTTGTAATTATTGTAATCTTTATGTGTGTTTTATATGGAAGACTTGGTGCGGTTGCATCTCTTGCTTTACTTTTATATGCCATCTTTAATTTAGCAATTTTTAAACTTAGTTCTATTTCTCCATTCGGAATAACCCTGACTCTTTCCGGAATTGCTGGTTTTATATTATCTATTGGAATGGCGGTTGATGCTAATATCTTAATTTTTGAAAGAATGAAGGAAGAAATAAGATCAGGAAAATCTAAATCAATGGCAATTGAACTAGGCTTCTCAAGAGCTTGGACTTCAATTAGAGATTCTAATATTTCCACTTTGATTACAAGTTTTGTATTATATAGTTTTGGAACAGGAATTGTTAAAGGTTTTGCATTAGTACTTGCTATTGGAGTTTTAGTTTCAATGTTTAGTGCAATTGTTGTTACTAGAACATTTTTAAGAGCAGTTTATAAATAAAATGAATATTTTAGGAAAGAAAAAATATATTTACTTTTTAATTTCAGGGATAATCATTATTCCTGGTATTGTTTCTTTAATTTTATATGGACTAAACTTATCAATTGATTTTACTGGAGGAAGCAGATTAACTTTTTCTTTTGCTAAGCCAGTTGATGAGGGTCACGTTAAGACTGTTGAGTCAGCGTTTCAGAAAGAAAATATTAAAATCCAACAAATAGAGACAACTAAAAATACTATTTTTATTAGGAGTAAGCCTTTAGACCAGAACAAAGATTCACATATTATTAATAATTTAAAATCTAAATATTCAGATTTTAAACAAACTCAATTTGAAACAGTCGGTCCAGTTATTGGAGTAGAAACCACTTTAAATGCAGTAAAAGGAATGTTGGTCGCTTCTGCATTAATAGTTTTGTATATTACTTGGTCATTTAGAAAAGTGCCCAAACCAGCCAGTAGCTTTAAATTTGGCATTAGTGCAATCCTAGCTTTAGTACATGATGTATTTGTATTAATCGGAGTGTTTTCTATTTTAGGACATTTCTTTAATGTTGAAATAGATAGCTTATTTGTTACCGCAGTATTAACTGTTATTGGTTTTTCAGTTCATGACACAATTGTTGTTTTCGATAGAATCAGAGAGAATTTAAAAAGATTTGGTGGAGAGTCATTTGAAAAAATTGTTAACGATTCAATTTTACAAACATTTGATAGGTCTTTGAATACATCTTTTACAGTAGTTTTAGTTTTACTTGCTTTACTTCTTTTTGGAGGAGATAGTATTAGATGGTTTGTAGTAGCTCTTTTGATTGGAATAGTTTCTGGAACCTACTCATCAATTTTTAATGCAGCACCACTTTTAGTTGTGTGGCAAGAATTTACAAATAAAAGACTAAGAAGTAAGTAGTTGTTTTACGATATTACTGACCATTCCACCATCTGCTTTGCCTTTTACTTTTGGCATAAGCGCTGACATAACTTTTCCCATATCAGCCATTGATTGAGCTCCTGTTTCTGAAATTGCTTGAGATACAAGTGTTTTTACTTCTTCTTCAGACATTTGAGCAGGTAAAAATACTTGGAGGATTTCTAATTCTTTAGTTTCTTTTTCAACTAGTTCTGGTCGATTAGCTTTTTCGTATTCAGCAATAGAATCTCTTCTTTGCTTTGCTTGTGCTCCAATTACACTTAAAACATCCTCATCAGTCGCTTCATATCCAGCTCCACCTTTTTGAATTTCATAGTAGTTAATAGCAGATAAAAGCATTCTTAAGACTGAAGTTTTTACTTCGTCTTTAGCAAGCATTGAGTTTTTTAGCTCTGTTTGTAGATCACTTTTAGTCATAAGAGGATTATAGCACAATTTTATTCATCGTCTATAAAGCCTTTGACTTGATTATCCCACATTCTTTTGAAGACACCATTTTTATTTTTTAACAATTCTTCAGGCACACCGTCTTCAATAATTTTTCCATTCTCAATAATAATAATCCTATCCATACTTTTTAAAGTAGAAAGTCTATGTGCTACTGCAATAACAGTTTTGTCATGCATCAACTCTTCTAAGGCATCTTGAATTGCGCCTTCGCTTTCACTGTCTAGGCTACTGGTTGCTTCGTCTAAAATAAGAATAGGAGATTTTTTAAGGAAGGCTCTAGCGATTGCAATTCTTTGTCTTTGTCCGCCTGATAATTTGACTCCTCTTTCGCCAACGATAGTACTGTATTTTTCAGGTAAGCTTTGGATAAACTTATCTGCTTGGGCAAGCTTAGCTGCTTTTTTAACATCTTCTACGTCTGCTTCAGGACTGCTATATTTTATATTTTCCAAAATTGTTCTATGAAAAAGAGTTGTGTCTTGTGGAACAAATGCAATTGCTCTTCTTAAGCTTTCTAGCTTAATATTTTTAATATTAAATCCATCAATTGAGATCTGGCCTTTTTGCGGATCAAAATGCCTTAAAAGAAGGGAAACAAAAGTTGTTTTTCCAGCACCGCTTCTACCAACTATTCCAATTTTTTGACCCTTAGGAATGCTTAGAGAAAAATCTTCAAAAACTTTTGTGTTGTCGTATTCAAAATCTATTTTATCAATATTAATATTTCCATCTAAGATTGTAATTTCTTTTGCGGTTTTACTGTCAACAATTAAATGTTCATTTAAGATTTCCTCAAGTCCTTCTCTTGCTTCACCAAAGTATTTAGTTGAATTTTTAATTTCATGGCCAATAAAAAATAGTTGTCCTGATAAGTCTGCAGTAATTGCTATGACCATAACAACTACACCAATTGAGACAATTGAATGTTGGAACATATAAACAGAGGATCCAATCATTGCTATCATAAATATTAAAATTAAAACATTGTTGGTAAGAAGCATCCATTCGCTAAGTTGCCATTCAGATAGGCCTTTTTGTCTTTGTTTATCAATATATTCTTTTATGTAATCTCTTTCTTCATCAAGATATGCGCTTTCATGGACAAGAGAAATGTTTGATAAAGAATCTACAATTCTGCCTTTTAAAGTAGATAAAGATTTTGCAAAAGCATAAGACAAAGGTTGAATTTTTCTAGCAAACCAAAGGTTGCTTGAAAGAAAAATAATTGACCACAAAAAGATAATCAGACCCAAAATTGGATTACTTAAGCTTGTAAAAACGATATACCAAAAAATACCAATAAAAAGCTGAATAAATTGCCATAAAATATTTTCAAAAATGCTTTCTGTTCCATCAACAGCGTTACTAATTTTATTAGTTAAGCTTCCTGCAAATCTACTGTTGAAATAATCCTTGCTGTGAAGAGTTATATATTTATATAAAGATTCATAAGCAGTAAATCTAAAATTCATAAACCAGCGCATACCTGTAAAGCCGCTCATTCTCCAACAAAGACCTGCGATAAAATCAACTAAAGGATAGGCAATCGCCCAAAACCAAATGTCGTTAAAAACTAGCGGTTGATGGGAAAGCGAGTCAGTTAAGTTTTTAAGAATTAAGGCTGTAGATCTACCAATGCCTGTTGCGATCACAACAAAAGACAGGGCGAATATGACCCATTTTAAATGTTTCTTAGATGCAAAAATTCCAAATTGAAACGGATTTTTAGGAATTGAATTTTCCATAATCTTAGTTCTAGTTTTTAGCGAGGTCCTTAATTCGTTTGAGGAGATAGTCTTTATTATTTTTAGATAAATCTTCGTCTACTTCTTCAAATAATTTCTGTAATATGTCCCCAACTTTGGGACCTGGTTTTAACTGTAACATATTCATTATATCATTTCCATCAACCTTTAAATCATTGATTGAAAAGGGAGTTGGGCCTAGTTCTTTTTCAACTTTTTCTTTAAATAATTTTAGTCTCCAGCTTTCCGCAGTTTGGGTTCCGCCGCCGAGCCTATCTCCAACTCTTAAATCCATCATGTCTTTTACGTTATTAACGCCAATTCTTCTAATAAATCTACGAATGGCAGAATCAGTTAGGTTTTCATTAACAGAAAACATGTGCCATCGAATTAAATTGACAATTTTTTCTCTGTCTTTTTTAGAAAGTTTGAGTCTTAAGCATATTTCGTAAGCAAGCCTTGCTCCTTCTACTTCATGGTTATGGAAGATGACTAAGCCATCTTTGTCTTTAGACATTACGTTTGGCTTGCCAACATCGTGTATTAAGGTAGCAAATTTGACGATAGGATCTTTTGATGGACAAAATTTTAATGATAAAACATTGTGTGTAAAAACATCATCAGTATGGTGTCTACCTGGTCTTTTTTGTGAAACTCCTATTCCTTGTAATAGCTCAGGCAGGATGTGTTTTAAGAGTCCACTTGCATGTAAAAGCATAATTCCTTCATATGCGTTATCAGATTTTAAGATCCTAAATAGTTCTGCGGTTATTCTTTCGTAGGAGACATTTTCAATAAGCTGTGCATCTTCAATAATTTTTTTCCAAGTATTATTTTCTATTTTAAATTCAAGTTCAGTTGCAATTCTAATTGCTCTAATAAGCCTTAAGGCATCTTCTTTAAATCTTAAGTTAGGATCCCCAACTGCTTTTATAACTTTTTTCTTTAAATCTCCCTCACCATTATATGGATCAGTTAATTCAAAGGAATTATTTTTGTCAGTTAGTTTCAGGGCAATGGCATTAATGGTAAAGTCTCTTCTTTGTAAATCCTCTTCAATAGATTTACCCCAAGCAACAACTTCAGGATGTCTTTTGTCTGAATATCCAAATTCAGTCCTGTATGTAGTTATTTCAGCAATTTTTTGAACACCTTCTAATTCAAAAGGGACACCAACTGTTCCAAATTTATTATCATAAAATCCATTTGGAAAAATCTTTAATATTTCTTCAGGGGTCGCATTAGTAGTTAAGTCCCAGTCCTTAATTTCTCTCTTGAGCATTAGATTTCTAACCGATCCACCAACAAAATATACTTCGAACTTAGCATTCTCAATTTTTCTATAAATATCAATGATTTCTTGTGGAATAATATTAGCCATCTTGGTATAGTATAGCAAAGAAATTAAATGAAAAAATGGAACCTACTCAACTCAGAAACTAGTAAGCTTACTAAAGAGCAAATTGTTCATATTCTTTTAGAAAATAGGGGAATAAAATCAAAAAAAGAAAAAGAAGAATTTTTAAATCCCGCTTTTTCCAGTATTAGCCTTAAATCACTAGATCTTGACACTAAAGAGCTTGAGAAATCAATTGCTCGCATCAATAAGGCAATTGAAAATAAAGAGCAAATTATTGTTTTTGGTGATTATGACGTAGATGGAATCTGCGGTAGTGCGATCTTGTGGGAAACCTTAAACAAACTAGGTGCAAAAGTCCTGCCCTATATTCCTAATCGATTTGATGAGGGATATGGTTTGTCTGAGGCAGGAATCGATAATGTTTTACAAACAAGTCCTGATACTAAGTTAATCATTACAGTAGATAATGGAATTGTTGCAAATTCTGCAGTTGAATATGCTGCTAAAAAGAATATAGAAGTTATTATTACTGATCACCATGTAGCTGCAAAAACTTTGCCTAAGGCATATTCAATTGTGCACACAACAAAACTTTGTGGAGCAGGAGTTGGTTATATTCTTTCAAAAGAGCTTAAGAAAGAGCCAATTGATGCAAAAGATAATCTTTTAGAATTAGTAGTACTAGCAACTATTGCAGACTTGGTTCCTTTAACAAATGCAAATAGAGTTTTTGTTGCTCAGGGAATAAAAAGATTGCAAAAAACAAAAAGAGCTGGTCTCTTGGAACTTTTTAATATCGCAGGAATTCCTGCTGAGAAAATAGATGTTTATCAAGTTGGTCATGTAAT
>CAZIOR010000003.1:7262-9533 GCA_964540925.1 uncultured Gammaproteobacteria bacterium | reverse complement strand
ATATCGCAGGAATTCCTGCTGAGAAAATAGATGTTTATCAAGTTGGTCATGTAATCGCTCCCAGACTTAATGCTATGGGAAGGTTGTCGTCGGCAATGGATTCTTTAAGGCTTATATGTACAACTAATACACAAAGAGCAAAAGATTTAGCTAAGGTTTTATCTTCAACCAATCTGCAAAGACAGGAGATAACTGGAGAAATTTTAATTAATGCAAAGTCAAAAGCTAAAGAAAAAACTTTAAAAAATTTAATTTTTATAGCTGATGAAAGTTATCAGCAGGGCGTAATCGGTTTAGTTGCTGGGAGATTGGTTGAAGAATTTTATTTACCTTCAATTGTAATTTCTAAAGGCGAAAAGCTCAGTAAGGCATCAGCTAGAAGTGTTCAGGGATTCAATATTATTGAATTTTTAAGAGAAGCCTCAGATTTAATGGTAGATTTGGGAGGACATCCAATGGCAGCTGGTTTTACAGTAGAAACAGAAAAATTGGACCTCTTGGAGAAAAAGCTGTATGAAAAAGCGGAAAAACTAATTTCTAAAGAGCATTTAGAAAGAATATTAAATATTGATTTAGAGTTAATAGATAACAATATTAATTTAGAATTATATGCAGATATTTTAAGTCTTTATCCTTTTGGAATGGCGAATCCGGAACCTCTTTTTTTAACTAAAAATTTAGAGATAGTTGATTTAAGAATAATTGGTAAAGAAGGAAAACATATAAAATTAAGATTAAACTCTCTAAATGGAATTAGTTTTGAAGCAATTTATTTTGGAGCAGGTCAGAATAATAAGTTAAAAACTGGAGATATTGTTTCTGTAGCATACAACTTAAGTATTAATGAGTGGAATGGAAATAAAACTTTGCAATTAATAATTCGCGATATTCTTTCTAATTAACCTCAAAATAGCTTGTCTTATTTACGTTCAAATGATATGATTTACTGAATGAATACAAGAGTTTTAGCAAATGCTGCCAAAGATCATGTTGGTGAGTCAATTTTAATTAAAGGTTGGGTTAAAATTAGACGCGATCATGGAAAGCTTATCTTTTTAGATGTAAGAGATAGAAGTGGCGTTATTCAAGTTGTAGTTAATTTAAATGTTGCAGAGAGCGCATATAAGGTTGCTCAAGAATTAAGACCAGAATATGTTGTAGAAATAATTGGTAAAGTTAATGAAAGACCAGGTAGTGCTGTAAATAAAGATTTAGATAGTGGCTTGGTTGAGTTAGAAGCAACAGAAATTAAAATAATTGCTAAAGCAGATACTTTGCCTTTTGACATGGGCGGGGAAGAATTAAATTTAGAATTACCAACGCTTTTAGATAATCGAGCTTTAGTTCTAAGGCATCCCAAGGTACAGGCAATATTTAAAGTTCAAGAAGTGATTATTGATGAATTTAGAGAATATTTAAAAAGCCAAGATTTCTTTGAATTCCAATCTCCTAGTATAGCCCCAGCAGTTGCTGAAGGTGGAGCAGAAGTTTTTAAAGTAGATTATTTTGATAAAAAAGCCTACTTAACACAGAGTCCCCAACTTTATAAACAAATTGTTATGTCTGCATTTGAAAGAGTATTTTCTGTTAATAAGATATTTAGAGCAGAGCCATCAGTCACTACCAGACATTTAACAGAGGTTGTATCTTTAGATGCAGAAATGGCCTTTATTGATTCTTGGGAAGATGTTAAGAATATGGCTGAAGAAGTTGTTAGAAGTATTTTGCAAAGACTAGAAAAAGAATGCGCAAAAGAACTTAAGCTTTATAATGTTACTTTACCAAGTATGATCGATAAGACTCCATACCTATCTTTAAGAGAAGCGCAAGAAAAAATCTTTAAACATAGTGGTCGAGATGTAAGAGGTGAAAAAGATTTGAACCCAGAGGATGAAAGAGAAATTTGTGAAATAGTTAAACAGGAGACAGGTTCAGATTTCGTTTTTATCTATGGATATCCAACTAAGAAAAAACCTTTCTATGTTTATCCAAATCCAGAAGATCCAGAATACAATGAAGGAATGGATCTTTTGTGCAAAGGCTTGGAATGGTTATCTGGTGGAAGAAGAATTAATGATTTTGATCAGTTAACAAAACACGTTGAAGAATGGAAAATGGACCCAGCAAAAATTAAGCTTTTCTTAGACGCTTTTAGATACGGTGTTCCACCAGAAGGTGGTTTTGCATTCGGTGCAGAAAGAATGACCATGCAAATTTTAGGACTTGCCAATATTAGGGAAGCAAGTATGTTTCCTCGTGATATGGAAAGAA
>CAZIOR010000003.1:3541-7162 GCA_964540925.1 uncultured Gammaproteobacteria bacterium | reverse complement strand
TTAGGACTTGCCAATATTAGGGAAGCAAGTATGTTTCCTCGTGATATGGAAAGAATCGATGAAAGGCTTTCTGCAAAATAAAGATTTAATTCAGGTTTATTTTATTCTTCCTCTGTTTTTGTTTTTTGTATTCATTTTTGTTTTTGGTGCTAATTTATTGTTAAGATTTTGGAACGAAAGCAATAAATTAGTTAATCCTCCTTTTAAGATTAGTACAAATTTTTATTACCCAATTATTAAAAATAAATTTAATCCACAAATATCAGCAACAGGAGCAATTATTATGGATGCTGATTCAAAAGTGGTTTTATATTCTAAAAATAAAGATTTTAGATTTTCTTCCGCTTCAACTACAAAAATAATGACTTCAGTAGTTGCTTCAGAATATTTTAAGCCAGAAGACATATTAATTGTTAAATCGGGAAAAGTAGAGGGTTCAAAATTAGGGCTATTAATAGATGAGAAAATGACATTTGAAAATTTAATGTATGCAATGATGTTGCCTTCAGCTAATGATGCGGCTTTAGTAATATCTGAAAATTATCCAGGTGGAGAAAAAGAATTTGTTAAAAAAATGAATGCAAAAGCTCAAGTCTTTAATTTAAAAAATACACATTATGGAGATCCAATCGGGCTTGCAGATAGTCAGGATTATACAACTCCATTTGATTTAGCAAGTTTAGCTTCTTTTGCAATTAAAAACCCATTAATAGCAAAGGTTGTTAATACAAAATATAAGATAATAAGCGACACAACGGGTCTAAATACCTACGCTATTCAAAATTTAAATGAACTATTGGGAGAGGATGGAGTTAATGGAGTAAAAACAGGTTTTACTGAAGAAGCGGGTCAAGTATTAGTTACTTCTAAAAAAGAAAAAAATAAAACTTTAATCATAGTAGTAATGGGAAGTCAGGATAGGTTTTTAGATACTAGAAGGCTTTTAGATTTACTTAGAGATAATATTACTTACTTACCTCTTCATCCGTAATTGCGTTAATGTAGGCGTAAAAATTATTTGCTCCCTTAAAGACAATAATTGGAGTTAAATATTTTTGTTCTTCTTTACCAGAATCGTAATAACCTAAATAGATGTCAGTAATAGATATATTTTTATCTACCCCGTTATAACTTGCAACATAGGCTTTGCCATTTTTAAGTTCCTCAATGGCTTTAGCTGTATCTTTAATTGCATAAGTAGAAGATTCACCTAAGTCACGAGTAATATAATTTGCATAAATTACTTGTGCCATATCTGGTCCTCCTGAAACCAGTAAGTTAACATTGGCTTCATTAGGATTCGGAGAGAAAACCGGTAACTCATCTATGTCATTTGGAAAGAGATTAACTTTAATAATTTGTGTATTAGAAAAACTAGTTGCTTCGGTTAGTTGTTGATTGTCAATTCTTAACAGTTGAGTTTTAGCATTATCTATATTTAAACTATTTGTTGAGCCTTGTAAGGAATTTAGAAAAGTTGTTGCAGTCGATATTGCTTTCTTTTGATCAGGTAAATTATCAGCAGCAATTACGTCTGGATCAGAGTAAAAATTACTTGTTACTTGAAAATTATGACTAAGAATATCCATTTTAATAGTTTTTACTAAGTTATATTTGTCTGCAGTGTTCCATTCATAGATATTATTATCAATTTGCTTTTTGTCGCTAATAAAGCCTGCGCTTTGTACGATGTTTTCTGTAGATTGTAATCCTAAGAGATCAGGTTTATTTTCTGTGAACTTATATACATTTGCCATGTTTGGAAGTGTAGGAATAAAGCCTGAGATAGTATTAATTGAATAGGTTAAGTCGTTATTTTTACCATTTAAGACAAAATCAGGTTGAGGAAGTTTTCCAAATGAATTTTCAGCTGCAATTGGTGGTGGTGGGTAAAGAGTGTTTTTAATTAAAGTTCCAATTTGAAATATACCGTAGGAAATTAAAACTAATACTATTAGAATGATTAACCATTTAATAATTGATTTTGTATCCTTACTAGCATTAGTTAAAGTGAACATATATTGAGTATAAAAAAAGATTCATGTACAATGCAAGCATATGGTTAAAGTAAGGTTTGCCCCAAGCCCAACGGGTATCCCACATATCGGTAACACAAGAACAGCTCTTTTTGATTTTCTCTTTGCTAAAAAAAATAAAGGAGAGTTTGTCTTGCGAATTGAAGATACTGATCAAAAAAGATTAGTTGAAGGAGCAAAAGAAGCATTGCTCGAGATTTTAGATTGGTTAGGTTTAAAATTTGATGGTGAAATAACTTATCAATCTCAAAGACTTGATTTGTACCATAAATATTCTCAAGAGTTACTTGCAAAAGGAATTGCTTATGAAAAAGAAGGTGCTATTTGGGTAAAGGTTCCTGATGAAAAAACTTTTGAATGGGAAGACTCAATTGGCAAAAAACATATCTCCTTTGCTGGAAAAGATGTTGAAGATTTCGTAATTCTTAAATCAGACGGCTTTCCAACATATCATTTAGCTAACATTATTGATGATCACTTGATGGAAATAACGCATGTAATAAGAGGTGAAGAATGGATTTCCTCAACCCCAAAACATTTATATTTATATGAAAGTTTTGGCTGGGAAGCTCCTAGATTTGCGCACTTACCAGTTATTTTAGGACCAGATAAAACTAAGCTTTCGAAAAGACATGGAGCAAAATCTGCCTTAGATTATCGCGCTGAAGGATATTTGAAAGAAGCACTATTAAACTATATGGCTCTTTTAGGTTGGAATCCAGGTGGAGATAAGGAAAAGATGAGTCTTACGGAAATGGAGAGTTTATTTACTCTTGAAGATGTTAATACTGCGAACCCAATTTTTGATCAAACAAAACTTGAATGGTTAAATGGAGTTTGGATAAGAGAAATTGGAGTCATCGAATTAAAGACAAGACTTGCAGAATTCTATAAAGAAGATGAAGAAGTATTATCTGTTTTAAATTCAGAAAAGTCAGATTTAATTATTACAGCAGCTGCAACTAGGATGAAAACCTTAAAAGATTTTAAAAATTTAGTTAGCCTAGAAAAAGATAGAGAAAAAACTGCAGAAGAAAAAGAGATTGCTAAAAAATTAACAGAATATTTAATGTCTAATCTAGGTGAAAAATGGGAAGATGAAAAACTCTTAGCTGCGATTAAAGAATTTAGTAAATCTGAAAAAGTTTCTTTTAAAGTATTATTCTTTTTATTAACAGGAAAAGAGCATGGAATTGGGATTTTAGAATTAAATCAAATATACGGTAAAGAGTTTTTACTCAACAATTTAAAATAAATGAAATCTGCCCTAATAGCAAAAATTATTTCTACTGTTATTAATCCTATTGCTTTAATTTCTCTTGTCCCATTTTTACTGATTCATAAAACAACTCAAGATTTACATTTAGCAATTTATTGGAGCAAGGTTTCTTTTGTTTTTATTTTAATATTCTCAATTTTTGTTTTACTTGGTGTCAGGCTTGGATATTTTTCTAATTTAGATATTTCTAAAAGAACTCAAAGGCCGCTTTTATATTCTTTTGCAATATTTATGGCTTTAGTCTATTTAATAACTCTTTTTGTTTTGCATGCGCCAATGGTTTTATATATTGCCGTTATTGCTCTT
>CAZIOR010000003.1:0-3441 GCA_964540925.1 uncultured Gammaproteobacteria bacterium | reverse complement strand
AAAGATGTTAGTGCCGGAATGGTGTTAGTTGTTTCAATTGGAGCCTTAATTTGTGGAATAGTTATATTTGTGCCTCATTTGCTTAAATAGCTTTTTAGCTTCAGATTTAGTAAAATCAGTTTATTGCCGAGTCGTCTAATGGTAGGACAACAGAATCTGGATCTGTTTATTGGGGTTCGAATCCCTGCTCGGCAGCCAGTATGTGCACCTAAAAAGGAAAAAATATGAATACAGAGGAGCTATTTATTAGAACACTTCAGGATTTAAAGACCAAGATAGAATCGAATGACCCTTATGAAATTTTGATGGCTAGCGCTCTCCTAAGGAAATTATTAATTGACGGTAATCCTCTTATGGATCAGGTTAACAGAAAATTCAAACTTAAAATAAATTTTATTGTTAACGATAGACAGTTCCCCATCATTACAGAAAGTTTAGCTTTATGGTCTATTCAAGATGGTTTTGATCCTGATACTTCCGTACCTCATTTATTAAATCCTGTAAGTTTAGATAAAGATGGAATGCTTAAAAGGCCAGTGTTAATTATTAATGGAGCAGTAATCACAGTTTTAGATTTAATAAAATTTTTAAGTCATGTTCAAGGTGCGATTCACTCAGGTAATCCAAAGGAAGTCAAAGAGAAAATATTAAAGCAAGCAGAAAATACTTTAACTGTAGGAGGAATGCCAGCAGGAATAAGAACGGTTTGTGCAATAGGAAGAGTGGTTTTAAAAGGATTAGATCCCTTAAGTCAAGAGATTATCAAAAGATAACTATAATGACAAAATGGGTCTAGACCGGTATGTTCAGCAATCCTGTCTCCTAAATTAATTTGTTTTAATTTATGAACAATAAATTTTTTTCTATCGAGGTTTTTCCAAAAATAGGATCAAGCTTCATTTGTGTTAAGGGTAGCATAAAATTTTCATTTAATAATGAGGAATATTTTTTAATTGGAAGCGACCAACCAGTAGGTTTGCAAATTTCCAACGGGACATCTGGCTCTGGTGGACTTCCTAATTATCATTCATTTCGGCTAATTACCCCAAAGGACAGAACAGAAACAAATCCATTTGAAAAAGCTGAAGTAGTGTGCGACATCATATCTATGAGCACGAAAAACCATGTTCGTTATTTATCTCCCTTATTTAACGAGTATTATTTTAATGCTGGATGGAGCTCTGGTGAGGAATTTAAAGTCGAAAATATTTCAAATAGCATTGTTGATTATTGGGGAGAATACGTTTTTTTGGATTATGATTTATTAAAAGAATTACTATCTAAACTAGGGGATTCAAAAGACCAAAAAAAAACTATTAGCCTCTTTCCATTTTAATAGACTGGCTAAATATAAAGCTTTTAGTCACATTACTGAAGCGGTTACTGATTGTGTTAATGCGCTAGAAGCTCTTTATACCGAAGAAAAAAACGAACACGCACATAAATTTAGTAATGAAATTCCTAGCTCAATAAAAAATAAAAACGAAGCTCTTCATTGGTTTATCGAAAAATTTTATAAAGGGCCCAAAGAAAATATAACAAAAGTGAAAAGTTTTAATATCTATAAGGTGCGTTCCGATTATCTTCATAGGGGACTGTTAGAAGAGCCGTTTAACGGTAACATGAATGTAGTTAGTTTAGATATGCTTGAGCAAGATCTTTCCTATAATGTCTTTTTTGAAGTTGCTTATAACACCATACTAAATTTTGCTTTACATGCTATAGATTAAGATTAGAGCATAGGCTTTAACAATAAATTGCTCTAGACCGATATACTCAGCGGTAATATTATTTTTCTATCGGTAATCCTGCGGCAAGCCAAGCATTAAAGCCTCCTTGAAGATCTGATACGTTTGTAAATCCTTTGTCTTTAAATATTTGGAGAGCAAGATTAGATCTTCTGCCTGTGTGGCAATAAATTAAATATTTCTTATTTTTATCTAAAGAATCTAAGTAATTAGAAAAACTTTGTGTTTGATAATAATCTATTTCTTTTGCTCCTTTTATATGGCCGGAATTAAATTCATCTTGTGTACGAATATCTAGTAATATGTATTCTTTTGAATTAAGTTTTTGAGTAAATGATTGGGGAGTTATGTGAGAAAATTGAGATGAATCTGGGGTGGAGGGGATTAAGACAATAATAGCTGCTAAAACTATTATCAAAAGAGAAATTCCTAAAAGAATATATTTTTTCATAATCTATTTTTCTAAAGGTAATTGATAAAAGCGCCAAGCCAGTAATCCATTTAATATTTCATAAGCATTTATGTATCCTAGTTTTTTCATAATATTTACAGCTTCACTACTTCTAGACCCACTTAAGCAATATACATAAATTATAGTATTTTTATTAGTAACTATTTTTTCTATATCTTCAGATAGATTATCAAGAGGTATGTTGATACTGCCTAAAATTTTTTGAGAAGAGTATTCTTGTGGGGTTCTTACATCAAGCAATATAAAATCTTTATCAGCGGAGTTAATTTTTTTATATACGTCTCTTGCATCAATAGTTGAATTAATCATATTGACATAATATATTAGCAATTGCTAATATGTCAATATGGAAAATTTAGTAGTTAATGCTTTTTCTAATACTGTAAGGATAAAAATACTTTGCTGTCTTGCGAATAAAAGTAGGAATGTTCAGGAATTAATGACAAAGTGTAATTTATCTCAGTCTGCGGTGTCACAGCATTTAATAAAGCTAAAAAATGCTGAACTTGTTAAGAGTA
Source organism: uncultured Gammaproteobacteria bacterium (assembly GCA_964540925.1). Classification (GTDB taxonomy): domain Bacteria; phylum Patescibacteriota; class Microgenomatia; order Levybacterales; family UBA12049; genus CAZFRF01. The sequence goes on along the minus strand of CAZIOR010000003.1, from coordinate 703 downwards.
CAAAAAGAGGAAAGTTTGTTTACTATTCTCTAATAGATCCGAAGGCTGCAAAAATTGCTGAAATGCTCAAAGCTTATTGTGAGGAAGAAAAATAAAATAATTTATTTATAAATATTATTTCTTATTTGTCCTCTTTTAAACGAATTTCTTTGTTTATTGTTAAAATTTGATCCGTGATTATTGCCTTGCGAGTACTGCATTATGACGTTTTTCAATGGCCCTCTACTTAGCCAAAGTTTATCAATTCCAGATAGGTCTATTAGCCAGGCTGCAATTAAAATAGATACAATAAAACCAATAATCACAAAAAGAAAATTAGTTTTATATGAGAAATCATATTTTAGTAAGTTCCATATGCCAAAAGTTAATGTGATTACTGCAAGAATTGGTAACCACCATGGAAAACTATTTAACATTAAAGAGAGTCTTAGTTCTCCCATAGGGCCATGTTCTTTAAGAAGAAAACTAATAATACTTATGATAAAGATTGAGGATATTATTGATGCTGTAAATCCTAAAAATGTGAAGACAGAACCTAATAAGAAATAACTTCTAGGTTTCATTGTAACCTTATCTTCTTTAATCTGTGCCATTACATTTTTTTTGATATTTATTTTTTTTGACATATATTTTTCATTTGAGCTTTCGCTCTACTTATTCTAATAGCAACTGTTCCCATTGGTAATCTTAATATATCACTAAT
>CAZIOR010000002.1:57452-60049 GCA_964540925.1 uncultured Gammaproteobacteria bacterium | reverse complement strand
CTTTAGTACTAATTGTTCCGACTAGTTTTTCATTTCCGTTTGTTACTACAATTGCTTCAGGCTTAGGAGATTGTTCAAATAGCTCGTTATATGCCTGTTTGACTGTTATGTTTCCATCAAACTTCCAAAAGCTTGTTCGCATCATTCCGCCAGCGGTTTCTGAGCCAAAATCCATTAGTTTTTCAACTCTTTGAGCTTTTTCATTGCTAAGTAATTTTAGGATTTCTTTGATTCTTAAGTGATTTAGTTTAGAGAAGATTTCAGCAAGTGAGGATGAATGCATTCTGCTAACAATTTGACCTAGAGCTGTTCCTTTAAGTTCTTCAAGGATAGCTTCCTGAGTTCTATCATCTGTTTCTTCAATAGTCTTAGCTGCATATCTTGCATCTAAGCTTTGAACAACTGAAAGTCTTTCTTTGGTTCCAAGATCTTCTAAAATGTCAGCCAGTTCCCCTGGATGCATCTTGCTGAGTTTGTTTTGAGTGAGACTGATCTTGATATTCCCCGTATTGAAATCGAAGGCTTCAATCATTTGCCAGGGAATGATTTTAGGTTCAATTTTAATTAATCTTCCAAGACTTAGTCTTCTTAGAATTCCAGCTGCACCAATATCTATCCCAACAACTTTTAGTTCTCCCTCATTTTCTAAAGCAACATCGTTAACCCTAACTAATTTTTTTTCATCAGTATCGATTACTTGTTTATCTAAAAGATCCTCATTTAAATAAAAATCCGTATCATCGTACGGAAGAAAAGGTACCTTATTGGAGTTTAGAATCCCTCCAAAGCGCTTAATTGTAAGCGCCTTAGGTGTAATTGTGAATTTTTTGTTGTCTTTTTTAATAACTATTTTGGAGACGAGGGGAGTAGGAGAACTTTCGAGCACAGCAAAATCGACCATTTTTCCATAGACTTTTCGGTCGAAATAGACGTTTTTACCAAGCAAATCACTTAAAAATATCATGCCTGGTTTAATTGTAGTTTCGTATTACAAGCCATGTCAACCCTGTAAAAAATAATCAATTTAAGTGTTGACAATCTAGCAACTAATATGATAGAGTGCTAATACACTAAATGAGCGTAAGTAAAATAATACCAATTATACCTATTAGAGATGGAATTATTTTTCCATACACTGACTCAGTTTTGACCTTCGGAAGGCCTAAGAGTTTAGCCGCATTAGAATCATCTTTTAGCCAAGAAAGAATTGTTGGCTTTGTTTTGCAAAAGAATGCAAAGCTAAATGAGCCTGTTTCTTCAGATCTATTTTCCATTGGAACACTTTCTCATATAGAGAGAATGATTAAAAGCGATGGAGAGATTAATGCTCAAGTAAAAGGAATTTCCAGAGTAAGAATTTTGGAATATGTTCAAGATGCTCCATATTTAATGGCAAGAGTAGAAGAAATTGAAGATCCAGTAGATGATTCTCCAGAAACCAAAGCATTAAGCAATCATTTAATTAATGAATTCAGGCGTGCAGTTAACTTAGGAAAATTCGTAGACTTTTTAGTCTTTATGAATGTTATGAGCGACAATTCTCCATCTCAACTTGCAGATTTAGTTGCTTCAGTACTTGATCTTAAGCCTTCAGACAAACAAGAATTCTTAGAAGAACTTAATGTAAAAGAAAGACTTGAGAAAGTAATCGAAGTTTTATCCAAAGAAATTAAAGTCTTAGAGCTTGAGAAAAAAATTGCTTCTAAAACCCAAGAAAGATTTGAAAAAGGAGCTAGAGAAGTAATGCTTAGAGAAAGACTAAAAACTATTGAAAAGGAATTAGGTGAGTCAGATGAAGATAGTGAGATTAGAGATTTATACAACAAATTAAAAGCTGCCAAAATGCCTGAAGAAATTGAGGAAAAAGCTAAGAAAGAAATTAAAAAGCTTTCACAAATGAATCAATTTAATCCTGAATCAGGTTATATAAGAAATTATTTAGACTGGTTACTTAGTCTTCCTTGGGGCGTTACCAGTAAAAATAACGTTAACATCAAGCAAGCTGAGAAGATATTGGATAAAGATCATTATGGTTTGGAAAAAGTTAAGGAAAGAATTACAGAATATTTGGCAGTCCATAAGCTTTCAGGCAAGATGAAGGGTCCAATTCTTTGTTTCGTAGGACCTCCTGGTGTAGGTAAAACATCCATTGGTAAATCAATTGCTAAGTCTTTAGGTAGAGAGTTTATTAAAGTTTCCCTAGGAGGAATTAGAGATGAAGCTGAAATTAGAGGACATAGAAGAACCTATGTTGGAGCTATGCCTGGAAGAATTATTCAAGGAATAAAAGATGCAAAAACTAAAAACCCAGTCTTTATGTTAGATGAAATTGATAAAGTTGGTGCAGATTTTAGAGGAGATCCATCAAGCGCTTTGCTTGAGGCTTTGGATCCAGAACAAAACTTTGCTTTTTCAGACCATTATCTAGAAGTACCATTTGATTTGTCAGATGTTATGTTTGTAACTACAGCTAATGTTTTAGATACTATTCCACCAGCCTTAAGAGACAGATTAGAAATTATTCAATTTGCTGGCTACACACAGCTTGAGAAATTCAAGATTGTTAAAGACTTTTTATTAGCAAAACAAATGGAAGC
>CAZIOR010000002.1:54779-57352 GCA_964540925.1 uncultured Gammaproteobacteria bacterium | reverse complement strand
GTAGGAATGACTGGAGAAATTACTTTAAGAGGAAGAGCTTTAGAAATTGGTGGAGTAAAAGAAAAAGTAATTGCAGCACATAGAGCTGGACTTAAAACAGTAATTCTTCCTAAAGAAAATAAGAAAGATTTAGAAGATGTACCAAAAGAAGTGCTTAAAGATCTTAAGTTTATTTTCGTTACTCATTTGGATGAAGTTTTAGACGCAGCATTTATAAAGCCACTACCTAGAAAAAATATGCCTGAGTTTACAACATCACATTTAGAATTACATGCAACACAAAAACCACTTAAAGCAGATTAAGACATCGTTTGAAATATTCTTTTTAATAAAGAAAGTAAATTGCTATGATATCCGAAATACCCAGAAATATTGACATACAACCTCCTCATCTTGCTGTTTTACAAGGAGCAAGGGCTACTTTGGAATTAGAAGCAAGAAAACGCAGAAGACCAGTTAATGGGACAGCTAGGCACGAGGCAAAACATGTTGTTGCCGCTTTAGAAACCGGTACTCAAGTATCAAAAGTTACCATTGTTCCTGGAGAAGGATACCTGGGTTTAACTGAATTACTAGCTCCAAATGCTATTGCAGCTTTGGCACCCCATGAGACAGGGGAATCTGGAACCAGTTGGGATGTACATATTGCAGAAAGAATTGGTGCGCATGGTGCGGCTCAAGCAGCAAGATCAATTATTGAAAACAATATGGATAAAGTTGATGTTGTTGCATGCGCATTAGAAGATTATAATACCCTTGATTCATTTGGAATAAAAAGAGCGATTAATGATTTGAAAAAACCAACAGAGCAATTTGGAATATTAAGACTAGAACTTCCAACAGGTGAAAAAGTAGAGGATAAAGTACAAGTTCGAGACAATATTATTATGAATGAAGGCGTTTGGTATTCATTAGCAAATAAGGCAACTAGATTGAATTAAATTTAAGGCTAAAATATGATATAATCTTCATACTATGGGAGCAAAACTAGAATCAAGATTAGGCGCATTGTTAATTCTTACAGGACCTACTGCATCGGGTAAATCGGAAACTAGAGAAAGGCTTTTAGGAAAATATCCAAATTTAAGACCTCTTGTTACAACTACATCAAGACCCCCAAGATTAGAGGCAAAAGCAGATAAAAAGCCTGAGGTAGATGGGGTTGATTATCATTTCGTTACTCCAGTAACTTTTGAACAAATGGTAGAACGAGGAGATTTTGTTGAATATGTTTCCTATCCAGGAGGATTGTATGGAACAACCAAGAGAGAATTAGAGCAAGTATTAACTGGAACAACCTTGGTTTCTACCATGGAAATTTCAGGTGCTGCAACCTTGCCTGAGCATTTGAACAGAGCTTATGATCCAGAAACAGCGCAAAGAATTATTGATAGAACTATGTGTATCTTTTTTACTCCTGAGTCAGAGGAGACGCAAAGAAAATGGTACGAAGGCAGAAGACATGGAATTGGAGACTTAGAAACAAGAAGAGTTCAGGATAGGCTTTTAACTGAACAATATGGAGATATATTTGACGCAAGAGTAATAAATAGAGATGGTCGAATAGACGAGACAGTTGCTGAAGTTGAAAGGCTCGTTTCAGAACGATTTAAAACCCCAATAGAAGAATTGTTTGGTTAGCCTTGACATTAGCTTCAATAATACTATAATGCTTTCATGAGAAATTTAGCAGAACAACCAAGTAGAAAACGAATTATTCTTGGTGGCGCAGCAGTAGCTTTATTTACTGCTGAGATAGCTGGTGCAGGAGCAGCTGGAGTTATTAATTCAATTTATGCAAAACCTTATCAAATTAGAGGTCAAGAAAATTTTGATTGTAGTAATAATAAGTCACAATTAGTTTTTGCAACTGGACTTGGAAAAGATCAATCTCTTGCCTTAAACGGCGTAGAAATGCCAATACTTCCAGTTGACCCTTTAGTAACAGTTAAGGGAGACGGGAATGGTAGTTTAGATTTAAGGGTAAGATATATGCCAAGATTTACTTCAGGAGAATATTTAAATGGAAAAAATATATATAAAGTAGAGTTTGGAGACGGAAGTTTTAATTTTGATGCCGCAGGAATTCATTATGACGCTTCGTACAGACCTTCATTAGAAGAAGCTGGAAAAACAAGTTTTAGGCTTGTTATGTCTTGCATAACTAGTTAAAATTAATTAGTGAAGTATTTATCTTTTTTAAAAGATTATAAAAAAACTCTTTTTATAATCCTATTTGCATTTACTCTTCTTTCAGCATCTCTTATTTTTGTTTATAGCCAAAATCACAATAAGGACTATTCTTTGTCGCTTATGGCAAGTCAGTTCGTTAAGGGCCATGTATCTTTTGAATATAATAAAGAAACACCTTTAGGAGATATTTCTAAATTTAATGGTAAATTCTATTTGTTTTATGCTCCCTTTGCCTCAGTTGCTTTAGTGCCTTTTGTTTTTTTATTTGGTAAAAGTTTTCCCCAGTATGCTTTGGGATTAGTTGCATTAATTGGTTCATTTTGGGGAGTATATTCAATTGCAAATCATTTTAAATTTAAGAAAATAGATTCTTTGTTTAT
>CAZIOR010000002.1:0-54679 GCA_964540925.1 uncultured Gammaproteobacteria bacterium | reverse complement strand
TTATTTTTAAAACTATTATTTAATTTTAGGAAAGGAATTTATTCCTTGTCAGCAGTTGCTACTGTAGTTGCCTTGCTTATTCCAGTTCTAGTTTATTATAGTATTGGCTTTTCTCAATATGGGTATAGGTATGTATTGGATTTTTTACCATTCTTACTACTTATTCTTATTCCTTCACTTTCACCAAAGTTATCTAAGAACGATTTATTGTTTATTGTTGTAGGAGTGTTATTTAATTGTATATATATTACAAGCCTGTGGAAGATCTATCCTCTATTTAATATTTTTTAGTACCGCCAAGGGGAGTTGAACCCCTGATTTTCGGAATGAGAATCCGACGTCCTAGGCCACTAGACGATGGCGGCATGGTGTATATTTTACCTTAAAATGAGCTCATAGACAAATATTTGTTTACCCTTTATTTTTCAGCTATAATCTATTCGTGGATACAATTTTCTTATCCGTAGTAATTCCCTCATATAATGAGATGAGCAACCTGCAAAAGGGCGTTTTAGATAAGGTTGCCCATTATTTATCTAAACAAAAATATTCTTTTGAAGTTATTGTCGTTGATGATGGATCAAATGATGGAAGCTTTGAATTTGTTGAGAAATTTATTAAAGAAGATAAAAATTTTAGATTAGTTCACGGAACACACAGTGGCAAGGCTGGAGCTGTAACAAAGGGAATTTTGGAATCAAAGGGACAGTGGGTTCTTTTTACTGATATGGATCAAGCAACTCCAATAGAAGAAGTAGAGAAATTATTAGAATTTACTAAAAATTACGACATTGTTATTGGTAGTCGAAGTTCAATCCGAAAAGGTGCTCCCTGGACCAGAACATTAATGGCAAAGGGAATGATAATGTTAAGATCTCTAATAGTAGGTCTTTCTGGATTAAATGACACTCAGTGTGGTTTTAAACTATTTAAGAAAAACGTAGCTTATGATCTTTTTTCTAAATTAGAAAAATTCCATCATGGGTATAAGCAAATTTCTGGATCATCAGTAAAAGCAGGTTTTGATGTTGAGCTTTTGTTTTTAGCCGCCAAGAGAGGATATAAGATTAAAGAAGTAGGAGTAAATTGGTTATATGTAGAAACTAGAAGAGTGAGTCCTATCAAAGATTCAGTAGAAGCATTAGAAGATTTAGTTAGAATTAGACTTAACGAACTCTCAGGTAAATATAAGAATTTATGACAAAAATTAAACTGCTTATTTTAAGCTACATAGCAGTAATTGTTGCTTTGTTTCTCTATACATTCACCCAAGTTGATTTAAGTTTAACTTTCTCACAGAGTTCTATTTTTCAAACAGCTGAGAAATTCATGCAAAATATTGGATTTTTCCAAAGACCTTTGTCAGCGGCAATCTTTGGAATTATCACAGCCATTCTTTTTATTTATTATCTACTATTTTTATATCTTTCCAGAAAGGGAGTGATTAAGTACTTTCATTTAAAATTAATAATTCCGATTGTCGTTATAATTCTAGGACTTTCTTATAACGCATTTTCGTATGATTTATTTAATTATATTTTTGACGCAAAGATAATTACTTTTTATCATCAAAATCCATATTTTCATGCTCCAATAGATTTCACTGGGGATCCAATGCTTAATTTTATGAGATGGACACATAGATTTTATCCATATGGACCAAGCTGGTTAATTTTAACTTTGCCATTATCATTTGTGTCCTTAAATATATTCATAGTTAATTTCTTTCTTTTTAAAGGACTTATTGCTTTAACATTTTTAGGGAGTTGTTATTTAATTTATAAAATTTCTGAGATTATTTTTCCTAAAGACAAAGTTTTTAATACACTCTTTTTTGCCTTAAATCCTTTAGTTTTATTTGAGGGTTTAGTTTCTGTCCATAATGATTTTCCTTTAATATTTTTTGCTCTTTTGGCATTTTATCTTTATTTTAAGAAAAGAAAAATTGGATCTTTTTTATCACTTTTTTTCTCAATAGGTATTAAATATGCATCTGTCATTTTAATTCCTGTTTTTCTTGGTCTTTTTGTTTATGAACGACTTAAAAAGAATATTAATTATGAATATGTGTTTTTAATATCTGCGGTAATTAGCTTGTCTGCAATAATATTTGCAAGCTACAGGACAACGTTTCAACCATGGTACTTAATGTTTCCATTTTCTTTAGCTGCTTTTGTTTCTAGAAAATATTATGTTTTTATTCCTGTGCTCGTTTCTTCAATAATATGTTCAATTATTTACATTGCATATGTTCTTTTGACTGATTATTCGATTGGTTATCCTGAGCTTATTGGGCAAATTGAATTATATGGATTAGGCGCGTTGGTTATTTTGACTATCTCATGTTTTGTAAAGACAAGATTGATCAAGTAGTTAGATTTTAATATAATTTTTTTATGCAGTTATTTTTAAAGTACAAAAAAGAAATCGCACTTTTTCTAGGTATAGGTATTATTTATTTTTTACTTAGACTTATTTTTCTTGATCGTATGCCTCTTTTTACAGATGAGGCAATCTATATTAGATGGTCGCAAATTGCTTTGCAGGATTCTTCTTGGAGATTTATTTCTTTAACAGATGGCAAGCAGCCAATGTATGTTTGGTTTGCAATGTTTTTTCTAAAACTTGTTACAGATCCTTTAATTGCAGGTAGGTTAGTATCTGTAGTAAGTGGCCTGTTTACATTAATTGGATTATGGTTTTTAACATATGAGCTATTTAAGAGTAAGAAAATTGCTTTTATGTCTTCCATACTTTATGTATTTTATCCTTTCGCTCAAGTATTAGACAGAATGGCTTTATATGATAGCTTGGTAGCGGCTTTCTTTACCTGGTCTGTCTATTTTTCAGTGCTTTTGGTTAGAAAGTTGAGAATTGATTTAGCCTATACTCTTGGAATATTAATTGGAGCAGGAGTACTTACAAAGTCTACAAACTTTTTTAATATTTATCTTTTACCAATTCTTCTTATTTTAATTAATTTCAAGGAAAAAAATTCTATTCAAAGACTTATTAAAACAGTTTTGTATCTGGGTTTTTCAGTTGTCATTGCTTATGGAATGTACAATCTTTTAAGACTTTCTCCTTTATTTCAAATGATTCAAGCAAAGAATGCTGTTTTTGTTTATCCATTTTCAGAATGGCTAATGCATCCGTTTACCTTTTTCGTAGGGAATTTCAATGGGTTAGTTAGTTGGTTTGTGCAGTATTTAAAACTTCCTTATTTAATTCTTCTTGCTATTGCGTATCTAACAATCTTTAAATATTTTAAAGAAAAAATTATTTTAACAGTTTATTTCCTGCTTCCTTTTCTTGCCCTGGCGCTTTTTGGAAAAGTAATTTTTCCTCGTTTTATATTTTTCATGACCGTAATGCTTTTGCCACTTTGCGCATACGGACTTAATTATTTAATTGATTTCATTGAAAAGAAAGTAAGGTTTAATAAATCAAATATAATTTTGACTGTAAGTTTAGTAACTTTATTTGTAATTTATTCAGCCTTTGTATCTTTACAATTTGCAGTTGATCCCGTTAACTCAAGGATAGCTAAGGCAGATAACAATCAATATATTAATAGTTGGGCTGCAGGGTGGGGGCTTAAAGAAAGCGTAAATTACTTTAAACAACAAGCGCAAAATGGTAAGATTTTTGTTGCAACCGAAGGGACATTTGGCTTAATGCCCGCAGGGCTTGAGATGTACTTGGTAAAAAATAAAAACATCATGGTCAAAGGTTACTGGCCTGTAGATAAATTTCCTCAGGAAGTTTTGGAAATGGCAAAAGAAATGCCAACATATTTTGTTTTCTATCAAGATGCAAACAGAGAAAATACACCTAAATATCCTTTAAAATTAGTTTTTCAGGTTAGACAAGGAAATACGGATTTTTACTACCAGCTTTATAAAGTTATTCCTCAATAAGTTACTTTGAAGTTTCAATTAATGCGTAGTTTATGTCAGTAGTTGGGAAGCTAAGTATCTCTTGTCCTTTTGATAAAACAACTGGTCTTTCTGGTAATGTAAATGTCTTAATTACTTTAGCTGTTGGAGGTACCTTATCTGCGCCTACTATTATTAAAGTATTTGGTAAATTTAAATCATTATTCCAATCAATGTCTCTAAATTGAAAACTACCAAAAGATTTTACTTCACTAAATCCTTCTGAGTCGTCACGAGCTCTTGCTGAGGTTACTTGAAAATTTTCAGGAGGATATCCTAGATAAAAAAGAAACGATGTATATTTTGGCCCACTAGTATCAACAATGATTTGATCATAACTGTTTATCATGGGTTTTATATAGTTAACTAATTCTTTATCTGAATAACTCCAAGCTTTTGCGTAAATAATAGGGAATCTAAAATAGTAAGAGCTAAAATAATAAATAACGTTATATATTGAGAGTGCAATAACTATAAAAACAACCAAATATTGTAATGATTTATTTTGAGTCTTTAAAAAATTATATGCCTCAACAATACCTAGGGTTATGAATCCAACGCATGGAAGAATTAAGAAAAAGCTTCGTGTAGCATGGGGAACATCTCTAGTTAAGGCAGCGGTTAAAATAGTTAATATTGCCCAGCCAATTAGTAAGTATCCCCATTCAAGTTTTTTCCTAATTATCGTAATTAAGCCATAGATAAGAAAGGGAAGTTGTATTAAGTAAAATTCACCAAAATTGCCAATACCATGATTACCATGTAAAGATCCTTTTAAGAAAAAGAAGTCGACCGAGAAATAGGCGGCAATATTATTTAAATATTGCCAACTAGTCATAAATATTTTATTAAAAAGAATGCTTACTAGTGGAATGTGAGTATTAACTAGAAAAGATCTAAATTCAAGAAAAGGAGCTTGTACTGCAGCGCTTGAAAAAATGAGAGTTCCAGATGCAGAAGAGGAGCCTCCATTTTGAAAAAGTGTTAATACAAGAGGAATAAGAAAAACAAATCCTGTTACAGATGTGATTATTATTTCTGTTTTATTTACTTGGCTAATTTTTTTTCTGAAGAAGACTAAAATCAAAATGTAAATTAATGGAGCAAGTAATCTTGTTAAATTATATGTATAAAGTCCCAATATAAAAGAAAGGGTTCCTAATAAAAATAAGCCTTTTGGTTTTTGATCTAAAAACGCTTTGTGTAAAAGATAAAGTCCTAGGGTAAATAAGAAAAGTGAAATACTAACTTCAAAGGTTGCACGATTATAATGCAAATGCCAAGGAAGTATGGATAAAAGCCCCATGGAAAGTAGTGCAAAATATTTATTTTTAGTAAATCTAAGCATTAAAAGACCAACTATGGGAAGAGTTAGGAATCCAAACAAGGCAGAAGGAAATCTGACTGCAAATGCGTTTAGCCCGAATAGGGCTATAGATGGAATTGTTGAATAGATATAAACCGGTAACTTGTAGTCTCCAAAAGATTTAAAATATAAAGGAAAACTTTTGCCATACTCATCTGCTCCAGTTTTAAGAATTGAGTAGGCGTTGTATCCTATTGCAGTTTCATCTTGGTAAAGTCCTGGTGGAATAGTGTCTAATTTGTAAAATCTGAAAAATAATCCTATTCCTAAAATAAGAATCGTAAAAACAATAAATAATAAATTAGTTCTTTTTAAGATATTCATCTCTAATGTAAAGTATACATAAAATAAATAACCCTGCAAATCCTAAGAGAGAAAGATAAAAACCAAGTTTAAATGAATCTGGCTCATAGGACATTACTACTCTATGTTGGCCTTTAGGTATAGCAATTGATCTAAAGGTAAAATTAGTTTTTATTATCTTTGTGTTTTTATTATCAATAGTAGCCTTCCAACCTGGATAATATGTATCTGAAATAAATAGGATTTGATTAGTGTTGCTTTTGGTATCAATTATTATTTTATTTGGTGAATAATTTACAAGTTTAATTATCGCATTGTTATCAATTTGATTTAAATAATCTTTAGAATATGCATTATTTTCTACTAATATATCTTGTTGTGGATTAAAGTTTGGGTTAAAGAATTTTTTAGCAAAATCTTCGGAGGTTGAATAGTAATTCAATTTTTTAGCAAAAAATATTCTGTCTGCTGCCTTTGAGTCTTTAATAACTCTCCATAAGTCTTCTTCGTAAGTAATATTATATTCTTTAATAGGGAAGTTATCAGGTGTACTGTTTTTAACATCTAAAATATATTTTGTTCCAGTTAGCTGTAGGATTTTTTCTCTATAGGGGTTAGTAAAGCCTATATTGCGCTGAGAGATAATCGCATCTGATCTATTTAGATTTGAAAAATCCTTGCTGATTTGACCATTATGCGAAGCGGTGATAAGTTGTCCGTAAGCTTTAGGATAAAGTGGATCTGTTCCTTCAGCTGAATATATATTAAATTGTGTATTAAAATTTGGTTCAAGAATTGCTTCTTGATAACCCCAAACTCTGTTTATTCCAGAGTTTTCTTTTATATAGCTAAATATTTTTGTATCTGGGAAAACCAATTCTTTAGGAACAAAAGAATTAAACTTTTGAAAATAAAAGAATAGGTCAGCAATTGTAATTAAACAAAAAATTAATATTAGTAAGGAATGTTTAAGTTTTTGAAAATAATTAATTATCAAAAGAACAAGTAATCCGATTGATAATAAAAGAGACAATAATACATTTTTCATATTCACTAAATCTTTAAAAATAATTGTGTTTATGCTGAGGTAGGCTATGATTGAAAGAGAAATTAAAATTAATATTTTATTTTTGTTTTTTATATTTTCAATACCAAACCCTGCAAGAATAGAAATGCTAAAACTTAATAGATAAATCGCATTAGTGGGCGATCCAGTTGAGAAAAAAGGAATATTAATTTTGAAAAATAGTTCTGATAATGGGTTTCTGAAAAATAAAATTATGAATAACGTTGAGACAAATACAAAGAATTTAATAAATATATTTTTTCTAATTAATGTGATGGAGCTGATGGCAAATAAAATAGTTGCTAAACCAATGTAAATTGAATTCCCAGGATAAGAATCTAATATTTTGTAATTTCCTGTAGCAGGATTTCCAAAAAAATCTGGGGAGAAAAAAAGTATAGATTGAAAAGGTTGTAATAATAATTTTTCTATTAAGAATTGATAGTTTTGATTTGCTCTGGCAGCTAGGTTAAGTAATTCAAGAGTAGGAAGAAGCTGAATGGAAGCAATTAGCAGGGAAGTAATAAAAGTTATAAAAAGTAATAAGCTGTTTTTAAATTTTTCTTTAATACTGCTTAATCTAAACAGAGAATAAATAATTGTAAATAGAATATTAAATCCTGCAAGTTGAATGTGTCCTGCGAATATCGCATATGCAATTGAAAGAGAGAAAATTAAAACTCCTTTAAATTTATTTTTCTCTAGTATTAGCTCAACTCCATAAAGAGTAATTGGTAAAACTGCAATTACATGTCCCATCGTATTGTACTCAAGGAAAGTTGACATATATAAAGAAAATGCGTAACCAATTGAAGAAAAAATTGCTGTTTCTTTTTTAAGTCCAATTTTCTTTGCAAACAAATAAGTTCCTATTAAAGCTATAAAAGGTTGCAGCGCAACTGTGAGTCCCCAAGCAATTGGCTGTGCTAGTATTAAGTACAAAAGATTTAATGGTTGGAATACTGCTGATTGGATATCAGCTAAAAATGGATGGCCAGAAAAATTATAAGGATTCCATAGGGGAATAGTAAAATTCTTCAGTGAATCGATGGTGAATGTTTTCCAAGGGTACAATTGGTGAATTACATCTCCGTACTGAAACTTTGAGGGAAAACTTCCTGGATTATAGCCTAAAAAAGAATATTGTTTCCAAGGATTATATTCGGAAATTAGAAGATCAGTAGCTAGTGGTATTTTACCTAATACAAAAAATTTAAAGAAGAAAAATAAAACAATTAGCGTAAAGATAAAAAATGGAGATTTTATCCAATTACTTCTCATCTTGTCGGATCTTTATTACATTTAGAGCAGGTATGCCATCTGAAGTTCTAATAACATTTAAGACCTCAGCATTGCCTGGTAATGGACAGTCTGGTTTATTTACAAAATACAAATTAGGATCTTTCATCTGTTTGTCGTCCATGGTTGGTTTCAAAGGACAACTATCATTTAAATATGTTAAGTTTTCAAATTGTAATCCATCGTGTTCTTTTGGCGAACCTAATTCTTGAAATCTTTTTGGATCAAATTTTGAGAAGAAAAGATAGAAGATAAAGTTATTATAATTTTGTGCAGTCATGATAAATTTAGCTTTTGGATTTTGTTGAGTGATGATTTGAATAGTTACATCTAATTCCTTTGCAGCATAACCTCTGTGCCAAGGTTCTTCAATTTTCATTCTCCAGAAATAATTATGATAGAAAATCAAGAAACCATAAGTAAGTAGAAGTGCGCAAAAAATAATAACTGGATATCTAATTTTTTTATTTAACATGATTACAAATTCATAAAATCCAAATGCTGAAATGATTACTAAGGGTATAATCATAAACATTGATCTTTGTATGTTGGGTAAATCTTCCCAAGTAAGTCCTGCTGGAATTGGTGCCAAAAATAACCAGACAATTGGTATCAAATAATTATATTTTTTATTTTTTAATCCCTCATAGATTAAAAAGGCGAGTCCTAAAATAAGAAATGGTGCTTGAACTAGGTAGAGATTGCCTGTTTGTGGAATAAGATATCTAATTGGAAGACCTGTATTAACAAATAAGAAATCTCCTGATAGATGTTGAGAGTAAAAAGTGATAAAGAATCTTCCATAATAAAGCAATTTATTGCTATAGAAACGAGTAATAAGCGGATTCGCTGTTCCTTCTTGATCCATTGCGTGTTTTAAAGCAGTTGTTCCACCTGGAATAGATAATAAGCTTACTTCTGAAACCCTACCTGTTCCTTTGCCAACACTAAGGAAGAATACTAATCCAATAAAAACACAAACAGTCATTATTAAGGGTGCAATTGCTTTTTTTCTATCATTTAGAAATGTAATTACTGTTATTGAAGGAATAATTAAAATCGCAAAATATCTGGCTGCATGATAGAAAAGAAAACTTGTTAAGACAAAAACAGTGCTGAGTATAAAATAAATAAAATTTTTTCCTTTTTTTTCAACTCCAAGCAGGAGTAGGATAACGCCTAAGGTAACAAAAAATGCTGCTATTACGCTTTCTGATGTGGCTCTTGATATATTAACATCCCAAGGAAGAATCGCAAGTAGACCAGCGCTTAATAGTGAGACTTGTTTTCTTTTAAAGAGTAAATTTACCAATAAATAAACAAGTAGTACATTTAAGGATCCAAATAATGCTGCTGGTAGTCTGACTGCGGTTTCGTTTACGCCAAAGAGCTTAATGAAAGGAGCATCTATATAATGGTACCCTGCTGGTCTAAAATCCCCGAATTGGTCAATTGCTAAGGAATTTTTACCATCTTGGTCTTTAAGTGTTTGAGAAATAGAAAAAGCATTATATCCAATACTGGCTTCGTCTCCATGTAATCCAACGGGAAATTCTGCGAGCTGATAGGTTCTTAAAAAGAGTGCGGCTATAAATATTAAGATTAATATTAAATTAGCCTTAATGAAATTGAATAAATTCATTGTTAGCTTAATAGTATATGAAATTAACTATAAAATAAAGTATCAGACGAATATTTGAATAAACTTATTTATTCCTGTAAACTATGCTTAAACTTCAGATTTTTCATGTTTAAAAAAAGTTTTTTTATTATTTTTTTAGTTATATTAAGTAGTATACCCGCAATATTCAATTTGTTACTTCCCGGTTTTCCTTTAACAGATGACGGAAATTGGATGATTATTAGATTTTCTGCTTTTTATAGCGCACTTAGCGCTGGTGAATTACCTGTAAGATTTTTAGGTCAGTTAAATAATGGTTTTGGTTATCCTGTAGCAAATTTTTTGTATCCCTTATTTATGTATCTTGGAAGCCCAATTCATTTATTGGGAATAAGTTTTGTTGAAACAATAAAAGTTATTCTTATTTTAAGTATTATTTTTTCTGGAGTATTTACATTTTTTTGGCTCAAGAAATATTTTGATGATGTTTCTGCATTTGTTGGTTCAATAGTCTATGTTTATTTTCCGTACCATATATATGATGTATACAAAAGAGGATCTGTAGGAGAAGTTCTAGCGTTAGTAGTGCTTCCTTTTTTGCTTTGGCAAATAAAAAGAAAAAGCATATTGGGAATTTCAGTTGGTGTTAGTTTGTTAATTTTGGCACATAACACGCTAGCAATTTTATTTTTATTATTTATTGTTCCTTATGTATTAATTGAGAATTTAAATGCGAAGAGTAAATTAAAAGAATTGCGAATTTATATTCTTAGTGGATTATTAGGACTTGGTTTATCAAGCTTCTTCTGGATACCTGCAGTTTTTGATTTACAATATACTGTTTTTTCCAGCGTAAAGATTTCTGATTACGTTAACTATTTTGCTGATATTAATTTAATCGGCAATTTTAGTATCGCAATTATTGTGGCCGTTGTTCTTTTATTCATAAAAAGAAAACTAAAATTATTTGAAAATAAAAGTGTTTTATTTTTTGTAGCTTTATCAGTAGTTATTATCTTTATGTCATTACCAATAAGTAGAGTATTATGGAATCTTTTACCAGTTTCATTTATTCAATTTCCATTTAGAGTTTTATCCGTTTTAATTGTTTCTGTTGCCTTCTTATCTGCAGTATTAACAAGCCAATTTAAAAAAAATGTAAAATATATTTTAGCGATTTTAATTTCAGGAATATTTATTCTTTCAGCAATTCCATTTTTGACAAATACTTCTTATCAAAATAATCCGGATTCTTTCTTTTCAACAAATCAAGATACCACGACTGTAAAAAATGAATATATGCCTAAATGGGTAAAAAATATAGAAAATTATAATCCACAAAAAATTGAGAACTTAACCAGTAAAGAACCAATTGAAATATTAAAAAATAAACCAAATCAAATAATTTTTGAAATTAATAATTTAGAGCCTGTAAAAATAAAAGTTAATACTGTTTATTTTCCTGGTTGGGAAGCAATAGTAAACGGAAGTAAAAAAGAAATAAATTATTTAGATAATAATGGAATAATAACTTTAAATTTAAACTCAGGAGAAAATAATGTTATTTTAAAATTTAAAGAAACTCCTTTAAGAGTTACTGCAGATTTAATTTCACTTTTAAGCGGGGGTTTATTAATAGTGTATTTATTTCTTATAATTAAAAAAGGTAAATTAAAATCATGAAACTTTTGAAAAAATTTACGCCTTATTTATTAGTATTAATATTATCAGTTTTTACAATCTTACCCTTACTTAATACTGGATTTTTTACAATGCATGATGACACTCAGCCTACCAGAGTTTTTGAGATGTCGCAGGCATTAAAAGATTCACAGATACCAGTTCGATGGACAAGGGATTTAGGTTTTGGATTTGGATATCCAATATTTAACTATTACGCGCCTCTTTCTTACTACGTAGGCGCTGGATTCAATCTGCTAGGGTTTGATGTTTTATTAGCAACCAAATTAATGATGATCATGGGAATAGTAATGTCGGGACTTTTTATGTACTTATTTGTAAAAGAGGTTTTTGGTAAGTTTCCTGGAATTTTAGCTGGTTTACTATATTTATATGCTCCTTATCATGCAATTGATGTTTATGTAAGAGGAGATGTAACTGAATTTTATGCTTATGCTTTTATACCCTTACTTTTTTATGGATTATACAAATTATACTTAGATAATAAATTCAATAACATAATAATACCTGCACTTGCTTTAGCTGGAATTACTTTGTCTCATAATTTGACTGCTTTAATGGTATTTCCATTTGCGCTTTTATTCTCATTCTATTTAATCATTATTAAAAAACAAACGTTGTTAAATTTTATTTTGGTATTTGTTTTTGGCTTACTTTTGTCTGCTTTTTATTTTGTACCAGCGCTTGCAGAAATTAATTATACAAATGTAATTTCTCAGGTAGGTGGAGGAGCAGATTATAAAGATCATTTTGTTTGTTTAAGTCAGATTTGGTCTAGCTCATGGGGATTCGGTGGATCAGTCAAGGGTTGTTATGATGGAATCTCATTTATGGTTGGGAAATATCATCTTATTTTCTCAGCTTTAAGTATAATCTTGATTCTTTTCTTTGGAGTTTTTAGAAAGCTAGATGGGTTAAAAGATTTGGGGAAGATAAGTTTAATATTGGTTTTTGGTTTTTTTACCTTAGTTTCTGTATTCTTCATGCTAGATATTTCTAGCTCTTGGTGGGCGGTGCTAAAACCCATGGAATATTTTCAGTATCCTTGGAGATTCTTAATTATTACAACTTTCGGCCTGTCATTTATTGGAGCATCACTTCTTTGGTTAATTTCAAAGTTTCTTAAAAATAATAATTATTATCTTGTAGCAATTTTTATTTGTGGCGCTGTAATTATGTTAAATTTGAAATTCTTTCAACCCCAATTTGTTAATTACAAAACATCTGCAGATTATACTTTAATAAAAAATATTGAATGGGAAATTTCTAAAATTTCTAAAGAATATATGCCAAAGAAGTTTATTTTGCCCTCATCTTCAGGTCAAGTTGCAAACCTTAAGAAGATTAAAGATATAAGGGTTAACTCAGTTACGAAGAAGACAGGACATATTGTGTTTATGATTAGTTTAGAAAAAAATTCAAAAGTCACATTTCCCATAGCTTTTTTCCCAGCTTGGAGAGCATATGTTGATGGTAAAGAGGTGAAAATAAGCGAATCAAGAAAAGGGATGGATTTATTTTTAGAAAAAGGCAGTCATGAAGTAATCTTTGATTTTAAACAAACGCAAATTGAATTAATTTCTAGTATAATGTCTCTATCTGGATTAATACTACTTATTATTGGTATAATCTATTTTAGGTTTAAAAGATGAAAAAATTTGACGAATTGAGTTTATTTTTTCCTTTCTGGAACGAAGAACAGAATGTAACTAATACTGTTGAAAAGGCGATTCCAGTTATTAGTAAAATAGCTGATAAGTGGGAGATTATAATGGTTGATGATGGTTCTTCTGATTCTACTTTAGAAAAAATGCAGCAATTATCTAAAAAAGATAAAAGGTTAGTTTCTGTTTCACACAAGAAAAACAGAGGCTACGGTGCAGCATTAAAGACAGGTTTTGAAAATGCACAATATAAATATATTGTCTTCAATGATGGAGATGGACAATTTGACTTTGCTGAGATAGATCGTTTTATGGAAAAAATTGATAATTCAGACGTAGTAATTGGTTTTAGAAAGAAAAGACTTGATAATCCTTTTAGACATATCTTAATGAATATGTTGAAAGTCTGGGATTTAATTTTCTTCAATTTTTATTTTAAAGACATTGATTGTGGCTTCAAGCTCTTTAAGAAAGAAGCAGTCGAAAAAATATTGCCTTTAAAATCAGAGGGAGCAATGATAACAACCGAAATTCTAGCTAAACTTAAGAAAAACCATTTAAAAATTAGTCAAGTTGAGGTTAATCATTACCCAAGAATTTTTGGAGATCAAAGCGGTGGAAATATTAGGGTAATACTTAGAGCAGTTAAGGAAAGTTTATATCTCTGGAAAGATCTCAACCTAAAATATGGAAGAAACTGATATAGCCCTGATAACAAAAAAATCCATTCATGGAATTTTTGCGTTAACCTCCAGGACATTTTTTATCCAGTTAGTTAGCTTTTCAGCTAATTTTATTTTAACTATTTTCTTATCCCCTGCAACATTTGGTATTTTCTTTGTTGTTTCAGCTGCAATTGCCTTTTTATCATATTTTTCTGATATTGGACTTGCTGCTGCATTAATTCAAAAAAAAGAAGAACTAACAGAAGACGATCTAAAAACTACTTTTACATTGCAGCAGATATTAGTTTTAACTATCGTAATTATTGCTTTATTATTATCTGGCTTTGTTGGTAAATTTTATGATTTAGGATCTGATGGAGTGTTTTTGTTTCAGGCTTTAGCGATTTCTTTTTTCCTTTCTTCATTAAAAACAATCCCGTCAATTATTCTTGAAAGGAATTTAAATTTTGAAAAATTAGTCATTCCTCAAATTGTTGAGACAATTTTTTTCAACGTAATCGTAGTTGTTTTAGCAATTAAGGGATTTGGTATTGCGAGTTTTAGCTATGCTGTTTTAGCGAGGGGTATCTCAGGACTTATTACAATTTACTTGATTAAACCATGGAGAGTTAGTTTGGGAATTTCCAGAAATTCCGCAAAGCAACTTTTATCGTTTGGAATTCCATTTCAGTTAAATAGTTTTTTAGCTTTAGTTAAAGACGATTTATTTATCGCTTATTTAGGTAAAGTATTACCTATTGCTCAAGTTGGTTATATTGGCTTTGCACAGAAATGGGCACTTATGCCATTAAGGCTAATTATGGATAATGTAATTAGGATTACATTTCCTTCATTCTCACGCTTACAGGATGAAAAAGATGTTTTGGTCAAAGCAATCGAGAAGTCAATCTTTGCAGCTTGTTTTCTTATTTTTCCATCATTAGTTGGTTTAGTAATCTTAGGACCTTATTTTGTTAATTTAATACCCAAATATATTAAATGGGAGCCAGCTTTAATGTCGCTTCTTTTCTTTTCTATTAGTTCGGCTTTGTCTTCTGTTTCAACTCCTTTAACAAATGCTTTAAACGCAATTGGAAAAATTAAAACCACTCTATATTTAATGGTATTTTGGACAATTGCTACCTGGGTACTTACCCCACTCATGATTGTTACATTTGGTTTTAATGGAGTTGCAATGGCTTCTGCATTAATTTCTTTGTCCGTTGTTATAGTAGTGTTACTTGTTAAAAGATACTTGAAATTCAGCGTAATAAGCTCAGTGTTGTATCCTACAGTTAGTTCTGTGGTTATGGGGCTTTTAGTTTTTGCATTGGCTAGAGTTTTAGGGGGAAGTTTATTGGGTGTATTGGCATGTATAATCGTTGGAATGATTGTTTATTTTGCAGTTAATTTTATGATTGGTAGAGAGCAAATTAAAGCTGATATTTTACTTATTAAGCAAAGCTTGAGAAAATAAATTATGTATAAAATTTCTGCCGTAATTAGTGCTTATAATGAGGAAAAAAATATTGAAAAAACTCTTAAGTCACTAGCATTTTGTGATGAAATAATAGTTGTTAATAATTCTTCAACAGATAAAACTGAAGACATTGCTAAAAAATATACTGATAAAGTATTTACGCAAAAAAATAATCCTCAAAACATTGATATACAAAAAAACTTCGGTTTTGAAAAAGCTACCAGTGATTTTATTTTAAGTATTGATGCAGATGAAATAGTTCCTGAAGAGTTAGCTTTAGAAATTAAGAAAATTTTAAGCGAACCTTCACAAATAGAATATATTGATGGTTTTTGGATTCCAAGGAAAAATATGATCTTTGGTAAATGGATTGAAAATACGGGTTGGTATCCCGATTATCAATTAAGACTATTTAGGAAAGGTAAGGGAAAATACAGCGCAAAACATGTTCATGAACATCTTCAAATTGAGGGGCAAACAGCCAAATTAAAAGAGCATTTGATTCACAATAATTATGAATCAATTTTTCAGTTTACAACTAAGACATTAAATTATGCCCAAAATGAAGCAGATAATATTTTAGAAAAAGGTTATGATTTTAATTATTTTGATGCTATTAAGTTTCCTGTAGCTGAATTTTTAAGTAGATTTTTTGCTAGAAAAGGCTATAGAGATGGATTTCATGGGTTAATTTTGTCTCTTCTTATGGCTTTTTATCACTTCATAATTTTTACATTAATCTGGGAGAAAAAAGGATTTAAAGAATATAACAATAAAGATTTCTTACAAGAAACTGAAAGAGAATTTAAGAAGGCTGGTAAAGATATAATGTTTTGGCTTGCTAAAGAAAAATTAGAACAAGTAAAAAATCCAATTAAAAAAACACTTGTAAAAATCACATCTAAGTTACCCTTATGAAAAATGTTTTTATTTCTATTCTCACATTTAATGATAATGACTCAACACTAAATTGCTTAAGCAGTTTAGAAAAAGTAACTGCAAATAATTTTAAACTAACGGTTGTCGTAGTGGATAATGCTTCTGAAAATCAATTTACATCTGAAGTTAAATATAAAAATTTTGAATTAGTGGTTTTAAGAAATGAAGAAAATTTAGGTTTCTCAGGAGGTCAAAATACGGGAATTGAGTTTTCAATTCGAAACGGAGCAGATTTTATTATGGTTTTAAATAATGACACTATATTGGATAAAGATGTAATTGAAGAATTATTGAAGCCTTTTGCAGACGATAAAGTTGGCATAACTGTTCCAAAAATATACTTTGCTAAAGGTCATGAATATCATAAAGATAGATATAAGGAATCAGAATTGGGGAAGGTAATTTGGTATGCAGGTGGAATTATGGATTGGAATAATGTTATTGGAAAACATTTTGGAGTTGATGAGGTTGATAATGGTCAATTTGCAGAAGTAAAAGAAACTGAAATACCAACTGGTTGCTGCATGATGTTAAGTAGGGAAGTTTTAGAAAAATCTAATTTTTTTGATGAAAGATTCTTTTTGTATTATGAGGACGCAGATTTAGGAATGAGAATTAAAAAGCTAGGTTACAAGGTTTTACTAAATCCAAATGCCATTTTGTGGCATTTAAATGCTGCTGCAACTGGTGGTTCTGGTTCAAGCTTACAGGATTATTATATTTCTAGAAACAGAATGCTGTTTGGGTTTAAGTATGTAAATTTTAGAGTTAAGTTAGCCTTAATTAAAGAAAGTATGTTGATTCTATTAAAGGGTAGGAAATGGCAAAAAGTTGGAGTTAGAGATTTTTACTTAAATATTTTTGGTAAAGGTTCTTTTCATAAATAATGAATAAAATTTCAGCAGTAGTTATTGCAAAAAACGAAGAGCAAATGCTAGGTGATTGTCTAGATAGCTTATCCTTTTGTGATGAAATAATAGTAATTGATAATTCCTCGATAGACAAGACTAAGGAGATTGCGGAAAAGTTTGGGGCAAAAGTTTTTTCAATTGATACAAATAATTTTTCTGAATTAAGAAATTTAGGATTACAGAAAGCTACACATGAATACCTTTTATACTTAGATGCAGATGAAAGAATCGATGGGGAATTAAAAAATTCAATCCTTAATGCAGCATCAGAAGATAAATATTCATTTTATTATTTAAAACGTCAAAATTATTATTTAGGTAAAAATCCTTGGCCTAAGGTTGAAAAAATGGAAAGACTATTTAGGAAAAAGGATTTAAGAGGCTGGAAGGGTGAGTTACATGAAACGCCTGAAGTAAGTGGAGAGGGTATAGTTTTAGAAGGTTTTATTTTACATTTTACTCATAGAGATTTAGAGTCAATGGTAAATAAAACTCTAAGGTGGTCTACAACGGAAGCTGTTTTAAGATATAACCAGAATCATCCTAAAATGACGTGGTGGAGATTTCCTAGAGTAATGTTGGGAGCATTTATTGATTCGTATTTTAAGCAACAAGGATATAAAGCAAAAACAGCAGGACTTATTGAAAGTATGTATCAAGCTTTTAGTATTTTTATTACTTATGCAAAATTATGGGAATTACAGCAAAAAGAAAAAAGTAAAAGAAATGTCTAAAATATTAGTAAAAATCTGGCCTTATTTATTTATCGTTTTGATTTGGTTTGTATTTGCATTACCTGTTTTTACAGGTAGTAAAATTCCTTTTTCTTCAACTTATTTAACTAATTTTTTTACTCCTTGGAGTGCATACTCAACATATGTTGGTCCAGTCAAAAACAACGCGATGCCGGATGTTATTTCGCAAATCATACCGTGGAAAATGTTTACAATCGATACTTTGAAATCTGGAGAGATCCCATTTTGGAATCCTTATAGTTTTTCGGGAACAAATCATTTAGCAAATTATCAATCAGCAGTCTTAAGTCCATTTAATTTACTGTTTTTCGTTTTCAAATTCGTTGATGCATGGAGTATTCTCGTTTTACTCCAACCGCTTTTAGCAGGGATATTTATGTTGCTTTTCTTACGAGCAATAAACTTACAAAAAATACCAGCCGTATTAGGTGCAGTTTCTTTTATGTTTTGTGGTTTTTTAACAACTTGGATGGATTACGCAACATTAGGGTATGCGATTTTATTTCTACCTCTTGCACTTTTTTCAGTAGAGAAATTTTATTCAACACAAAATTTTAAATATTTATTTTTATTAGCATTTACATTCCCATTATCTTTTTTCAGTGGACATTTTCAAATTAGTGTTTATTTTTTAATGTTCGTCTTTTTCTATCTCCTCTTTAAATTATGGGAAGAAAAAAACGTGAGACAATTTCTTTATACTCTGCTTTATTCTATTTTCGGTATGTTTTTAGCTTTACCTCAAGTTCTTCCTTCAATTGAAATTTATTCGCAATCATTAAGAAGTACAATTTTTCAAAAGAATGAAGCAATCCCATTTGGATATTTAATTACGGTTTTAGCCCCTGATTTTTTGGGTAATCCAGTAACTAGAAATGATTGGTTTGGTCATTATGCTGAATGGAATGGATACGTTGGAACATTAGTTTTGCTTCTATCTTTTTTCAGCGTCTTTTATTTGAAATATAAAAAAATACTCTTTTTCGTTATATCAGTTTTTGTTTCTTTAGCTTTATGCATCAATACACCATTTGTAGATTTAATTGTTTCTTTAAAAATTCCCGTAATTTCCACAAGTGCCTTAAGTAGAATTATTGTCTTAGCTAGTTTTAGCTTAGCAGTATTAGGAGCATATGGATTCGAATATTTAAATAAGGATTTAAAGAAAAATTTTGTTAAAGTTTTAGTCTGGTTAGGTGGATTAACTAGCTTCTTTGGTTTTATTTGGATTGTGATTTTACTTAAGCTTTTTATTCCAGTAGACAAGGTTATTATTGCAAAGCAAAACTTTATACTACCTACAGTTATGTTCTTATTATTAGTTGGTTGGGTAATGCTTTGGTATTTTTTTAATAGATTTAATAAATTAAAGTATATAACGGTTCTCTCATTGCTTTTAATTTTTGTTGTTGCATTCGAGATGTTAAGATTTGCTAATAAATGGCAAGAGTTTGGTCCAAAATCACTATTTTATCCTAGTACCCCAATTACAAATGAATATCAAAAACTGTTTCGATTAAATCGATTTTTTGGAAATATGGGCACTGAAGAAGCTTTAGTAAACAAACTTCAATCCATTGAGGGTTATGATGCGGTTTACTTAAAAAGATATGGCGAGTTTATCTCAGCAGCTGAGGATGGTAATTTACATGAGGGATTTAGATCAGTAGTTTTGTTTCCCAAAAACGGTAAATACGCCAAGCAAACCCTGGATTTTTTAGGAGTTAAGTATATAGTTCATAAAATTGCTGATGGAAGAAATGTTTGGGTTTATCCTTTCTGGAAATACCCAAATTCATATAAATTGATTTATGATGATGGTGTTTATCAAATCTTTGAGAATAATGATGCATTACCTCGTGTATTTACGGTTAATAAGTATTTTGTAGTAAATGATGCAAAAGCTGAGTTAAGACAAATTTTTGCTGACAAAAATTTAAAAGAAAATTTATATTTAGAAGAAAATCCTGGTATAAGCTTAAATGCTAAGAGGGTTAATACAATATTAACAAAATTCACAGCAAACTCATTGTCTTTAGAGTCAGATTCAGATGGAAAAACCATGTTATTTATCTCTAATCCTTTTGCAAAGGGTTGGAATGCCTATATTGATGGTTCTAAAGTTAAAATATATAGAGCAAACTATGCTTTTCAAGCTATAGTTCTGCCTCAAGGAGTACACAAGATTGATTTGGTTTTTCAACCAATCTCTTTTATCTGGGGCATAGCAATAGCAGTGGTTGGGATAATTTTAATGGTACTAGTATTTGTTTTAAGAGGAAAAATTATTTTGCTTCCCAGAATTTGAGCTCTGAGATTGCCATTTTCTTTTTTGCAAAAAAGAAAAGATAGGCAATTTCTGCGATTCCAATTGTATTAAGAATAAGAAGAGCTACGAACCAATTTTTCTGTTTTAAATTTGCAGATCTCCATAGAGCTAATCCTTTCCAGAAAATTGACCAAAGAAAGGCGCCAAAGAAAAGAAGTGTTGAAGATTGGTTCAAATCTAATAAATTCATAACTTTATTATAGTATTAATAATTTTAATATGCAATGCAACCTAAAAATTGCTAAAATAAGAATGTGAAGATTGGAATTTATTCTCCTTATTTGGATACTCTAAGTGGAGGGGAGAAGTATATGCTCCTTGCAGCATCCTTTTTATCTACATTTGCGGAAGTAGAAGTATTTTGGGATGATTCTTTGATTTTGACTAAGGCAGAAGAAAAATTGGGTATAGATCTAAAAAGAGTAAAAGTGGTCAAAAATATTTTTACATCAGAGACCTCATTGATTAATCGTTTGTTTTTAACCAAAAAATATGATTATATTTTTGCTTTGAGTGACGGAAGCCTCCCTTTAGTTAGTTCAAAACTCATTGTTCATTTTCAATTCCCCATTAAAAATAAGAAGCTAGATATGTTAGATAAGGTTAAGCTTAAAAGAATAAGTGAGATAATCTGTAACTCAAATTTTACTAAGCAGTTTATAGATAAAGAATTTAATGTAGATAGTAAAGTTATTTATCCTCCTACCTTTTTTACCAAAGATTTAATTAAGGTTGATTTAAAAGAGAAAGAAAATATTGTTCTAAATATTGGTAGATATGAAAGGCTTGAGAATAATAGTTCATTTAAAAAACAAGAGTTTCTAATTGCTACATTTAAAAAGATGGTTGATAAAGGTTTTAAAGGTTGGAAGCTGCATTTGGTTATAAGTTATTTTTCGAAAGATAAGCTACATATTGATGAAATTAAAAAGTCTATAAAAGATTACCCAATAGAAATTCTTGAGAACGTTACAAACGAAAAATTACAAGAAGAATATGCTAAAGCAAAAATTTATTGGCATGCATCAGGGTATGGAGAAGATTTAAATATTAACCCAGAAAGAGCAGAGCATTTCGGCATAACCACAGTCGAGGCAATGGCAAATGGGGCAGTACCAATCGTTGTTGGAGTTGGAGGGCAAGTAGAGATTGTAGAGGATGGAATAAGCGGATTCTTATGGTTAGATGAAGAAGAATTAATGTTAAAAACAATTTTACTTTCAGAAGATAATGGAAAATTCATTGAAATGTCTACTGCAGCTCAGCAAAGGTCAAAACTATTTACCTCAGATATATTTTGCGAAAAAATTAAAAAAGTTTTTATTAACGAATGAAAATAAAAATTATTCTACTCTCAATTTATATAATTTTAATATCAATTTTCTTTAAGGATATTTTTGTAAAAAATTTATTGCCTATTCCCTCGGATACAATTGTTGGCCTATATCATCCATATCGAGATAGTTACGCAAATCTATACCCTAATGGAGTTCCGTTTAAAAATTTTTTAACTACAGATCCGGTGAGACAACAATATCCCTGGAAAAATTTAATTATTGAAGCAGAGAAAAAGTTTCAATTGCCACTTTGGAATCCTTATTCATTTTCTGGTACTCCACTTTTAGCAAATTTTCAGTCAGCGGCCTTTTATCCTTTAAATATTCTATTTTTTATATTTCCATTTAGTTTTGCCTGGAGCTTATTGATCGTTTCGCAGCCAATTCTTGCAGCTTTATTTATGTTTTTGTTTCTAAGAAATTTAAAGCTAGATATAAAGGCTGTTGTTTTTGGTTCATTGTCTTTTGCATTTTGTGGTTTTGCAATTTCTTGGATGGAGTGGGGCAATGTAGTGAGTGTTTATCTTTGGACACCATTATTGTTTTTAGCAATAGATAAAATTTTAGGGAATTTAAATAAATTTAAAAATTTAATATTTTGGTTAGGAATATATTCAATTTCTCTAATGACGTCTTTTTTTGCAGGACATTTGCAAATCTTTTTTTATGTATTTTTAATTTCTTCATTATATTTTATTTATAAATTATTTTTAAATAAACGTTTGCTTAAAGGTTTTCTGGCATTTTTATTTACAAATACAATTTTTGTTGTTTTAGCTTTTCCAAGTATTTATTCGGTTTTTCAATTAATTAATTTATCTGCTAGAAATTCTGATCAAGTAGATTGGCTTACTAAGGGCTGGTTTATTCCTTTGCAAAACATAATTCAGTTTATTGCTCCTGATTTTTTTGGAAATCCAACCACATTGAATTATTTTGGTGAATGGAATTATGGAGAATTTATCGGTTACATTGGAATAGTTGCACTATTTTTTGCCATATATTCTTTGTTTAAAGTAAATAAAGAAAAGGTATTTTTTATATTTACTTTATTTACTTCAATTGTCCTAGTATTTCCTAATTTTATTTCCAAACTTCCTTTTTACTTACAAATTCCTTTTATATCTACATCTCAACCAACAAGACTTTTGGCAATTATCGATTTTTGCTTAGTAATTCTTGCAGCCTATGGACTCAACGAGTTTATTGAAAAGAAAAAAGATAAAAAAGTATTTATTAATTTATTTATTTTCATTTTAATATTTGTCAGTCTTTGGATATTTGTATTACTTAATGGATTGGGAAGTATTTCTTTAGAAAATATACTTGTAAGTAAAAGAAATTTAATTTTTCCATCAGTAATTTTTATAATACTTACGATTCTTCTTATTGTTAACTATCTATTGGTTTTAAAAAACAAACAAAACATAATTAAATATTTAATTATGCTACTTGTTGTTGTTAATACTTTTGATTTATTTAGAATGGGTTGGAAATATTTAACTTTTTCAAAGCAAGAATATCTATATCCAACTACTAAAACACTTTCATATCTGCAAAAAAATGCTGGACTATGGAGAGTGATGGAAACAAATGGAGAAATTTTCCCTCCCAATTTTTCAATCATGTATAAACTGCAAAGCATTGATGGTTATGACCCATTATATTTGCAAAGATATGGAGAGTTAATGGCAAGTATTGGTAGAAACGGTCCAGATATAGATCCACCATTTGGATTTAATAGGATCATAAAGATTGAAAATTATAAATCTCCACTTATTGATTTGTTAGGTGTTAAATATATTTTAACTTCTGAACAAATTAATGATGGTAAATATGTAAAAGTGCTAACAGAAGGAAAAACAATGATTTATGAAAATAATGGTGCAATACCAAGAGCTTTCTTTATTCAAAGAACGATTAATGCTGCGACAAAGCAGGAGGAAATAAGCAAACTTTATGAAAATATTCCATTAAATCAAAGAGCTGTTGTGGCGTCGAATGATAATAGTTGGGATAGATCTTGGAATGTTGGAGAGGTAAAAATAGTAGATTACGCTGCAAACAAAGTAGAAATAAATACAGAAAATGAAAAAGAAGGTTTTTTAATTTTAACTGATAGTTATTATCCAACTTGGAAGGCAAGTGTTGACGGCAAAGATGCAAATATTTATTTAACAGACTATAATTTTAGAGGCTTAATTATTCCAGCTGGAAATCATAAAGTTGTTTTTTATAATACTTTGTTTTAAAGATGAATATTAGTGTTGTTATACCAAATTATAATGGGGAAGATCTTTTAAAAAAGAATCTTCCTAAGCTTATTCAAGAGTTAAATAAATATAAAAAAGGGAAATACGAAATTATTGTTGTTGATGATGCTTCTATTGATAATTCAGTAACTTATCTTCAGTCTCTTGCGAATATACAGTTTCTACAAAACCCTAAAAATGTTGGTTTCTCAAAAACAGTCAATTATGGAGTAGCAAAAGCATCAGGCGAAATTATTCTTTTGCTAAACACTGATGTTTATCCTGAATCAGGATTCTTAGAGCCTTTAGTTGCAAATTTTAATGACAATGAGGTATTTGCTGTTGGCTGTATGGATAAAAGTGTTGAAAAAGATGGGTATATTTTGCGTGGAAGAGGTATTGGTTCATGGAAAAGAGGCTTCTTAGTGCATTCACGTGGAGAAGTGGATGCGAAAGATACATTATGGGTTAGTGGTGGAAGTGGTGCATTTAGAAAATCAATTTGGGATAAACTAGGAGGTTTAGATCCACTTTTTAGCCCATTTTATTGGGAAGACATTGATTTATCTTATAGAGCGTTAAAATCAGGTTATAAATTAATTTTTGAACCCAAAAGTGTGGTTTATCATGAGCATGAAAAAGGAGTTATTAAAAAACAATTTAAAAAATCATACGTACAGTCAATTGTATATAGAAATATGTTTTATTTTGTCTGGACAAATGTAACTGATTTAAATTTAATACTAAGTCATTTTATTTGGCTTCCCTATCATTTTCTAAATACATTATTAAAAGGAGAGTATGCATTTTATTTAGGTCTTATTAAGGCTATATTAAATATTCCAAAAGTATTACATTATAGATATAATAATACCAAGCTGTTTAGTAAAACAGATAAAGAAGTTACCAGCATTTATTCAAAATGAAATTATCTATTGTTGTTCCAGTTTTTAATGAAGAAAAAACCATAACTCAGGTTTTAGATAGAGTTATTGATCAGAAAATTAATAATGTAACTAAAGAAATAATTGTGGTTGATGATGGTTCTACTGACTCTACAAAAGAAAAACTTAACAAATTTAAAGCAAGAGATTTAAAAATATTTTTTCAACCTAAAAATCAAGGCAAAGGCGCTGCAGTTATTAGAGGTATCAAAGAGGCAACTGGAGACTATATTATCATTCAGGATGCAGACTTAGAATATGATCCTAAATTCATTAATAGTTTGATGGAGCCAATTTTAGCTAAAAAAGCTGAAGTTGTTTATGGAACAAGACTTAAAAGAAAACCTAATCTAAAAAAAGAAGAAAAAACCTTTAGATTTTTATTACATTTTTTAGGCAATAGGTTTTTAAGTTTATGTACCAGCATTTTGTATGGACAGTGGATTACAGATATGGAAACTTGCTACAAGCTGTTTCCTGCAAATGCATTAAATGGAATTAAGTTGAATGCAAGAGGATTTGAGTTTGAACCTGAGATAACAGCTAAATTAATGAAAAAGAAATTTAAGATTTTAGAAGTACCAATTGAAGTAACTCCAAGAGGCTATGATGAGGGTAAAAAATTGAATACCTTTAGAGATGGGAGTAAAGCTATTTGGAATCTTTTCAAATATAGATTCACCAATTAATTATGACTACCAATTTCACCCGCGGGGCAGGTTTATTAGAAAAATTACTTTCAGAAAAAAGAGCCCAAAAAGCTAATGAATTTATTTCAAATTCATCAAGAATGGGGAGCATTTTGGATATTGGCTGTGGTTTTTATCCTCATTTTTTAGTATCTACAAAATTTAAAAACAAATTTGGCATAGACCCTGCTGTTAATGTTCAAATAAAGGGTATTAAATTGCAAAAAATAGATATAGCAAAGGAAAAACTTCCTTTTAAAAATAATTCTTTTGAAGTGGTTACGATGCTGGCTGTTTTTGAGCATATAGAGAAAGATAGGCTTATATTTGCTTTAAAAGAAATAAATAGAGTTTTAAAGCCAAAAGGAAAACTAATTATTACAACTCCTTCGCCTTGGTCAGATAAGCTTTTACATCATATGGCACGTTTCGGGCTTATTAGCTCAGAGGAAATACATGATCATAAAAGCCATTACAATCAGAGTAAAATATTAGATATAATTGAAAGTAGTAACTTTAATAGAGGCAAAATTAAAAGAGGTTATTTTGAAGCTTATTTAAATATGTGGTTTGTTGTAGAAAAATGATCAGAAAATATAAAAACATTATTTTACTTCTTCTAATCCTACTTATTGCTGCTTTTTTAAGATTTAACCAGATTTCAACTAATCCACCGAGTCTCACTTGGGATGAGACAGCCTGGGGATATAACGCATACTCATTGGGTATAGATGGTAAGGATGAGTTTGGTAGATTTTTACCATTTAATTTCCTTGAATCATTTGGAGATTTTAAACCACCACTTTATGCATACTTAGCTATTATCCCCGTAAAAATTTTTGGGTTAACAGAATTTGCTACTAGATTTCCTTCTGCCATGTTTGGTGTTTTGACTGTTTTGATAGCTTATTTTTTAGTTAAAAGATTATTTGAGAACTCAGAAAATAAAGAAAAATATGCATTATTTACAAGTCTATTTTTAGCAATTTCTCCTTGGCATATTATGCTTTCTCGAGCAGCATTTGAAGCTAACGTTGCGACTTTTTTTATAATAACTGGAGTTTGGGCATTTTTAGCGGGTGTAGGGAATAGAAAGTGGTATTTACTTATTTCTGCTTTCTTTTTTGCAGCTTCGATGTATGTTTTTAACACGGCAAGAATCGTTTCGCCATTTTTAGTAATTATTTTGAGTCTTTTTTATTGGAAAAAACTTATTCAAATTAAAACTCAAACGTTTTTTGCTTTAATTTTAGGTTTAATAGTATTTTTACCGTTATTTCCATTTTTACTTTCTCCTCAAGCAGGACTTAGGTATAAAGAGGTAAATATTTTTTCTGATTCAACAGTCATATCCTCAGCAAACCAACAAGTGGCAAATGATAATAACGCAGCTTGGTCTAAAATAATTCATAACAGAAGGGTTTTGTATACTTTAGAATTTTTCAAACATTATTTTGATAATTTATCACCGAATTTCTTATTTATTAGAGGTGATGGTAATCCAAAGTTTTCTATTCAAGATGTAGGACAAATGTATATTTGGGATATTGTATTTTTTGTGGGTGGTGCATTTTTACTGTTTAAGAAGAGAGAAGGAGCCTGGTGGCTTATCCCTGCTTGGCTTCTATTTGGAATAGTGCCAGCAGGACTGGCCAGAGAAACTCCCCATGCTTTAAGAATTGAAACTACTCTTCCAACTTTTCAAATTCTTGTTGCTTATGGTTTTGTCAATTTTCTTAATCAATTTAAGAAAAGACAAAATTTAATTATGACTGGGTTATTGGTTCTTTTACTTGGTAACTTTATTTATTTCTATCATTCTCTAGATAAGCATTATGCAATTGATTACTCAGGAGAATGGCAATATGGGTACAAAGAGTCGCTTGCGTATGCAAAATCTGTTGAGGGAAATTATGACAATATAGTCATGACCACTGCGCTTGGTAGGCCTTATGCTTATCACTTGTTTTATAACAAGATTTCGCCAGAATACTTCAGAAAAAATTCTGATGTAGAGCGTGACCCGTTTGGCTTTGTTACAGTACAAAGAGTTGGTAAATATCTTTTTCCTGGTAAATTTGATTACAGTTTGTCTAGTAAAAAAAATGTTTTATATATAAATACACCATATACATTGCCTGAAAACATTATTATTAAAAAGACATTCACTTTGTTAAATGGTAAAACAGTATTAGTTGCTTATGAATATAAATAAAAAAATTATTGGAATACTTTTTATTGGCATAATTATTTTGTCAGTAGTTCTTAGATTATGGCAACTTGGAAATACCCCTCCATCTCCTGATTGGGACGAGGTGGCTTTAGGTTACGATGCATATTCAATTTTACATACTGGACGAGATGAGTATGGAAAATTCCTACCAGTAGTTTTAAGATCATTTAATGATTACAAGCCTGCAATGTATGCATACTTAGCTATTCCAAGCGTTGCCATATTTGGTTTAAATACTTTTGCAGTTAGGCTTCCGTCTGCGGTTTTTGGCGTTATTGCGACAATTGCTTTATTTTTCTTAATAAGAGAAATATTTGAGAAATACAAATATAAAGATCAGCTCGCCTTAATCTCGTCATTCTTATTTGCAATTTCGCCTTGGTCATTACAATTTTCGAGAATTGGTTTTGAGTCTAATGTAGGTGATGCATTTAATATTTTAATGGCTCTATTTTTTGTAAAAGGTTTAAAAAAACCATTATTATTAGGCTTGTCTGCAGCAATGGGTGCATTTAGTATTTATACATACCAAAGCGACAAGGTTTTTACACCATTACTTGCATTATTGTTGGTTTTTGTTTTCCGCAAAGCTTTGTTTGCATTAAAAAAGAAGTACCTTGTGTTAGCAGTTATTGTTGGTTTAATTGTTATTTCGCCAATGATATTTTATATCTTAACTGATAAATCAGCGCTTCTTAGAGTTAAAGGAACCAGCATTTTTAACTATCAAACAGAGATTCTTAAAAATAATATTCAAAAACTCGAAAGAGATAAGGCAAATAAAGATTATCTGGGATTAGTTTTGGACAATAGAAGAGTTGTATATGCTAAAACAATCGTTTATGGATACATCTCTCATTTTGATCTTAATTGGCTGTTTACCTCAGGTGATATTTTAAGACACCATGCTCCAAATGTTGGAATTATATATTTATTTGAATTACCATTTATTTTAATTGGTATCTATAAATTGTTATATTCAGATATCGATAGGAAAGCCAAATTAACTATTTTAGGATGGTTTTTGCTTGCACCCGTTCCGGCGTCAATAACAACTGGCGTGCCGCATGCTGTTAGAACATTAAATTTTTTACCAACTTGGCAAATATTGTCAGCTGTTGGACTTATAAGTAGTTTGTATTTTATTTTGCAATATAAAAGAATAAAGTATTTTGCCATTTCTGTTTTTCTTTTACTTTCTACATTTAATGTTGTTTATTATCTCAATCAATATTTCGTTCAGTTAAATTACTACACAAGTCAAGATTGGCAGTATGGATACAAGCAAGCCGTAGCTGAAGTTGTAAGTAAATATGATAAATATGACAAAATTATTATTTCCGATAGGGAACCAATGGATAAATCATATATGTTCTTTTTATTTTACTTAAAGTATCCACCAGCTGAATATCAAAAAGTTGGAATTAATAGTAGTGGACAATTTGATTATCATCATAAATTTGATAAATTTATTTTTAGAAATATTGATTGGGAAAAGGATTATAAATTACGAGATACGATGATCGTTGCCACGGCTCAAGAAATTGCTCCAAAATTTGCGACTAAAGTAATAAAGAATTTAAACGGAAGTCCAGCAATTGTAATTGTTGAAAAATGAAATTAAAGAATTTATTTAAAAATAAATACTTACTTTTTGTAATTTTAATATTTTTATTTGAACTATTTCTGCGTTTTTACCAGCTAGATATTAAAAATGGATTTGGATATGATCAGGTTGATAATGCCTGGGCAGCGAAGACCATGTTAGTTGACCATAAATACCCATTAGTTGGTATGGTTGCAAAGGCAAATACTGGAATATTTATTGGCCCTGCTTATTATTACTTTGTTGCTTTATTTTATTTCTTAACTAATCTCAATCCAATTGCATCCCCAATAATAGCTGGTGTCACAAGTATATTTACATTTTGGGTTATATATTTTATTGCAAAAAAATTATTCTCAGAAAGGGTCGCACTATTTGCGATATTTATAAATACATTTACTACCGCGGCAATATTTTTTGATAGGGTTCAGTGGCCCGTTGCTTTTATTCCTTCAATTTCACTTTTAATCTTTTATTGTCTTTATAGGTTATTGCAAGGAGATGTTAAAAAAGTTATTCCTTTGGCATTTATTGTTGGGTTAGCTTTTAATATTCATTTTACAGCCATTTTTTTTCCAATAATAATTTTGTTATCTTTACCATTTTTTCCTAGAACAAAAGAAATGGTAAAGTATGGATTACTTTCTTTACCATTTTTTATAATTTGGCTAATTCCTAATATTGTTTATCAATTACAGCAAAAATCAGGAAATTCATTTGGATATTTAAGTCAAAGTTATCATGGATTTCATTTGCGAAGATTAATGCAACTAGCGGGAGATGCATTAATTGAATTTAAGCCATACCTTGCTTGGGATAAATTATTTTTTCTTAGATTTTTAATATTTCCTGCTTTTTTTGCAATACGGTTTTTTAAATCAAGATCAAGAAATGAAATAATATTTTGTTATTTAATTTTATTATGGTTTATGGTTCCTTGGTTTGTTTTTACTACCTACAATGGTGAATTAACGGACTATTACTACTCTATTAATCGTTTTATTGCCTTAATCATGATAGCTTACGTTTTAGATTTTGTTTTTAGTTTTAAGAATATTTTAATCAAAATATTAATTATTTTATCTCTATTAATAATTGCTTACACCAATATTACCAATTATGTTAATTACAAAGAACTTAATGCATTAAAGTTTTTAACTCCCACAGCGGAAAAAGCAATTATGGAAAAAAGAACTATGGAATGGCAGCAAGGGGTTTCAGAAGTATACATCTTTTATTATTTAACAAAGAAAAATGAAGAAATTGAAAAGGCAAAGAGGAACAATTAAATATGTTA
The DNA here is from genome assembly GCA_964540925.1 of uncultured Gammaproteobacteria bacterium. GTDB lineage: Bacteria > Patescibacteriota > Microgenomatia > Levybacterales > UBA12049 > CAZFRF01. The sequence continues at coordinate 24,284 of CAZIOR010000002.1, read as the reverse complement.
ACTAAAAAGATTTTTACAATATTATTTATAATTCTTATGCTAATTCCCGTTATTTCTTTGTTTCATCAAGGTTTACCGATTACGCATGATGGTCAGGATCATGTTGCTAGAATAGCTAATTTCTATGCAGCGTTATCAGATGGAGTTATAATTCCAAGATGGGCTGAAAATTTAAATTGGGGATATGGGCACCCAGTCTTGCAGTTTTTATATCCTCTACCTTCATATATTGCTTCAGCATTTCATTTTGTTGGTTTTTCCTTAGTTGATTCCGTAAAGATAGTTTTAGGAATGGGAATGATTTTGTCATTTGTATTTATGTATTTATGGTTGTCTCAATTTTCTTCAAAATATGCTTCTTTAATTGGAGCATTTCTCTTTACCTATGCGCCATACAGGTTTGTTGAGCTATATGTTAGGGGAGATATAGGAGAAAATTTAGCTTTTGCATTTATTCCACTTACTTTATTCTTTATTTATAAATTTTCAAAAAAACAGACGGTTAATAATTTTATTTTTATTGCTGTTTCTCTCGCATTTTTGATTTTGGCCCACAATGCAATTAGCTTAATAAGTATTCCTTTTATATTTTTATATGGTTTGATTTTAAGTTTTGATATAAAAAATAAAAAGGATTATTTAATTAAATTTCTAATAAGTTTTTCTTTGGGTTTTATGCTTTCTGCATTTTTCTGGATTCCTGCTCTTCTAGAAGGAAAGTTTACGTTAAGAAATATCGTAACTAAAGGTGGGTATGTTAATAATTTTGTAAATATACCTAAGTTAATTTATGGTCCATGGAGTTTTGGTGGATCTGGAGCGTTTACAGTTCAGCTAGGTGTAGTTCAGTGGGTAGCACTGTTAGCATCATTTATTGCTGCATATATCTTTAGAAAAGATAGGGTTAAGTTTATTTTGATTCTACTTTTAATTATCTTTACGCTGCTCTCGATTTTTATTATGCTTCCTTATTCTAATTTTATTTGGGACAAAATAATTCTCCTACAAAACTTTCAATTTCCATGGAGATTTTTAGCATTAATTGTTTTTACAACCGCAGTTTTATCAGTTTATGTAGTAGAAATTTTAGCTAAAAAAATTAATATTAAATTAATTACCGCAATTGTTGTTGCAGTCGTATTAGTGGTAAGTATCCAATATTTCATACCCAAAGGATATCAATATAAAAATGCAGATTTTTATACAGGAATTTATAACAGCACTACTGATACTGGAGAAAGTGCTCCAATTTGGTCTGTTAGGTTTATGGAAAAGAGACCCAAGGCACATATAGAAGTTGTTTCGGGAAGCGCAAGTATAAAAGAATTACAGCGTAAAGCAAATTTGCATGAGTATAAAGTTACAGTTTCAGAAGATGCTCAGTTACTCGAGAATACTTTATTTTTTCCAGGCTGGAAAATTTATGCAAATGGACAAGCTGTGGACGTGCAGTTTCAAAATCCAGAATATAGGGGAATTATGCTTTTTAATTTGCCTAGGGGTGAATATGTGGTTAAAGTTGTTTTTGGAGAAACAAAACTAAGACTTATTTCTGATACTCTTTCTGTATTGGCAATTGGAGTATTAATTCTAATTTTTAGCATTAATCTATTTGTAAAAAGAAAGATTAATTAGTATTATCAATTTATGCGACAAACTTTATCTGTTGTACTTGCTACCTTTAATGAAGAAAAGAATTTACCTTCTTGCTTAGAAAGTCTTAAGGATATAGCTGATGAAATAATAATTGTAGATGGAACATCCTCAGATAAAACAGTAGAGATTGCTAAGAGTTTTGGGGCAAAAGTAAAAGTAACTACGAATAAGCCAAATTTCCACATTAATAAACAAATGGCAATTGATATGGCTACAAAAGACTGGATTTTACAAATGGATGCAGATGAGCACGTCAGCTCAGAGTTAAAAACAGAAATTAAAGAAATACTCGAAAAAAACCCAAAAGATTTTAATGGCTATTGGATTCCTAGAAAAAATTGGTTTTTAGGTAGGTTCTTAATGAAAGGTGGCCAATATCCTGACTATACAATTAGGTTGTATAGAACAGGTAAGGGAAGGCTTCCGCAAAAAGATGTTCATGAGCAAGCAGAAATAGATGGGGAAGTAGGTTACTTAAAAACTGCACTCTTACATTATCCCTATGCAAGCTTTAAGCATTATGTGAAGAAATGGGATTTTTATAATAATTTCTACGCAAATCAAATAAAGGAAGAGCAAGCAACTAAAAATTTATTTCAAAAATTCTTTTACATGTTGATGTATTTATTCATTAGACCAACGCATTGGTTATTAACTACATTTATTAGACACAAAGGATTTGTAGATAGTTGGCAAGGTTTTACGTTTTCTTTGTTTTCTGCCTTAAGATTTCCAGTTTCTTATATTAAATACATAGGTCCATATAAATTTTTTGCAGCACTAATAATTATTGTTGGAGCAGTTATTAGGTTTTGGAATTTTCCAAATCGTTGGGGTCTTGGTGGAGATGATGGAAGAGATGCAATGATTGCTTTAGAGGCATTAAGACGTCACGAAATACCCCTGGTTGGCTCATTTAGTAGCGCAGGTCCTTTTGTTTTTGGTGGACTATTTTATTGTTTTATCATGCTTTCTTATTTAATTCTCCCATTTTTAGTAAATGCTCCATGGTTAATGCTTGAGTTGGTCAGTATTTTAACTCTTGGCTTATTACTTTATTTAGGAAATTTAGTTAAAGGGCATAAATTCTCTTTAATAGTTGGGTTACTTGCAATGACCTCTCCTCAATTAGTTGTAAGATCATTATCTTTAGGTCAGCATACTTTTATCGCAACTTTTTCAACACTTGCATTGATTAGTTTTGTTTTGTTTTGGCAAAAAAAGAAAGTAATTCATGGTTTGTTGGTAGGTTTCTGGGTAGGAATGGCTTTATCATTTCATTATCAAGCAATAAATTTATTAATTTTATTGCCTGCGCTTTTGTTTGTATTAAGTGTAGGAATTAAGAAAAGAATTATTGCTCTTATTTCAGCCATACTTGGTTTTATTATTCCTATGTCACCGCTTTTATATTGGGATTCATTGCAAAGTTTTGCAAATATCAGAAATATTCTAGATTATTTCCTTATTGGGCAATACCGAATATTTGTGCCTAATAGCTGGAAGTTATTTATTTCTCAATTTGTGCCAACTTTCTGGAGTTTTATTGTAGGAAATTATTTCTGGGTTGGAATGATTTTAGCTACTTTATCTGTTTTGGTGTTCCTATACTTACTGTTAAAAAGGAAAATTTCAGGCGTTTTCGCTGCTTTAGGAATACTCTTGTTTATCTTTATTTTTATAAATAGATATTATCACGGAGAAAGATCAGAGGGTTACTTATTGTACCTTGTCCCATTAGTTTTATTGTTAACAGCAAATGTATTTTCATTTTTATTAGAAATGAAAAATAAATATATTAAATGGTTAGTGGTCTTGGGTATAGGATTCATTACAGTTTGTAATTTAGTATATGTAGTAAATATCATAACTTGGACGAGTCCCGTAGCAACTCTTGAGAAAGCTAAAGGTCAATTATACGCAAAATATCCAAATTCAAATTTTTCAGTATATGATTATAAATATAAAAAATATGACACGAGTATGGGATTTAGTTTGTTATTGGCTTTTGATGGTAGACAGTCGAGTGATGGTGTAAAGGTTGGATTAAATTGTTGGGGCAAAGATTGCTCTTTAGATAAAAATTATATTAAAAATGATTATTTACGTTTAAATAATTTAAGCAATGTTGACCCAGCAGATTTAGATCCTAAAAATAGGGTATGGATTAATATTAATCAGGTAAATGCATACGACGATTTAATCGGGTGGTTAAATAAGCATAATTTAAAGTCGAATTTTGATGTTAAAAAATATATACTAGAGAAGATATGAAAATACTTGTAACAGGTGGAGCAGGATATATTGGTAGTTTTATGGTAAAAGCCCTTTTAGATAAAGGATCTGAGGTTGTTGTTATTGATAGTCTAGAAAAAGGTCATACAGAAAATTTAGATTCGAGAGCGATATTTTTACAAGGAAATATTTTAGATCAAGAATTTTTAGATAAAGCTTTTTCTGATCATAGTTTTGATGCAGTAATTCATTTTGCAGCATATATTTCTATGGCTGAGTCTATGGAAAAACCAGAGATTTACTTCCACAACAATGTATTTGTTACCTTGAATTTATTGGAAGCAATGTTAAAACACAATGTTACAAAAATAATATTTTCTTCTACCGCTGGGGTATATGGAAATCCACAAACTGTTCCAATTCCAGAAGATCATCCAAAAAATCCAGAAAATCCATATGGAGAAAGTAAATGGATGGTAGAGAGGCTTTTGTATTGGTTTTCAAAGCAAAGAGGCATCAGTAGCGTAGCTTTAAGATATTTTAATGCTGCAGGAGCTGCATTAGATGGTTCTATGGGAGAAAATCATGACCCAGAAACGCATTTAATTCCTAATGTTATGAAAGCAGCAATATCTGGTTCAACATTTAAACTGTTTGGAGATGATTATAAAACTAAAGATGGTAGCTGTGTTAGAGATTATGTTCATGTTTTAGATTTAGCTGAGGCGCATTTACGCGCTCTGGAAAAGCTAAGTACAGATCAAGGTTATTTTGATTACAATGTGGGCACTGGTAACGGCTTTTCAAATAAGGAAGTTGTTTCAATGGTAAAAGAAGTAAGTGGAAAAGATTTCCCAGTAGAAATACATCCTCGTAGGCCAGGGGATGCAAATGAGCTAATTGCAGATTGTTCTAAAATTGGCAAAGAACTAGGCTTTTCTCCAAAATATTCTGATTTAAAAAATATAATTGAATCAGCTTGGAAATGGCATTCAAAACAACAAAATTCTTAGAAAAACTCTCCAAGTATAAAAAATTAATTAATTTAATTTTTATAATAGTAATCTGCTTAAACTTTAGTTTCAATATTTACGAACATAAATCAAGATATTTTGATTATAAATATTGGGAAAATTTTAAATCTTTAGAAAAAATTTTTCTTGATTCTCAATATGTTAACAAGCATGCGAAGGGTTTTATTCCTGATGAAACTGCGTTTTCTTATTCTGGAGGTAAATTAATTAAAGGTACAAGCCCAGTTTTAGTTGTACCAGACGCTCCGCCTCTAGGTAAATACATAATAGGATTATCAACTTTAATTTTTGATAATGACGCAATGTCTGTTTTAATTTTTGGAATAATTACTCTAATTTTTTTCTATTTTCTTAGTAAACAAGTATTAGTAGATACAACTCTAGCTTTAATTCCGGTAACTTTGCTTAGTTTTGAGGCTATTTTTAAAAATCAATTCATCTATACGCCGCTTATGGACATATTCCAACTTTGTTTCCTCATTGGGACATTTTACTTTTTTAATAAAGGTTTAGCTAAAAGATCTATACTAAATTTCTCAATTGCTAATCTATTTTTAGGATTTTTTATTGCTACAAAGTTTTTTATATCAGGATTTACAATAATTGCGGCTTGGTATTTAGTTCTGCTTTTTATGCGTGACAAAAAAAGACTAATCCATTTAACTTTCACCCTGCCTATATCTTTGTTTGTTTTACTTCTAAGCTATGTAAGGGTTTTTGCTTTTGGGTATACTTTTTCTAAATTTTTAGGAATTCAGAAATGGGTCTTTGATTATCATAAAAGTTTTCTAATCCTGCCATTATCAGTCTGGCCCCTATTACTGCTAAACAAATGGTATGTTTGGTTTGGTAATAAACCTGTAATTTCTGATCCGCAATGGTCTATTACTTGGCCAATTTTAACAATAGGCTATGTAATAATTACTTGTATGTATTTGCTTAAATTAATTCCCCATAAGACAAACTTAAATATTTTACTTACTTGGGTTTTTGTTTATTTAGCATTTTTAAGCACTGGTCAGGTTTTTTCTAGGTATTTTGTGATTTTAATTCCAATATTATATATAATTCTTATATACGGAATCGTTAATTGTGTTAAATTAATAAATAAGAAAATATGAAGATTGCTATCGATATTTCACCGTTATCAAGTGGGCATAAAATTAGAGGAGTAGGATTTTATTTAGAGAATTTAAAATCTGCGCTTTTAGAATATTTTCCTGAAAATGAATATATATTTTTTGAAGCTGGACAACCAATTCCAAAAAATGTCGATTTAGTACATTTTCCTTATTTTGAGCCTTTCTTTTTAGCGCTACCACTTTATAAAAGATATAAAACTGTTGTTACGATTCATGATTTAACTCCGATTGTTTTTAAAGATCTATTTCCTAGAGGTTTTAAGGGTGAATTGAAATGGCAGATGCAAAGATTTTCTCTTAGAAAAACTCGAAGGATAATTACTGATTCAAATAATTCTAAGGAAGATATTATTAAATTTACAAAAATTAAAGAAGGAAAGATCGATGTCGTGTATTTAGCTGCAGGAAAGCAGTTTAAAAATTTAAACTTATCCAATGAAGAAAAAAATAAAATAAAAAAGAAGTTTAATCTTCCTGAAAAGTTTATTTTATATGTTGGTGATGTTACAGCGAATAAAAACCTACCAAGGCTTATAAACGCTGTAAATTCTGCAAAAGTAAATTTAGTAATGGTTGGCAAAAGTTTAGTTAATGAAAATTACGATAAAATAAATCCTTGGAATCATGATTTAAACAGAGTGCATGAGTTAGCCAAGGATAACCCAAATGTTATTAGGTTAGGGTTTGTTGATAGTGATGATTTAGTTAATTTATATAATGTAGCTGATGCTGCAATTCTACCCTCATTTTACGAAGGTTTTGGTTTACCGGCGTTAGAGGCACAGGCTTGTGGTTGTCCTGTTATTACTACCGCTGAGGGATCTTTAAAGGAAGTTGTTGCAAGTAGTGGATATATTGTTGATGCTTTTGATCTGGAAGATATTGCAAGGGGAATTCGGCAAGTATTAGAAGATAAAAAGTTACAAGAAGAATTAGTGAACAAAGGTTATGCAAATGTAAAAAAGTATTCTTGGAAGAAAACCGCGGAAGAAACGATCGAGACATATAAAAAAGTAATTGGTTAATATGGAATTTATCAAAAAAATAGCCACTCACGAGCTAGTATCTGGTAGTTTTTATTTATTTTTAGGTTCAATAATCGCAAACTTTCTTGCTTTTATTTTAAATTGGTTTTTAGCCAGAAATTTATCCTATGCAGATTATGCAATTTTTGCATCTTTGTTGTCTTTGATCACATTGGCTGCAATTCCTGCAAATTCCATAAACACAATAATTGTTAAATTTGCCACAGACTATTTCGTTACAAATCAAATGGGCAAGCTGAAGCATTTATATGCATATTTTTTTAAATCAATTTTATTTATCTGCGTATTGATAGTAGGGTTAGGTGTTGTTTTAGCAAATCCTTTAGCTAGGTATTTAAATTTAAATAATTCTCTATATATCTTAATTTCTGCGATTGCGATTGCAACATTTTACTTAAACACATTAAATATGGGTTTTCTTCAAGGACTTCTGAAGTTTAACTTTATTTCATTTTTAAATATATCTGGAGGAATTTTTAAATTACTATTTGGCATTGTGTTGGTTGTTTTAGGATACAGGGCGTTTGGGGGACTTTGGGCTGTGTTTTTTATGACTTTTGGTATGTTTCTAGTAGCTTTTATGCCTCTTAGAAAAATATTGTCAGCGCATGATTCAGGAGAAAAAATTCCTAATCAAACAAAAAAATTACTTAAATATGCTGTTCCAGCTTTTATAGCTGTTTTGTTTATGACTTCATTTACCTCAACAGATGTTATTTTAGTTAAGCATTTCTTTGAGCCACATGTAGCTGGTTTTTATGCAGGAATGTCTTTAATTGGAAAAGTAATTTTTTATTTTACATTTCCAATACCACTCGCGATGTTTCCCTTGCTTGTTAAGAGAAAAGCGATGGGGAAGAGGTTTATGAATCTTTTTTACTTGTCCTTAGTATTAGTTATTGTTCCATCTATCTTAATTACAATCTTTTACTTTTTATTTCCAAATCTAGTGATAAATATTTTCTTAGGAGGCAGAGATTATCTTTATTTATCTAAGTATTTAGGAATTTTTGGTTTATATTTAACTATCTTTAGCTTAGTGAATGTATGTGTTAATTTTTTTCTTTCACTTAACTATACAAAAGTGTATGTCCCAGTTGTTGTAGCAGCGGTTATGCAAATAGTTTTGATTTATATTTATCACAATAACTTTTTAGAGGTTATCTGGGTATCTTTAATCAGTTCATCGATATTATTAGCAGTTTTGTTTATCCTAATTTATTTAAATTATATTAAAGCTCAAACCCCTATTAAATAGTCTTATTTTCTGTGGTATACTGCAATAAATACAAATAGAGGAGCATTTCCTGTAAATGGAAAAAACGAAATTATTAACTCTTATTATACCGGCATATAAACAAGAAAAAACTATCGAAAAAGATGTAAAAAATCTTGATAAAGTTTTATCCTCCTTGTCTATAAAACATGAAATAATCGTAGTAGTTGACGGCTATTTAGACAAGACACTTCAAAAAATAAAAAGCGTTAAAAATATTGATATCAAGGCATTAGGTTATGAAAAGAATATTGGAAAAGGTTTTGCTATTAAATATGGCGTAGAGCGAGCAAGTGGTGACATAATCGGCTTTATAGACGCAGGAATGGATATTGATCCAACTGAGATATCAATAATGTTGGATATTATGGATTGGAATAATGCTGATATAGTCGTTGGTAGTAAGCTTCATCCCGAATCAAAAGTAAAATATCCTCCAATTAGAAAAGTGTTTTCATGGGGATATAGAACATTAACTCATCTTTTGTTTGGTTTTAATGTAAAAGATACTCAAGTAGGACTAAAGATTTATAAAAGAAAAGTCGCTAAAGATGTTTTTTCAAAAATAATTGTTAAAAGATTTGCATTTGATATAGAGGTTTTAGCTGTGGCGCATAAATTGGGTTATACACGAATATTTGAATCACCAATTAAGCTTAATTTTAATGGCGCAAGTTCAATTTCTTCATCTAATTTTTGGAAAGTAATTTTTTGGATGATGTGGGATACTATAGCAGTATTTTATAGAGTAAAAATTCTTCGTTATTACGATAAATGAATATATTAATACTTAATTGGAGAGATCCAAAAAATCCAAAAGGAGGAGGAGCAGAAATAGTTACCCTCGAACATGCAAAAGGATGGATAAAAAATAAACATACTGTTACTTGGTTTTCTTCTGAGTTTGCAGGCTGTGCTCCTACTGAGTCAATCAATGGTGTTAAGGTAGTCAGAAGAGGTAATTTTTTAACAGTTTATTTATATGCATTTTTTTATTATTTATTTTCAGGAAATAAATTTGATTTAGTAGTCGATGAAATTCATGGATTGCCATTTTTCACCCCTTTATATGTAAGAAAACCAAAGATTGCCTTTATCCATGAAATAGCTGATGAGATTTGGGATTATATGTTTCCTTTTCCAATCAGTTTTATTGGTAAAAAAATTGAATATCTAATATTCATGTTTTACAAAAATATTAAATTTATGACAGCGTCTGAGTCAACAAAATTATCTTTAGAAAAAGCAGGTATTAAGAGATCAAATATTACAGTTGTTATAAGTGGGTTAATGGATAAGCCAGTTACAAAATTACCCAAAAAAGAGATCGTACCCACTTTTATTTTTGTAAGCAGAGTTGTAAAGATGAAGGGAATAGAAGAGGTTGTAAGAACCTTCTTTCATATTTTAAAAGAGATAAAAAATGCCAATTTGTGGATTGTTGGAGATGGTGACGTGAAGTATGTTAATTCTTTAAAAAAAATGATGAAATCCTATTCAATTGCTTCAAAGGTTAAATTTTTTGGTCATATTTCCAATGCTAAAAAACTTGAGTTAATGAGAAAAGCAAATGTTTTGCTCCATGCATCAGTTAAGGAAGGTTGGGGATTGGTTGTTATCGAAGCAGCAAGTCAAGGTACCCCATCAGTAGTCTATAACGTTGGAGGACTTAGGGATTCAGTAATTAATGGTGAAACAGGAGTTGTAATTAAAAAAAATACCCCTCAAGAAATGGCAAGGGAGGCAATTGATTTAATTAACAATAAGGAATTATATTTAAGATATCAAAAAAATGGATTAAAGAGAGCTAAAAATTTAAAGTGGCAAGCTGCCGTTAAACAGAGTACAAATTTAATCGAAAGCGTTTTGTAAATAATGAATGAATTTATTGTTAAATTTAGGTTTATTATTTTAGGCCTAATTTTAATTCTGGGTTTATATTTAAGACACAATAATATTTATACTTGGCCTAGGCTTGGAGCAACATTCGATGAATATGCTTGGACTTGGTTAGGTATTAACTTAATTCAAAATCATACGCCAATTTCTTGGTCTCCACATTTACAATATGAGAATAGGAAGGTAATTAAGTATCAAGGCGCCTACTTTACTCTTGTAAAGCCTTATTTAGAGCACCCACCTTTGTTTGGTTTAATTGCAGGAGGTTGGGCAATTGCCAACGGAGCTTCGGATATTTTACATACGAATTTACAGCAAATAAGAAGTTTAGCTTTATTATTAGGAGTTTTGAGTATTTTTATGGTCTATATTTTCGCTGCAGAAATTTATGGAATAAAGTTAGGGCTTATTTCTTCTTTAATTTATGCAACAGTTCCTACTGTGGTTATAGGATCAAGAATTGTTGAAAACGAAAACTTTTTTATACCCTTTTTTCTTTTATCTTTATACTTAACTAGTAAATTTATTAAATCAAAAAGATCAGTCTTTAGAAATATTGCGGCTTTAATTTGTGGACTACTTATTTTGGCCAAAATTCCTTGGATTACAGCTGCTTTAGCCATCGTCTTAATCCTACTTTATTATAAGAAATACAAGGATATATATAAATTTCTTTTAATCGTAATTCCTATATTTTTAATTTTTATAGCCTATGGTTTATATTGGGACCCAAATTTATTTGTTAAACTTTGGCAACTTCAACTGCAACGTTATGATCTTGCTTATAATAGTATATTTGCTCTTTTTACATCTCCATACTTAATAGATAGATTTTTATTAGACGGGTGGATTTATTTTGGATGGTTTACTCTAATCTTATTAGGAATTAAAGATTATAAAAATAATCTGTTTGTTATATTTCCTTTTTTGGCATATTTTGCAATTTTTGTGTTTGCAATTCCCAATGAGCCCCAACATGGATGGTATAGGTATCCATTTTATCCATTCTTAATTATTTCAACGGCAATTTTTATAAAAGAATATTTTAATAAAAATCATTTTTTAACTTTTATGTTCTTAATATTCACAGGTCTTTCTCTGCTTCAACTAACTTGGGGTCAAGCCATCGGGTTTTCGTTTATTGTGTTTAGAGGGTTTTTGGCGATGTTTAGCTTCTCTTTATTGCCAGTATTTTTTCCTAAGACAAGTAAAATATCTAGTGTAATTAACTATCTATCTTTGATTATAATAATATGTCTAAACATCTGGGCAATTAAAGGATATAATGAGCAATAGTAAAATGAGAATTTTTATTACCGGAGCAAATGGTCAATTGGCTAAATCAATAATAAGTCTTTATCAAGAAGAAGATTTGTTTTTGGCAGATAGAAAGACCTTGGATATTACTGACAAGAAAAAGGTTCTTTCATTGGTCACTAAATTTAAGCCTGATATAATTTTTCACTTTGCATCACTGACTAGGGGTGATGAATGCGCCAGGGATCCAGAGAAAGCTTTTGCGATCAACGTTAAAGGAACACAAAATATAATTGAAGCGTGTCAAAAGATTGGTGCAGAATTATTATTTGTTAGTACCAACGAGGTCTTTGATGGTAAAAAGAAATCAAGATATACAGAAAAAGATAAACCAAATCCTATTACTGTGGTTGGGCAAACTAAGTTGGAAGCTGAAAAGCTTATCGCTAAATCATTAAAAAAATATTTTATAGTAAGAACCTCATGGTTATATAGCGATTGGAGTTCAAATTTTTTGCATGTCGTAGTTGGTAGGGCAAAAAAAGACGGCCAACTTGAGTTAGTAAGTGATGAGGTAAGCTCTCCAACATATTCTTTGGATCTAGCGATTGCTTTACAAAAATTAATTAATACTCATAAATATGGACTTTATCATTTAGCAAATTTCGGTACTGTTTCTAGACTTAATTTTGCTAAAGAAGCATTTAAAATATTAAGAATTAAAAAAGTAAAAATTATTTCTAAAAAATTAAAAGATTTTAATAGATTATCAAAGCCACCATTATTTACTCCTTTAAATTCTGCTAAAGCTAAGAAATTAGGAATAGTTTTGCCAAAATGGAATAAATCTTTAGAAAGCTTTTTAAAAATAGCAAAATTATGAAAGCCAAATTAACTTTAAAACAAGAACTTATTTCTGTGGTAATTCCAACTAGAAACGCAGCTGTTCTATTAGAAGTCTGTTTAAATAAGCTCAGGAGTCAGCCTTACAAAAATTTAGAAATAATAATTGTTGATGGAAACTCAACAGATAACGCAAAGGAAATAGCATTGAAATATAAAGCTAAATTCTTTACCTATGTTCCTAGAATTAAAAAAGGACTTTTTGATGCACCACACAAAATAAATTATGGAGCAAATAAGGCAAAAGGAAAGTATATTTATTGGCTAGATACAGATATGGAAATGACAAAAAATGTTTTATCAGAATGCGTTGAATTAGCAAAAAGGGGAGCAGACGCAGTCATTATTAAAGAAGAATCATTTGGTAAAGGAATTTGGGCTAATGCTAAACAACTTGAAAGACGATGCTATTGGGGGGACGACACAGTTGAGTCACCAAGATTCTATAAAAAATCCGTATGGAAAGCAGTTGGAGGATTTGATTTAAGCTTAGGTGCTGGTGGAAATGATTGGGATTTATATCAAAAGACATTGGAGATGGGATATAAAGTATTAAGAACAAAAAATTATATCTTACATAATGAAGGAGACCTAAAATTGATGAAGCTGATTAAAAAAAGATTTATGTATGGAAGAGAAGCTCTCAAATATGTTTCTAAACGACCAAAACAAGGTTTAGTCAGCTTTTTTCCTTTTCGTAAATCATTCTTTACCCATTGGAGAATGTTTGCTAAAAGACCAGTAGATACTCTTGCTTTTATAACGATGAGGTTGTCTGAATATACAGCTGGATTTTTAGGTATAATTTTTGCTAGATTTATTCGTTAAATATGAAAAATCAATTATCATTACTTTCTATAGTTATTCCTACATATAATCGAAAACCCATGCTCGAAAGGCTACTTAAAAGTATTGTCGCTAGTACGTATAAGAACTTAGAAATAATTGTAGTCAATGATGCATCTCCTGATAATACTGCTGATTTTTTAAAAAAGCTTAAAATTAAAAATTTAAAAGTAATTAACAATCCAAAAAATTTATTTGCTGCTGGCTCAAGGAATGCAGGTCTAAAAATTGCAAAGGGTAAATATGTATTTTTTATAGATGATGATAATGTTTTAGAAAAAAATACAATTGAAATATTAGTAAATGAAATGGACAACAATCCTAAGATCGGGGAGATTGGTCCTGCAATTTATTCAATAAAAAATAAAAATAGAGCTTTATGGCAAAGAGCAAGGCGAAATATGTGGACAAGTAAAACATATCATGATAATAAGTTAAAAACAAAACTCAATTTATTAGATACTGTGGATATTCCAAATGCGTATATGTTAAGAAAAAGTGTTTTAGATAAAGGCAAGATTAATTTTAGAAAATTTTATGGGATTATGTATGAAGAGAGTGATGTTGCCTATAGAATTAAAAAGCAGGGTTATGAAATTTTTGTTGCCCAAAAAGCAAAGATTTATCACGACTTAGAAGATAGAAATTTTATTTTAGATCCTAGAAGACCATTTGTATTTGCTAGAAATAGAATAATTTTCCATAAATTGTTTTCAAAAAATATTTTTCAATTCTTATCTGTTGCATTTGTTTGGAGTTGGTTTTTTGCGGCATATTACATTAATAGTATTTTTAGAAGTAAAGAGTCTGCAGAAATTTCATGGAATACGAAAGTGACATTAGCTTTTAATTATATTAAGGGTAATTTAACAGGTATTTTTCTTACCTTGAAAGGAGTTTCTTTTGAATAATAAATTTACGTTTTCAACATACGGCAAAATAAGATTTATATTTTTTTATTTGTTTAATTTATTAAGATTACCTTTTGAAGTAAATGTTGGAAAATGGGAAATTATTTACGCAGAAATCTTATGGTTATCTATCGTTCTTAGAAAAAAAAGTTTTAAACTCGATAACATTGTTGAACGTGATTATTTTGAAACAAAATTTGGAAAGTATTATATTCAGAATAATCTTGAAGGTTTAATAGTTGTTTCTCCTTCTTTTGAAAGACTGGATATAGAAAAAATAAGCTCTCTAATTAAAAAAGAAATAGCCAAAAAGCAAAAAGTTTTGTTTATAGATGTAGGAGCATATTTTGGAGATTTTACAATCAAAGTTTCTAAAAAATTAAGAAATCCTAAAAATTTAACTATTCTTGCTCTTGAGCCGGAAACAACAAGATATAAACTTCTTTTGAAAAATTTAAAATTAAATAAAATTAAAAATGTTCAAACAAAGAAAATCGGATTAAGTAATAAAAATGGCAAAAATGATTTAGATATTAATGTTAAAACATTAGATAGTCTACTATCAGAAAAATACCTTAATAAATTTGACCATGTATTTGTTAAATTAGACATTGATGGATATGAGTTACCAGCTTTATTAGGGGCAAAAAGATTTATTAAAAAAACCAAAGCTATAACTCTTTTAATAGAAGATTTTGTCGATAGGAAAATTGTTAAAGAAGTACAAAAAGATTTTGTTTTCTTAGATAAGTTAAGTACGTATAATAGTTTTTGGTCAAAGAAGAATGATTAGATTATTTAAAAAACACAGAATTTTAATTGTAAATATCTTAATATCAATCTTTTTTTTGGCTTTACCCTATTTTCTTTTTAAAGGTAAATTTTATATAAGCGGTGATGATACGCGTTTATATTACGCTTTTCCATACGAATATTTTAAAGAATTTACTTTTTCTTCCTGGCATCATTTTTCTTCAGTAGGTTTTTATTCTTCAACTCAGTTTATGACACCCTTTTTATTAATATGGACAATGCTCGAATTAGTATTTAAATCTAGGTTAGTTATAGATTATTTATCTTTTAGTTTACCCCTAATATTGGGTTTTCTATTTTTACAAATGTTCATCAGTGAAATATTAGCAAATAAAAAATCAAATTCCATATCAATACTTAGTTCATTATTCTTTATTTGTTCTCCGATAATTTCTATTAATCAACTATTTATATTTTTATCAACAATTTGGTTGATTCCTGCCTTACCTTTAAGTTCATATCTTTTTGTAAAATTTATTAAAACTAATGATTATAAATACGTTTCCTTGGCAGTAATTTGTTGGATAGTGTTCTCGCTAGCTTTATTTTCGATTCCATGGTGGGTTGCATTTATTGTCCCAATTATACTTGGCTTTGTAGTAATTTCCTTTTTAGATAAATTTAAAGATGTTAAAAAATATTTAGTAAGATCTTTTATATTTTTACTTTCAATTGCCATCTCTCAATCTTTTTGGTTGTTGTCATTTGTAATTACATATTTTGGTAAATCAGATATAAATTATGGTTCAAAGATTTTATCAAAGGGAGTGGCCGATACTTTTACTCCAACTGTTCTTGCCACTGCGCATAGCAACATCATTTACCCTTTAATGAATCTATTCCATAGGCGTTTAGTTTTTGATTTTGGTTGGGATTTACAAAACGTTTTCGTAAACTTCTATGACAAAACATATTTTTTAAATTCTTTGTTCATAGGCACACTTTTTTTAGGATTGTTATTTTTAAATAAATACTTATCTAATAAAGAAAAAAGAATTTATATTGTCTTTTTTATTGCATTTTTATTTGCCTTATTTGCATTAACGGTTAATATTGGGCCACTAAAACCACTATTTTTATTGTTGGGTAAAGTTCCTGGTTTTGTTATGTTTAGAAATTTTTATGATAAATTCGCATTAGCATACGTTATTTTTTATTCAGTCCTACTTGCTTTATCTCTTACAGCTGTCAGGAAATTTAATTTAAAACTTTTTAATATTATATTTGTTTTATTGTCAATTTTAATTATTTTTAATTTTACTCAAGTAGGTAATATTGTTAATGCACCTTTATGGCAGACTAAAAATATTTATAGAAATATTGAAATTCCAAACGAATATTTAGATTTTATGTCGCAAGTCAAAAAGAACGTTTCTTCAACTAATAATATATTTACTGTACCTTTCGGAACGGCTCTTTATTCAGTAATTAAAGATACGAATTCTAATAGTGTATATACAGGAACATCTCCAGTTAAATTGTTCTCAGGAGTAAATGATATATCAGGATTTTTATCATTTTTCTTTTCAGATGCAAAGGGAATGATTGAATATTATCTAATAAATAAAGATTATAAAAGTCTTAGTAAAATTTTGTATGTTTATAACGTAAACTATCTTTTCTTAAATACTAATATTCCGCAAACAGTTTTAAATTCTTGGGTTTTTGACAGGAGGATGAATAAGGGACAAGGCAAGGAAATGTTGGCTTACCTTGTGGATGAAAAACCTTTATTGTCCAGTAAAAATGGGAATTATAAATTGTATAAATTTAAGAATTTAAATACATTAATTAGTACTAAAAATTTAACATTTAAAAAAATAAACGAAACATACTTTCAATTAGAAATTAAAAATGTTAACGGTAAACAAGACCTTATTTTTTATGATTCATTTCATCCGGGTTGGAAGTTGTTTATCAACAAATCAAATAAGTTAAATTGTCGAGTTGTAGAAAAAATTAATTCTATTACTGAATGTAAAGAAGCGGATAAGTATATTTTAGGAGATGAACTTAGCTATTTATTTAAAAAACCGGTATTTGAAAAATCCCACAAACCCTATACCAGTTTTTTTATAAATAAGTGGCAAATAGATGCACAATTTGTCAGAGATAATTTTACCAAGGAATCTTATACGGTTAATAAAGATGGTTCAGTAAATCTAAGATTAGTGCTTTATTTCGTGCCTCAAGTTTATTTTTATATTGGGACAATCTTGTCATTATTTATTATTGGAGGAAATGTCGGTTATCTTTTATACAGGGGTTATAAATATTATGAAAATAAAAAATAACAAACTTGTCATTTATTGGTTAATTCCTTTGTTTTTGTTTTTTGTCTGCTTTATTGGTGCGATTGTATTTAATTCTCACAGTGTATCAGCATTAGTTTATCCATTAAGTAAAAATGTTATAAAACATTTTCCACAAGATTTCATGGTAAAGGGTGATACGGTTAAAGGTGAATTTATTGCTTTAAAAAATAATCTAGGGATTTTACAAGTTAAGTTTAATAAATATAGAGGAATAAATTACAATGGAAATGATCGACTGTATTTTTCCATAAAAGAAAAAAATTCTAATTTTGCATATTCATCCACTTATCCAATCAGCGAATTTGATAAATCATTTGTATTGCCATTTGGCTTTCCGTTGCAGGAAAATTCTGCAGGTAAAATTTATGAATTTGAAATAAAATCTGAGGATGGTAAGAAAACAAACTCAGTAATGATTAGTAATAATGAGCCCGTAGTAACATTGGTATATAAATATTCAAAACAAGAAATTTTATCCAGTCCAATAAAAACAGTTAAATTCTTTGTAACTAAAATTTATTTACATTTAATCAATATAGATTTCTTGCTATCATCTATTATTTTCTTTTTGCCTTTATTTTTTTATTTTTTAATCATTAAATTAAATCGTAAATTTAAATTTAAAAGACAATATTTAGCATATTTAGCTGTAGCATTAATTCTTATTGATTCAGTATTTTTTGTTGAATATAATTCCGGCATATTATTTATCTTATTAGGCTTTTGGATATTTAATGTAGTTATGTATAAATTTGATTATTCCGTGAGTATTTTAATCAATATAATTTTAATGTTTACTGCATTGGTGATTATGAGTTATTCTAAGCTAGACCCGGCATTAGATAAATTAAGTATCTATATATTCTTTATATTAATAATTAGTGCAGTGCAATTGATATTAGATTTCTCTAAAAAACCAAAAGATAAAATTAATTACCTAGATGTAATAAGGAATTTTAATAATGGAAAAAATAAATAAATTATTATTTGGATTTTTTATATTGTCTGTATTATGGGTTTATAAAAGTTGGTTTTTACCAGGAGTGATTACCGGTGGGGATTTATGGTATTTTTTCCCTTCAATGTTTAATAATCACACGTTAATTCCGAATGCTTTGTTTTTTGGGGCAAATAATGGTTTTGGAGGAAGTTCAATTTTATATTCTGCAGTAAATTTCATTATGGCAATTCCTTTAAGTTTTGGAAAAATATTTAATCTTCCTTGGGAATTTTTAGAAAGAGTTTTTATTCTGTTTCCATTCCTAATAATCTCCACTGTATCGATTATCGCTTTGATTAGAAAAATATTCCCAGATAATAAAATATATTTTATTGCTCCATTAGTTTTTGTTTTAAATAGTTATATCTTAATGCTAGTTTCTGGAGGATTAGTATTGATTGGAATAGCTTATGGACTAATTCCTTTAATTATCTTAATTTTATTGTTAATTCAAGAAAAAGCTAGAAAATTATTATTCTTATCTCTTTCCCTAGGTTTTATCTTAAGTCTCCAAACTCTATTGGACATGAGAGTTACATATATGACTGGTTGGATAATGGTAATTATTTACCTTTTGAATACAATAACCACAAAGAAATTATTTGATTATAAATTAATAATTTATGGATTTATATTTCCTATCTTTGTAGATATATTTTTAAATATATTTTGGATATTTCCTTCATTATTTACTGGGGTTAGCGCATTCAACAGTCTAGGCGATGCATATACCTCTTTAGAATCAGTTAAGTTTTTTAGCTTTGCAACATTTGAAAACTCATTTAGTCTTCTTCATCCAAATTGGCCAGAGAATATTTTTGGGAAAATATATTTTCAAAGACCTGAATTTTTACTACTTCCTCTCTTAGCATTTAGTTCTTTATTACTTACTAAAGAAAAAAAAGAAAAATTTTATGTCATCTTATTCTCAATAGTCGCTTTATTGGGAATATTTTTGGGAAAAGGTGCAAATGAAATTTTTGGAGCGGCTTATTTATTTATGTTTAGCCATGTTCCTGGTTTTATTCTGTTTAGAGATTCAACAAAATGGTACATGTTAACAGCTGTAGCATTCTCGGTGTTGATTCCTTATGCATTATATAAGCTAAGTACGATTAAAAAAATATTCCAAGTATTGCCTGTAATTTTTATGATTTATTTTATTTACTTAATGCTTCCAGGATATTTAGGTAAATTACCGGGTACATTACAAAAATCAGTTGTTCCCGCAGAATATACTCAATTTGATAAATTCATGAGTAATCAAAACAATTTTTCTAGAACTTTATGGATTCCTCACCCTTCAAGATTTTCATATCAGTCTCCTATGCATCCCGCTGTTGCCGCTGATCAATATTTTAAAATTAGTACTGCATCGGCAATTGTAGGTAAATTAAATACTACAGAACTAAAAGATTTGGCCAACAATTCAGTTCAATATATTATTATTCCAGTTGATAATAGGGGAGAAATATTTATTAAAGATAGAAAATATGATCACAACGAATATTTAAAGACGAGTAATTTAATAAGTAAAATACCAGATTTAAAAGTTGTAAGAAGCTTTGGTGGTTTAAAAATTTATGAAATTAATCATTACAGTAATAATGTTGTGACTCAAGCTATTGATTCAGATACAAATACTCAATTTTTGATTGGATCAATAGTTAGCTTAGCTTCTTTGATAATTTTTATTTTTATTTATTTATGTTTATTTTATTATGAAAGTAAAGTTTAGTTACGGAGATGTTTTTGGTAAGCCATCAGCAATTTTTAGAGAGGATTATTTTAAAAAATTAGGAATTGTTAGATTGTTTTCAAATAAAAACTTACTAGATTTAGGTTGTGGTTTCGCGCTAGATAGTGTTGAGTTTGCTAAATTTGCAAAAACTGTTATTGCGGCAGATGCAATATCTTATAAATCATGGCTAAGTATAAAAAGTAAGAAGATAAAATTTATTAAGACATATTCAGAAAAATTACCTTTTAAAACAAATCAGTTTAATGCTGTTTATATGAAAGATCTTTTACATCATGTAGACAATGTAGATAAAACATTAGAAGAGGTAAGAAGAGTGTCTGCAAAAGGTGCAACAGTTGTTATTTTAGAGGGAAATAGATATAACCCTTTATTTTATTTTTTGGTGACTAAATTAAAGAATCATCAGCATTTTACTCAAAATGAATTTAAACAAAAAATATTAAAATACTTTCCAAATGCTAATTTTAAGCATTTTGATGCTTATCCGCCTTTCTTTTTGAATGAAAAAATGTATAGATTTGTTTTACTTTTCCAAAGATTAACAAATAAAGTGGATTTACTGAAACCATTTTTTACTTATAATGCGGCGGTTATTAAGGTAAAGAAATAACTTATTTACTTTTGCTAGATAAGCAATAAATAAGATTAAGCTAATAAAGGAAATTGCTAACCCTAAGTAAAAGCTTTTAGAAATAAATTTAAACTCGTATTTATTTTCTCCTGGAGATGTAGTTATTGTTAAAAATCTGCTTTTTTCCAAATTTATTTCCTGTCCATTCTTAAATACTTTCCAGCCAGGATAGTTACTTTCAAGAAGTTTTAATATACCTGGTTTATTGGAATTAACATTAATAATTATTGAGTTGGGTTTTAAAGTAAAAGATGTTGGTTTATTATCAAAGGTAGCAAATGATAAAGTATTTGTATTTTTATATAGATATATTTTATTAAAGTTCTTTTCTAATGCATAATTTTTAAGTTCTATTTTCGAATCCGATATGATGAGTCCGGGTAAAATATCTTGATAAGTATTATTACCTTTAAAATTATATTTTTCACCTAAGCTACCTTTTAAAAATAACCCGTAATTAGATTGAAGTAATAAGATTTTATTATTTAACGCTATGTCCTGAGGTAAGTCTCCTTGTGAATTATAATGAACAGTGGGGTAATTATTTAGATTATTTTGCTTAATATGTTTAAGTACAGTTGAATAATTTTTATCTAATTTATCAAATTGGTTTTTATTAAATATATATTGTGAAAAACAAAATGTAATTACTAAATTAATTAAAAGTAAGAAGAATATATATTTTTTATTATGTAATTTTTCTGCATATAGGCCAAAAAATAATAAGACCACAATGCTAAATAAAAGCAATATTCTACTCGGCACATGGAAATATTGAAGGATGCTAAAATTTGAGATTATAAATTTTAAGGGATTTAAATTTTCTCCTGGCATGGACATCAAGGTGAACAAAACGATTAATAAGATAAATAATTTTTTTTCAGTCTTGTATTTAGAAATCTTATTAGTAAATAAATAAACTAATCCTAAAAACGAAAACGGACCTATAAAAGCAAAATTTTCCCACCAGCCAAATGCATTAGAGAGGAAATTCTCAGTAGGTAAAAAAGTCTTATAGAAACTACTAAACGGAAAGAATAAATAGTAGAAAATTGACAGAAAGTTTAAATTACCTACAAAAGGTTCTTTAATTTTAGTTATATATTGTTGGAGTTCTATCATTGGAAAAAGCTTTATGCTGGAAAAAAGTAAGAATGAAATTATACTTATAAATATTAAAAGACTAATTTTTTTATCCTTAAATAAATAAAACACTAAGATAGCTAGCAGCGTATACAATGAATAAAGTGCATTATAAATGTCTCCTGTAAATAAAATTAAAGATAAAATTAAGCCAACAGTGCCCGCCCATTTTAATTTTTTTCTGCGTATTAATTTAATTACTGTAAGGATTAAAAGAGGCATGAATGCAAATGATACGATCTTTTCTAAATGCCCAGCTGTAATTTTTGAAATTAAATATGTTCCAGAACAATAGTTAATAGCTATTAAAATAGATATGCTATCTCTAATTTTGTATTCTTTTACCAATAAGTACATCGTAATCATGGCTAGTAGAATTGAAACAAAATAAATTATTTTAATTGCATCCTTATATTCAAACAATAAGATTGGTATGGAAATGATGGGATTATATATTCCATATAAAGGATCTGCAGTTGTCGGTATGCCTTGATTAATATAAGGATTCCATAAGGGAAAAGTGTGGTTTTTTGTAATTGATTCTTTGAAGTATTGCAGGGGAACAATATTACCATTAAGATCATTTTTTATGATTATATCTGGTGATTTTAGGAATTGAAATAAAATTATAAAACTCGCAGCTATAAATAGCAAAATAAGTTTTATTTTCATTTAGATATCTTCTTTAGTTCAACTTTATTGTTTACTGAGTAAATTATTCTTAATATTTTTACTAAAGTCATATAGAAATATGTGCTTAATATTAATAAAGATTTGTTTTTATTTGTTTTGGGAGTAGTTTCAGGTGGGAAATACTTATCAGATTCTTTTTCTAAATCGATTATTTCGTATTCAATTTTATTTTTCCAATATAATCTAATAAAAGGGTTTTTTAGGTTTGGAATAATATTTTGGTAATTAACTGCATTTCTGAGTAAGGATTCGTGTAGTTTTTTTCCTTTTCTAACAAAAGTTAACTTCTTTCCGTCAAATAATATAAACCAAATGTGACTATGAAAGGGGCTTATAAATTCAATTATGCCATTTGGGACTTCAATATAGCCCTTTTTTGAGATTCGAGTTATCTCCTTTATTGCCAAATCAGGCCTATCTACATGTTCTAATAGGTGAGTGCAGAAAGAGAAATCAAAAGCTTTATTCTTAAATTTTGTTTTAGTAATATCTCCATTAACAAACAATCCCAAATCTTTAATAGTTTGGGTATCAGTGTGTCTATGTAGGTTTTTGAGCTCTAAGTTGTCTAGAAATACATTTCCTCTCCAGAAAGGCTTGTCTCCAGATCCAATGTCCAAGACTAGATCATTCTTTTTTATTTTAAATCCTGGAACAATTTTTCTGTCCCAAAAATATTTAATAGGATATAAGAGCATAAATTCACCCAGTATTATAACACTCTTAAAATAAATTTCTATTATTAATTTTGCCTTGGTAAATGCTATAATACAATTATGATTTCAGCAGTAGTTCCTGTAATGAATGAGCAGGAAAGTCTTGAAAAATTTTATCCCCGTTTAGTGGCTGCATTAAAAGATATTGATAAGGATTATGAAATCATTTTTATTGATGATGGTTCTTCAGATAGGTCTTTAGAGATACTTAAAAATCTAAATAAAGAAGATAAAAAAGTTAGAATTTTTTCATTTAGGAAAAATCAAGGAAAAGCTGAGGCTTTAACTTATGGTTTTAAGATGGCAAAAGGAGACTACATAGTCACTTTAGACGCGGATTTGCAAGATAGGCCTGAGGAAATAGTTAATTTATTAAATAAGTCTAAAGAAGGGTTTGAGTTAGTTTCAGGTTGGAGAAAAAATAGAAAAGACGCTATTTACATGAAGCTTCCTTCAAAACTGTTTAACTTCATGATGTCTGCTTTTTGGGGAGTACATCTACATGATTATAACTGTGGACTTAAATTATATACAAAAGATGCTGCAAAGGGCCTTAATTTATATGGTGGAATGCACAGGTTTATTCCGCTTTTAGTTTCTGAAAAAGGATTTGAGGTAACAGAAATACCTGTTATACATGAACCAAGGAAGTTTGGTAAATCCAAGTACGGTTTTTCTAAAGTTTTTAAAGATGTGCCTGACATGTTCACCATCTTGTTTTTAACAAAATATGCTAAAAGACCATTGCACTTTTTTGGTATGGCAGGTGGGGCAATTAGTGTTATTGGGTTTTTTATTCTTTTCTATTTAACTCTGTTGCATTTCTTAGGTCAATCTATTGGTACGAGACCACTTTTAACCTTCGGAATGCTCTTGGTTCTTGCTGGTTTACAAATTTTATTTGCTGGATTTACTGCTGATTTAATTATTAATTTATCAGAAAAAAATAAAACTTCTCAAAGCTTAGACGAAATAATAAAATATAAATCAGAGTGAAAATTCAAGA
>CAZIOR010000001.1:92260-95243 GCA_964540925.1 uncultured Gammaproteobacteria bacterium | reverse complement strand
GTACAGCCAACTGCCGATGAACCTGAATAACTAGTAGCGGTTCTATAAACCATTTTATTTCCGTAAACTCGAGGCATTCTCGCAAGAGGCGCTTCTTCTAAAAGTGGTTTTTCTTCACCCGTTGTAAGATCATAAGTAAAAACATTATATTTTGAATGATTAGTATCACCTACTAACGTAGATGATGATATTCTTTCAAAGACTAACTTATTATTCCAAATTGAAAACTTACTAAATACACTCGCATAAGTTCCATCGATAATCCCCATATCAGAGATCATCTTAACCTGTTTAGTTGTTAAATCCTGAACATACAAATTAATAGCTTCATATGATTGGACTAAGTAAAATAAGTAATTGTTGTACAAGTATACGGATTGAATAATTGGATTAGCTAAGCCAGTATTAGCACTGTATTTTGTGTTTGTTTTTGTACGAAAATCATAAACATATATTGAACCATATCCCGCCGGATAAGCAACACGATTATTGTTGTAAGCAAGTGCCATGTCTCCAAAATTGTTTGACGCTGAAATATCAGATATTTTTGTAAATGGCCTTTCTTCAACCTTAGTTGCTCCTAAATCTTCATGTGTAAAATCTACTCCTGTATCTAATACTGCAATTTTTATTCCCCTTCCATCAACTGCATTACCACTATTGTCTTTCACCTTACTCCAAATTGAATTTGCGCCGATTAATGGAACTGATTGTCTTAAATTTGTTTTTACCTCTAAGTCTTCATATACATTTTTAATGTATTTTGAAGACGCCCTTAACTTGTCAGCATCTCCTCTTGTAATATCTAAAGCAACACCATTAAATACTCCTGAGTATTCTCCTTTTATTTTTACATTTAAATTATCAGTTTTGTCTAAAGAAAAAGTCTTTTTATTTAATAATTTCAAAATCTCTGTTTTTGCTTCTAAATGCTCTATTTGAAGATCTTTTTTTGAAGATTCAATTTGATTTTTATCTGCCAGGGTTAATGATTTAATATTTGCTCTACCTAATGAACGATATACTGGGTTTTTTTTAAACTCAACTATATATCCTAATACTCTAGCCTTTTCATTTGCGGGAGATGCTTTTTGCACTATAGTTTGTTGGTTTTGAGCCAAAAACATTGTCAAAGGTATGGCTACTGCAATTGCAAAAACAGAAATAAGCTTAAGATAATTAGAAGCTAAAAAGGCTTTTAACCTTAAATACAATAAATTCAATTTTGCTGGATTCTCTTCCACTGATCCTAGTAAGACATATCTAATATTGGAAGTCAATAATTTAGATCTTCAAAAGCTCTAATGCTTTATATACTAATACACCTGGCCAAAAGAAAGACTCAACAATACCAACAATCATCGCTTGAGCACCATGAGCATGAGTTAAGAAATATATAAGTGCTCCTATAACTCCGGTGCCATAAATTGCACCTGTACTTGCTTGCTGTTTCATATTCTCACCTCCTTTAAATTGAGGTTACTCTTTTAAATTACTAGTGTCAATGAATATTTGCAATGAAGTGATATACTTTATTTATGAGCAAAATATGGCAAAGGGCCCTGCTTAATTCTTTCCTCACCTGCGCTTATGTCTACGGAATAGGTATTTTTATTTTTTACGCTGGTAGCGTTAAACTTGGTAAGGCAAACGTGTTTCTAGCTCCAATTGCTTTTTTAATGTTGTTTGTTTTATCAGCCGGAATTACCTCTTTCTTAGTTTTTGGAAAACCTGCTCTAATGTATCTTGATGGAAAGAAAAAAGATGCAGTATATATGCTTGGCTACACATTTCTTTTCATGTTTATCTTTACAATCTTTTCCGTAGGACTACTTTTCTTTTTAAAATAAATTATTTTTTCTTAACTACTTCCCTAACTTTTTCTTGAATTAATGGCGATAATCCTAAAGCAGACAAGGCAGGATTCTCAACGTGTCCGTTGTAAAAATGGTGACCAATTATCCATTCCAGTAAATTAGGATTCCAACTTAAATAACTCCAGGGGCCATTAGCAATGGAAAAAGAAATATTAACTCCGTCAATATTTTGCTCTGGATATCTAATATCTAAAGTATATGCACTCGGATTTCCCCCGACATTTCTACCCTTCATTGTAAGTCTTGCTACATGATCTTCTTGGCCTGGCGTTGCAAAATCCATAGCAAAGAACATTTGATCTCTTTGGTGTTTTAATTCGTATTGTCTTTCTTCTCCGTCTCTAAATCCCATTTCAACACTCGATCCTTCTCTATATTCTGCAATTAGCTTTTTTATATCAGGTTCTCCTGAAAAAAACTTAAACTTCGCAGGCAACTCTCCTAATAAAAATCCCATTCCATATGCTGCATACTCTCCACCATGACCCGGCATAAGCATGTGCGGCATAACCCCCAACCAACTTAACCTTGAGACTTCAGGTTTAGTAACTAATTCCATTTGCACCACTCCTCTTTTTAAAGGGAAATGCGTACCGTCAACCTGCATCTTCGGAGAACCAATTTCCCAACCCTGACTACTATGCGGCGGCAAAGCATCAACTCTGCCTCTAAATCCAACTGATAAACCCGCCCGCCTATGTCTTTCCCACTCAGTTGCCATATTAGCCCATACTCCTTCTCAAACGCGCTGCTTGCTTTAAATATTTTTTAGCAAGTTCTTTATTTTTAATATTTTCTAAAAGCTTTTTAGTAAGTAAATAATGTTTTTTCTCAGAAATAGTTGTTGGCCCTAATTTTTTACCTAAATATTTTTCAACTAACTCTACACTTTCTAAAACTTCTGCAAAGACAGAAGATTTTTTGGCTAATTGTTCTACATTTTCTTTATTTAAATATTTGCCTGCTTTTACAAAATCTTTCTCTAAATTTACATAATGTTTTTCTAAAGTCTTAATTCTTTTTGCTTTTATTGCATGCTCAATTAATTTTCCGCTAGCTAAAAACTCTGGTGGAATTCCCAACGAATACATTGCTCCTGTAAAGGA
>CAZIOR010000001.1:74251-92160 GCA_964540925.1 uncultured Gammaproteobacteria bacterium | reverse complement strand
GATAACATCTCCTCAGCTGTTTCAGTTAAAGGTAAAATTACTTCAAAAATTGGAGGTTTATTAAATCCAAAATGCTTAGCAACCGAACCAGCGCTTGCCATATTAATAAAAGCTCGAATAAGTCTAAATTCTGTTTCAACTCTTGGATTTGGTAATCTAAAAGTTAAAAATTTCTCTTCTCCTAAAGGATTTTTGGAAAAGTATTCAAAATGTTCTCCAAAAAATCTTTCAACTACTGATTCGTCAACTAGCTTTCCTTCCCAATCCCATTTATATTCTGTTGCTCCAAGTTCTGCAAATGACAAATATGCCTCTTGCGATTCATATTCAGTCGTTATATACGCTCTGTAATGCCAATACGGTTTTGAAGCATGATCAGGATGCTGAGTTACCATTGTTGCTGGAATTTTTCTTTTTTTCATAATAAAAAACCCTCACAAAATACCAAACTTTAGTATCTTGTAAGGGCGATTTACGCTGTACCACCTTACTTTATAATTTAGCGTCTATATACGCTTTTGTTCTATTTCGGGAACTTCCCGCTAGGGTCTACTAAGTAATTATACCTTTCTTCCTAGGGCTCCGACTTGTCATGTCATCTTAGCCTTCAGTATTTTAGCACTTATAGCTTCAAAGTCAAATTTGACTTGAAGCTAAAAAAAGCTATAATTCAACGTTATATTATGGGAACTCCAAAAGAATTACAAGCTAAAAGGTTAAGACAAATTTCTGTTGCTAGGACTTTGATACTAGAAGCTAATACAAGACTTCAGCAATTACCCCCACCTAGCGACAGTGAAATAAAAAGTATTATGCAAAAAACGGGAGATGCTTATTTCAGATTAGGCATTGCAGCAGGTATTTACAGATTTGATTCAGACTCTCCTGATGTTAGCTTTGTTAGACCTGACCCAATATTAGATGGTAAAAAAGTTGTTCCCTTAGCTTCTTATAGAGAAGCCACATCCGACGCCACAACACAGTGGCAAGAACCGGTCAGGTTAGTTGGCGCACCTGACAAACCAGTACCGTTACCCATTACTAG
Source organism: uncultured Gammaproteobacteria bacterium (assembly GCA_964540925.1). GTDB lineage: Bacteria > Patescibacteriota > Microgenomatia > Levybacterales > UBA12049 > CAZFRF01. The sequence goes on along the minus strand of CAZIOR010000001.1, from coordinate 91,115 downwards.
GGCTCACGACGATGATAATAGGCATATCAGTAGACCACCCCAAGTATTTGCAATACCACTTGTTAATGGCGGCAAAGATTTTAGATCTGTAGCGGGCAGACCAGGAACAGGCCGCAGTGTACTAGCTGCAATTGACCGCGCAGAAGAACTACCTCAATTTACTCCAATTTCAAAACCTGGACTTTATAGACTTACTCAATTAATTGAATTCGCTAACCCTGATCTACTAAAAAGAATTGAATTAGAACTTACGCCAGAACGAGTTGCTCAATTTGCAGCAATAAGAACGTTTATTAAAACAAAAGACCCTGAAGTAGAAACTAAATTAAAAAAAACTACTGCTGATGTCCTAAGAAGACTTAGGGAATTCTTAAGAGATCCAGAAGCGTATTTACAAAGATGTACAGATGTTAACGAAGCACAACTTCTAAAGCTATTACAAAGCTTAACCGTAAAACCAGTTTCTAGATCTCAATTTTTGGAACACGCCGCTACCTATATATAAATAATTTATTGAAGATATTTATTGAAGAAATTTACCGTGTTTTGCATTGCCTGTGTAAAATATGCTCCACTAATATTGTGCCCTCCGCTTGGATATTCATTTAGCTCATGAATAATATTTGCTTGATTAAGTAATTCATTTAAATCGCGACTATATCCAATATTTACAACGTCATCATCAATTGCATGATTTAAAGAAATCGCTGTTTTTATATCTTTTAAATAATTCGTCATTGGCACTTGTTTCCAGAATTCATTATTTGGATCAAATGAGCCATACTTATTATTTAACATTGCTCTTAAAGACGTATTGCGATTTGCATCTTGAGGCGGTCTATAACTATTGTCTGAAATTCCATATTTCTGCATATCAGTATATGAATAAACTGCTCCAGCCCAAATAACAACTGCTGGTATCTCAGGTTTTACGGCAATTGCCCTACCTACAACATTGCCTGCCATTGAATGTCCCCATAAACCAATCTTTTTAGGATTAACAAAATCCGATTTCCCTAACGCTGCTCTAGCATTTAAAGTATCTATTACATAATCTGGAGAATAATACCCTCCCCTTGCTTGACCTTCACTTTCGCCATGACCTCTTAAATCAATTTTAAAAACTACAAATTTATTTTTGGCTAAATAATCAACATAGGCTTCATATTTTTGGGTTGTTGAATATAAAGAAGGCGGAATATAACCATGAACAAAAACAATTGCCTTCCATCCTCCAGCTGGCATTTCGCCATTTGGAATTGTTATAAGTCCATTAATTTTATTTCCATCAGAATCATATGAGGTAAGATAAGTAGTGTAATTAACATTTGAAGAATATTTCTCTAAGTTTCCTAGATTACTCGAATACTCTCTACTCCTAAGTCCAGGAATTGTCATCTCAAAGTATGGGATATTTAAATTTGTTTTTACCTGTTCAGTGATAGCTGTAGAAATATTATTAACTCTTTTAACGTTTAATAAATATAAACCAAGCAAAACAACACTTATAAAAACAACAACTAATCCAATTTTAATGATTTTAGGAATTTTTACCTGCATGATAAAAAGCTGAATAAAAACAGTGGCTTATCTTTAATTAAATATATTATAACAGACCTTTTTTTGCTTTTGCTAACTCAATTTGTATTTGCAAAGTTGGATCAATTGCTTCAATTAAATTATGGGCTGCAGTCGGTATATCCTCGATTCTTTCAGCATACTCATTTGCTTCAAGTGCCCACTCCACAATGTCAGGATTGAATGCGCTTTGACCAAAATCATCAAGCATAAATCCAAGAGAAACTTTGGTTTGCGGATCACTTGCTCCTCTATAATCTAGACGTAAATGATAAAATCCTGGCTTATCCAAATCTTTATCAGTTCTACCATCAATACTGATGGTTTTTATTTTCTCTGATTTGCCAATAAAATCAACTTCAAAACCAATCCTATCTTTTTCTTTTCCTAAATCAAATTTCCTAGAAATACCCCCGCCTCTATATTGCACCCTGGCTGTAGAGTGAGCTAAGTAATTTAAATTTGGCCTTTGACTTCTGTCAGTTATTGACCATATCATTTGAGGAAATTCATCGGTTATAAAATCTCTAAAATCTAGATAGCTTTGCACATCTGGTTTTGGATACAAAAAAGGAGGTAAAGCTGCAAACCATTCTAAGAAAAACATGTTTTGGCCAAAATCCATTGTTACTGCTGCAGGTCCTATTCTAAATTGACATTCTAATAAACCATTTTTAGTAGCAACAGGTTTATCCATTTCCCAATCAGAAGTTACATAGTCTGGAGAAAGCGTATGTAATTGATTTAGAGGACTTAAGTCCCCACCAAAAATTCCCTGAAGCCTTCTAACTTCTACAGGGGTAGGTCGGGTAATTCTTTCAGCTTCAAAACGATTATTTTTCATAGTCAATTATGATTTTTTTGGGGCAACTGGAGATCCTGAAGATAATGGCTGATATCTAGGTTGTCTTACGGCTTCACCAACTACGCATTCCATCCCTGCAAGAACCCTACCCCTTGTCTCGAGTCTTGCTCTTTGATCACTAGGAGAGAGTAATCCAGACTTATCATCAACAAACAAAAGTCTTCCTCTTACCAAAGGGCAACCATCAGTTCCACATAATAATTTTGCAACACCAATAGCTTCGCTTTTTAAATATGCACCACACTCTTTACCCATGAACTGATTATACAACAATATATCCTAGAGTACAATTATTTGAAGCTGTTATTTACTGAAAACTTCGGAGTCTGAGATAATTACAACACCTGTAATATCTCCTGAAGCGTTTCTTACTGGAACCACTAATCTCCAAAGTCCATTTGGATAATCTACTCCTCTTTCTTCAAATCTTCGGGTTTGTCCATCTCCCAACGTAGCTTTAATCTCGCTTACGCCATATGAATATGCCTTGCCTTTATTAGCTGGTATTGAATCAGCTACTATCTTTTCGCCTTTATCTAAAACAACAATATCTCTATTAATTGTTTTAGCTAGATCTTCAACATATGTTTGTAGGGAAGCTGCTGGAACTTGAGTTACTCCTCTTGCAATAATAACTGCATATTCTGAAACATAACCATTTGGCTTAGCCATGTTATTAATATAAATTGCAGATTGAGTGTAACCCTTAACAGCCATTTTCAAATGGAGATATTTAAGACCTAAAAGACCAAGTAAAGCTAAAAGAAGAATTATTGCAACTGTGTAGATATGGATAGTAACTGCATGAACACTAATTAACTTTTTCTCCATACTCTATTTTAGACACATTATTTACCCATTTGTCAACTAGGATTTATTAAATTTTACCTAATAAATATTTTTTCTTGAGTGTTTCGGGGAACTTTTCGATTGCATATCTCAAGGCTGTTCTACCCATCTGTTTGTAATATTTATTTAAAAACTTTTCCTCCACTTCTCTATCTTTTTTGCCAATTTCTCTAAGCATCCAACCAAGTGCTTTCTGAATCAAATCTTCCTTATCTGCAATTAGCATTTCAGCAAGTTTTAATGAATCTTTAAAATGACCTGATTTAATAAAATTAAAAGTAGATATTAAAGCAATTCTTCTTTCCCAAAGATTCTTAGAACCAGCTAATTTATACAAAATATCTTTTGGCTTATCTTCTAAGTATCCACCAACAATTTTATGTGCAGATAAATCAACTAAATCCCAGTTATTAATAAATTTTGTATTTTTTAAATAAAATTCATAGACTCTTCTTTGTTCCATTGGTAGTTTTTCAAATTTATGAACTAGAATTAACAAAGCAATTAATCTTTCTTCATGAATTTTGGATTTCAAGAGTTCAGTAATTTCTAAAAGCTCTAAATCTTTATATTTAATTGCGAGTGTTCTTGATTGAGGAACTGTAATGCCGAGGAAAATATCACCAAAACCGTATTCTCCTTCACCTGTCTTAAAATAACGAGCTAGAAGTTCTGCTTTTTTCTTATTGGACAGTTTCTTTAAATCTTTTTGGAGAGATAAAAGCATGTGTGAGCATAAATTATACTCCATTTTGAGGCTAATAGCAAGGATTTTTAATTAAGACTCAGCCAGCTCTCTTTGGCCGATGTATTTACAGAAAACACATTCAGGATTTGGATTAGGAATGTCTTTTGATAATAGGTTTATTGCATTTTCTATCCTTACTTTTGTCTTATTTGGATCTCCAGTTAATTTTTGCACATGAACAATCATCGGAAAACCATTATGAAGCTCTTCTCCCAAATCAGGATAGAAATAAATTAAATACCCGCTCCTAGTTGTGTGTTTATTATTTTGTTCTTGTAAGAATACATAGTCATCAATTTGCGATTGATACGCACTAAGTATTTCCTTGTCTCTAGGATCTGAACTTGAAGTTTTAAAATCTACTGGAGTGAGTCTTCCCTCGTTATCAACTAAGCATTCGTCAAGTTTTCCATAAAAACCAAACTCTTGATTAATACGTACAAAATATTTTTCAACAAATGGGTTCTGAAGTTTTCCCTCTAATTTATCAGTAACCATTGGAGGGAGTTCGCCTTTTACTCTGTATTTATCAAAATAGTTTTTGATTACACCATCAAATCTATTTGCAAGCCTTGAAACAATACCCTCTGGCTGTCTAATTCCTTTTTTAACTTGTAACCAAAAACACCGAGGGCATCTCTCCAAAACCTCTAAACTTGTATGTGACAACCAAATTCTTCCGTCTTTTGACATACCTTATTTTACCAGAAATACCACCAGTTGTATTTTAAAAAATATAGTGTTAATATAACTTGCTGCTCAATAATATGCCAGTAAGAAGTCCAGAAAGACCACATTCGCGACCAGGAATGCTAAGACCTTTAGCAGAAAGAAGAAGTGCCCAACCACCCACTACGCTTCCAGGCTGGGGACAAACTTGGGATGTACTCATGATTAGACTCCATAACCACCCAGATTTTAGAGATGAAGTAAGAGACCAAAGACCAATTGTTAGAGAGTTTTACGATGCACGGTTTGCTCTTGCCCAAGGAGATCCAACTAAATTAAATACATTTGTAGAAACAAGAATAGCAAAGGGATCTGAAACATATGACCCCAAAATAGAAAGATTAATGCCGGTATTTGATGCTATTAGCGACAGATTTCCTGGACAAATCGATCCAGACGCTTCTCCAAAGAAAAGAAGATAATTAAACAAATTTAAATCTAATTAATTCTCTTGGTCTTTCTGGCGCAAGTCTTGCATTTATTGGCCTAGATACTCTTCCCTTGCTTCTTAAAACCTGCTTTACATTTCTAGGCGAATCATGATACTCAGCATATCCCAAATCTTCTCCTGGTCTCACAAAATCAGATACTACTACAGTGCGCACAACAGCATGAGTTTCTGCGGTATTGCAACCCACAACAATAACAGATAAATGTCTAAAATTAGCGTAATTTACAAAAGTTCTGTAACCACTACCAGATTGGATATCTGGTCCTTCCTCAGCCCATTTTTGATTTTCTGGTTTATATACCTCAAGTCTTACTGGCATAATTTGCGTATTATAGGATTATTTTTAGCTTAGGTCAAGAAAATTTGATATGCTAAGATAAGTTATGGGAATCATCAAAAATTATTCTAGCTTAAATACCAGTCCTCAAAGACAAATAGTTTTAGATTTAATAGAGACAGGACTTAACGCAATTCAACCCCAAAATATAATAAACAAAGAAGTTAATTTAGAAAATAATATTTTAAATATAAATGGTCAAACTTTTGATTTAAGCAACTTCGAAAACATATATCTTCTCGGTTTTGGTAAAGGCTCAGGCAAGATTTCTCAACTTATTGAGGAAAAATTACAAGATAAATTAACCAAGGGATTTGTTGTGGATACTGTTGAAACTGAATTTAAAAAAATAAATTTTACTCTAGGCACTCATCCCCTTCCTTCACAAGAAAACCTAGATTTTACTAAAACAGTTATCTCTGAATTTTCTAACCTGACTGAAAAAGATTTAGTCCTTGTAGTTATTTGTGGCGGTGGCTCAGTAATGTTCGAATCTCCTTTTTCTATTGATTTACAAAAGTTAGTTGAAGTTAACGAAAAACTTTTAGAAAGTGGAGCAAATATTTTAGAGATGAATACACTTAGAAAACACTTATCTAAAGTTAAAGGCGGAGGTTTAATTAAGATTCTAAATCCAGCTAAAGTAGTAAGTTTAATTTTTTCTGATGTTTTAGGAAATGATTTGTCTTTTATTGCCTCTGGGCCAACTGTACAAGATAAAACAACAGTAAATGATGCCTTAGCAATTTATCAAAAATATAATATAAATTTAAATCTAGCAAATACTGATTTTACAGAAACTCCAAAGGATGAGAATATTTTTTCTAACACTACTAATATTCTTATGCTTTCTAACTTGACTGCCTTAAGTGCTATGCAAAAGAAGGCGGAAGAATTGAAAATTTCAACAGATATTTATTCAGATAAATTTTCTAATAACGCAGAACTTGCCGCTGAAAAACTCATTTTAGAAACAAAACCAAATTCCCTGCTTCTTACTGGTGGAGAGACAACTTTACATGTTACAAATCCTGAAGGCAAAGGCGGCCGTAATCAAGCAACTGTTTTAGCTGGACTTTTTAAATTACCTGAAAATACCATTATCGCCTCGTTTGATTCAGACGGTTGGGATAATTCTGAAGCCTGCGGAGCAATTGGAGACATGAATTCTTTAGATAAGGCTAAAAAATTAGGAATCCATCCTCATGAATTTTTAAGCCAAAATAACAGTCTTGTCTTTTTCAAGAATATAGGAGATGCTATTATTACAGACAAATTGCCTTCCAATGTTTCTGACCTTTTCCTAGTCTATAAATATGAATAACTTATTTGAAGAAAAACTTAAAGATTTAGAATTAAAAGCAAATACTGCTAGACAACTTTTAATTGATACCCTACTTGAAGCAGGCTCTGGTCACAGTGCAGGCCCTCTAGGAATGGCAGACATTTTTACTGCTTTTTATTTTCATATTTTAAATCATGATCCTAAAAATCCTGATCTGCCTGATAGGGATAGACTTGTCTTATCTAACGGACACATCTGCCCTATTCGCTATGTAACAATGGCAATGGCAGGATATTTTCCAATTGAAGAACTTAAAACCCTAAGAAAAATTGACTCAAGACTTCAAGGCCATCCTCATAGAACTTCACTTCCAGGGCTAGAAACAACATCAGGACCATTAGGCGAAGGAATTTCTCAAGCAATTGGAATTGCTTTAGCTGCAAAACTTGACAAAAAATCATATCAAACATATGTAATTGCTTCAGATGGTGAACACCAAGAAGGCAATACTTGGGAAGCAATTATGTTTGCAGGTAAACATAAATTAAATAATTTAACTTTAGTACTAGACAGAAATAACATTCAAATTGATGGCTTTACTGAAGACGTCATGCCGCTTGAACCATTAGCAGATAAATATCGCGCATTTAACTGGGAGGTTATTGATATTGACGGCAATAATATCGCTGAATTTGTAGATGCTATTAATAAAGCCAAGAGTATTTTCGAAAAACCTACTGCCATAATCGCCCACACTATTCCTGGTAAAGGAGTTTCATTTATGGAAAAGGATTTTACTTGGCATGGAAAACCACCAAATAAAGAAGAAGCAGCAAAAGCATTGTCAGAACTTAGAACCCTACAGGGTAGAATAATGTCAGAACATCAATAATATGTTAAATAAAGATTTAAAACTAAACGAAAAAATATTTGAAGAACCATTTGATCAAAAAGCAACTCGCGATGGTTTTGGCGAAGCACTTATTGAACTAGGTGAAAATAATCCTAACGTAGTTGTATTAACAGCAGATTTAGCTGAATCTACAAGAACAGATGGTTTTGAAAAAAATCATCCAGATAGATTTTTTGAAATAGGAGTTGCGGAACAAAACATGGCAGCAATTGCTGCAGGATTAGCTGTTTCTGGAAAGATTCCCTACATCGCTTCGTATGCAACTTTTTCGCCAGGAAAAAATCTTGAAACCATTAGAACAACCATTGCCTATAACGATGCTAATGTAAAAATTGCTGGACACCATAGCGGAGTGATGACTGGTCCAGATGGAGCAACACATCAAGCAACAGAGGATATTGCAATAACACGCACTTGGCCAAATATGAATGTACTAGTTCCTTGTGATTTTGAAGAAGCTAGAAAAGCAACTTTAGAATCTGCAAAAATTAATAAACCGATTTACCTTCGTTTTACTAGAGATAAAAGCGCACTAATTACAACCACTGATACTCCTTTTAATCCAACTAAAGTTCAAACATTTTGGGTTACTGAAAACCCTCAAGCCGTAATCTTTGCCACAGGTTGGCTAGTGTATTTTGCCCTACTTGCCGCTAAAAAACTTGAAGAAAAAGGTGTAAATGTTTTAGTTGCAAATGTTTGCAGCATTAAACCTTTGGATATCGAAACAATCGTTAATTTAGCTAAACAAACCAAACACGTTGTGACCGTTGAGGATCATCAAATAATGGGAGGACTCGGAGGGGCAATCGCTGAAGTTTTAGCAAAGAACTTGCCTACTCCAATGGAATTTGTAGGACTTAATGACACGTTTGCAGAAAGCGGTAAACCGCTTGAGATTATTAAAAAATATAAAATGGATGATACTGCAATAATTGCTGCAGTTGAAAAGGTCATAACCAGATAATGGATGCGAATTTATTAAATCAATTAAGATCTCAGGTTCAAGGTGAAACTCTTGATGATGACGCAACACTTTTAGAATATAGTCATGATTCCAGTATCTTCGAGGTAAGACCAAGGGTTGTAATTTTCCCCAAAAACTCTACTGATATTAAAAATATTGTTGAATTTGTATCCAAAAATAAAAAACAAAATCCTAAATTATCAATTACTGCAAGAGCTGCGGGAACAGATATGAGCGGTGGAGACTTAAACGATTCAATTATTATAGTTTTTACTAAATATATAAATAAATTTTTAGGAATTGAGGAAAAAGTTGCTAGTGCTCAACCAGGTATTTTCTACAGAGATTTTGAAAAAGAAACATTGAAACACAATTTAATTTTTGCTCCCTACCCTTCTTCTCGAGAGATATGTGCAATTGGTGGAATTGTCAGCAATAACGCGGGTGGAGAAAAATCATTTGAATATGGTAAAACTGAAAAATATGTTAAAAATCTCAAGGTTATTCTGGCTGATGGCAATGAATATGAATTTAAATCATTAAATGAAAGGGAACTTGCTCAAAAATTACAACTAAGATCTTTTGAGGGCGAGGTGTATAGAAAAATTCATACATTAATTACTAAAAATTATGAGAAGATAATTAATGCAAAACCAAATGTCACCAAAAATTCTACTGGCTATAATCTTTGGAATGTTTACGACAAAGACAAAAAAACATTTGACTTAACGCAACTTTTCGTTGGTGCCCAAGGAACACTCGGAATCATAACTGAAGTAGGCTTACAACTTATCCCAGTTAATAAACATTCAGAAATGTTAGTTGTATATTTAAATGAAAAAGATGAAGCTAAATTAGGCGAAATAATTAATGCAGTAATCCCCTTAGCTCCCGAAAGTTTTGAAACCTATGATGATAAAACACTAGAACTTGCAGTTAAATATTTTAATGAGTTTGGTACAAAATTAAATTCACATAATCCTCTTTCCACATTGTTTACATTTTTACCAGAAATATTAATGAAACGAAAAAATAAATTTCCTAAAATAACCTTACAAATAGAATTCACCGGTAATAATTTAGACGATTTAAAAGACAAAATAAATGAACTTAAAAAAGTTTTAAAACCATTTGATTTAAAAGTAAAATCTGCAGGCAATGAAAAATCATCTAAAAAATATTGGCTAATTAGAAGAGAAAGTTTTAATCTTCTTCGTAAGAAAATAAAAGATAAATATAGCAGCCCATTTATAGATGACATAATTGTTAACCCTAAATACTTACCAGAATTTTTACCTAAAATAAATGCCATTATTGCAAAATATCCCAGCATCATTTCCACCCTTGCTGGACATATGGGAGACGGAAATTTCCATATCATTCCCCTAGTTAACTTAAGCGATGAAGCGCAAAGAAAATTACTTCCTAAAATTTCTCAAGAAGTTTTTGATTTAGTTTTTGAATACAAAGGCTCAATGAGCGGTGAACACAATGACGGCTTAGTTAGAAGCAGATATCTAAAACAAATGTACGGAGAAGATGTTTATAAACTATTTGAAAAAACAAAAGAAATTTTTGATCCTTTAAATATTTTTAATCCTGGTAAAAAAGTTAACGTAGATCCCGAGTTTGCAGATCAGCACATTCGTACTAGCTGGTAAATATTTTATAAAATTTATAAAAATTATCCGCAACAGTATCAATAACCTCTGCTTTACCAATCTGTCCCTTATAAAACTTTTCAATTGATTCCCAAAAAATAGTTCTACCAACTGCAAAACCTATAACACCTTTTACTTTTGCACCTGCTCTTAGCCAATCTGCTACTTTTGCACTATCTGCTCCCCTACCTAAAACTACTAATCCTACGTTCTCTCTACCATCTCTTCTAATTGCATTTATAATTTCTGTATATTCTAATTCACTTTCAAATCCCTCTAGCTTCCAAACATCTGGCTCAATACCAAAATTTTGTAAATCCTTAATAACCTCAACACTTAATTTGGGTCTTAATTTTAAATCATAATCATCTTTGCTTCCTGCTTCTTCGAGCTGATTTTCTGTAGGCATTACTAAAACTTCAAGTAAAAATTTTAAATTATTTGCATGAGAAAAATCGCTAATAATTTTCATTTTTTCTTTTTGTTTTAATTTTCTTTCTTGAGAATCTTCTGGATTATATTTAACAAGAAGTTTTGTAAATGTTGGTTTGAAATTTAAAATATGCGTTTTATAATCTTCATATTGAAATTCAAGAAGCTCTGTTCCACTTTTTTCAATTGTTAAAAGTGTTATAAATCCATTATGTTTTGCGTCAAATAATACTTCACTTCCAAAATCTTCATCGCATAGTATGGCTCCAAATTCTGTTGGGATACCTTTCTCCAAAGCTTTTTTAAAACCTTTGTAAACAAGCATTTTAAAATCGCGCATGAAATGAACCTGCTCATCGGTTAGATTATCCCCCAATTTTAAACCAAACAATTTCTGAATAACTGTAGCTCTGTGATCAAAAGGCAGAATATATAAAGGCTTGGTGTAACCTAAGTCTGACATAGGGTTAATTTTATATTATTTTTGCAACTAAAAGAAGAGACATTGCTAAAATAAATGCTAAAAACAATAAAAATGTAAGTGAATTATATTCAACTAATGATTTCTTTTTAGAAACTGTTCTCGTTACTTTTTTAACTGATTTCTTAGTTTTTTTGGACTTTGCCATTATAATTCACCTCCCTTTTTATGTCTAATTTATTATGCTCACATACCGATATCTTTTGTCAATCAATATTTTGGTGGGTTGACATAAATTTATTGATGTACTACCCTAAAGGTATGGTTGACGTTGTCAAAGGTATTATTTTTGGCAAAATTAATAAGGGCAAGATTTCCAAGCCCTCCTTTTCCCCTACCTCAGAATCTCCAAGAATCATAACCGCAAGAGTAACAAACCCAAATGACCCAAATCACGAAAGAGAAATTTTAAGAAAACACGCCTTAATTGCAAGAAAAGTTTTAAATTAAAATGGGAGAAAATCATTTAGGACCAGATCAAAGAGTTTCACCGATAAGACCAGGCACTCAATCCGATACCTCGGTTGAAAAAGTAGTTGAAGAAAGAGCTGGAAGACACTCAACAGGCATTTTTGGAGAAGTTGAAGCCTTTATAAGAAGAGGCTTTAAACCGAGACGCGGTCATGTTCCATATCCAGATGGAAGTAATACTCCAATCTCTAAACCCAAAAGATAATTTAATTATCTTTTACTTCGAAGCCCAATTTAATTATTTCGTCTCTTATTTTATCTGATTCAATATAATTCTTTTGCTTCCTTAACTCTTCTCTTTTTATAATTAACTCTTGGACTTCTTTTGGATATTCTAATGCTTGAGGTTTATATTCAGAAAGTTTTAAACCTAAAATTTCATCTGCAAAATTAATCGTTTCTCGATTTGTTCCTTTTTTAATTTCTTCCCAAATTAAAGCTAAAGCTTTAGCTAAATTTAAATCATCATTAACTGCATTTAAAAAGTTTTCTTTAAATTCTTCATTTAATTTTCCAGATGAAAGATTATAATATTCATTTCTTAATTTATTTAATGCTGTTTGAGCAGCTTTTAAAGCCTCCCAAGTAAAATTCATTTCCTGCCTATAATGAGTTTGCATAAATAAATATCTTAAACTTAAAGGATCGAAACCTTTAGCAACAATATCCTCGGCAGTATAAACATTACCTAAGCTTTTACTCATCTTTTCACCTTCAACCAATAAATGATTGTAATGCACCCAATACTTTACGAATTGCTTTCCGGTTACAGCTTCTGACTGTGCAATTTCATTGGTGTGATGAATATTAATATGATCTACTCCACCTGTATGAATATCAAAACTTTCACCCAATGCCTTCATACTCATAGCCGAACATTCAATATGCCATCCAGGAAAGCCTACTCCCCAAGGACTATCCCATTCCATTTGACGTTTTTCTCCTTGTGGAGAAAATTTCCACAACGCAAAGTCTGAAACATTTTTCTTGTCCCCCAAATCAACCCTGATTCCTCCCTTTAATTCTTCAGGGTTTTGTCTCGAGAGCTTAAAATAAGCTGCAAACTTTGAGGTATCAAAATATATTCCATCCGCTGTTTGATACGTAAAGCCTTTTTCTTCAAGTTTTTTTACTAATTCTATTTGCTCTGCAATATAATCGGTTGCATGCATTAAATCTTTGGGCAAAGTTATATTTATGAGTTTACATGAATCTTTAAACTGTACCTCAAATTTTTTGGCAATATCCCACACGCTTAGGCCAAATTTTTTAGCACCTTTTTCCATCTTATCCTCACCTGTATCTGCATCTGATGTTAAATGTCCTACATCAGTAATATTCATTACCGGCTTAACTATAAATCCATTTGCTTTTAAGACATTAATTAAAATATCTGTACCTACATACGTGCGCATATGACCTATGTGTGCAAAATCGTAAACCGTTGGACCGCAAGAATACATACCAACATGTGGAGCATTTATTGGCTTAAGTTCTTCTACTAAATGTGATAATGTATTGTAAATTTTTAACATCTTAACCACTTATACCTGGAAATCTTTCAGTTTTCTGAGCTGCTAATTGAACTGCAAAAGCTTGATCATCTTTGGCTTTTTGAAATTCCAAATCTTGCATCTTTTGCTGCTTTTCTTCTGCTTCTTGTTCTTCCTTAATAGTAGGTTCTTTTCTTGTCTCATGAGCAAAAAGAGGATCATAATATATTGTTTTATGCATTTCTCCCAATTGTCTTCTAATATTTGAAAGTTGTTCCGCATCTTTACTTGCATCATGTGCGGTATGAGCACTTTGATCTTCTGATGGTGCGTAAAGATCTTGTACCATTTCCCTTGTTCTTGCCGCAGATTTTTGATCATCTTCCCTGCTTAATGTTTCTGGATGAACTTGAGTAGGTGCTTGAGTAGAAGCCTGTTTTGAAGTTGAACCAATAACTTGCCCTTTCACTCTCTGAACTAAATCTTGAGTTTGATTTTGGGCAACTGTTTGTCCCTGTTCTAAAAGTTCACCTAATTGACTGTTTGGATCTATCATTATATTTCGCTCCTTCCTTCCATTGCTCTTTGCAAGGTTATATCATCAGCATACTCTAAATCAGCTCCCACTGGAAGACCTCTACCAATTCTTGTTACTTTCAATTCTGGATCTAAACTTCTTATTTGTTTAGCTATATACATAGCCGTAGCTTCTCCTTCCATGGTTGGATTTGTTGCTAAAATTATTTCCTTAATCTCCTCCCCTTTTCTTTTAAGTCTTGCCAAAAGTTGACCAATATATATTTCTTCAGGGCCAATATTATTTAAAGGATCAATTTTCCCATGCAACACATGATAGATTCCTTTATATCTTCCATTTTTTTCTAGAGCTAAAACATCTAGAGGCTGCTCGACAACACAGATTACGCTTTGATCACGATTTGAGTTTGTGCAAATACTACATGGATCAGATTCATCAATCATGTAACAATTACTGCACAAGATCGTATTTCTTTTTAAATTAGAAAGAGCATAAGAAAACTCTTCAAGTTGTTCTTGAGGAACATGCAACAAATAAAAAGTAAGCCTTTGAGCTGTTTTTGGACCAACTCCTGGCAACTTTTCAAATGATTCAATCAGTTTTTGAATCGTTTTGGGAATCTGCATTATTGTCCTCCCAAAAGTCCTCCCAAGCCTCCCTGCATTGTTGCAAGTTTCTTAGCAGCTACTTCTTGAGACTTTTTAATAGCTTCATTTACTGCTTCTTTGATATCATTATCTGATCTTCCGTTTGTTTGAATCTCCTTAAGTTTTTGATCACCAGTAATAACAATATTTACACCGTTCTTTTCAACAGTTACTTCTTCAGCCTGCAACTCTCGCTGAATTTGCATCGCCTGATCACGCATTTTCTTAAGTTCTCCTAATTGTGAAAATGGATTATTCATTTAAATTTCACCCCCTTAAAACAATAGATATTTGCTTTTTTTCTCCAGTTAATTTTTCTGCTACCTCTTGTAATATTATAATAGATTTTTGTTCTTCTAGCTTCTCTTTATGAAACTTTGAAATAGCAGAAATTTGTACCGTATCATCTTTATCATTATCTACTTCACAACTTCTTAAAACTCCAGCAAGTAAATGATTGTGGTTTTTTACTTCATTAATAAAATCGCTAGCAAAATTACCTGATTTAGAAGCAACTGGAGCTTCATTTTTAGGTTCACTTTTTACTTCAGTTGGCTTTACTGTTTCAGCTTTTTCTTGGATATTAACTTTAACCATTTTTTCTTCAACTTCTATTTTTGTTGAAACTTCTGCATCATTACTCATCCACTCTACAATGAATATTTCTAAAGGAAGCTGAGGTAATACTGCTAATTTTATTTCCAAATAAACTTTGCCAAGATTTTCTAAAATTTTCTTAATTTCTAAGGTTTCCAAATCTGTTTCCTGCTTATCTCCCACTCCATGCTTTGCCAAAAGTAAACCGTGCAACTTATTAATTAGGTTTTCAACAAAAAATTTAAAATCCATTCCCGAATCAGCTACTTTTCCAACTAACTCAAGAGCTTTCTTAACATCTTTTGACTTCAAGAGGCTTATGAAATCATTTAAAGTCTTATCAATCCCAAGCATATTGTATTTTTCTTCTAACAAAGCTAGGTTTATCTTTTTCTCACCAGCCCAAATCGCTAATTCCTCTAAAATTTTAGAGCTATCTCTAAAGCTTCCATCCGCCATTTTAGCGATTTCTAAAAGCACGTCTTCATCTATTTTTATTTCTTCACCTTTTACAATTCTTTCTAAACTTCTGGCGATTTCTTCATGAGTTGCTTTCTTAAAATCAATTCTAAAACAGCGAGAAATGATAGTTTCTGGTAATTTATGAAACTCAGTTGTACAAAGAATAAAAACAGCATGGGCTGGTGGCTCTTCTAAAGTTTTTAATAGTGCATTAAAAGCCTCAGTTGTTAACATGTGAACCTCATCAATAATATAAATTTTCTTGAATGCTTTACTTGGAAGTAAATTTATTTTCTCTTTTAAATCCCTAATTTCATCAATTCCCCTATTTGAAGCACCATCAATTTCAAAAACATCAAAATTATTGCCATTGGTTATAGTTTCGCATTCGCTACATTTATTACATGGTTCAATTTCTTTTTCTTCAAGTTTTCCTTTTAAATCCTTATGCTTTTCACAATTAATAACTTTTGCAACAATTCTGGCAGTTGATGTTTTTCCTAAACCCTTAGGACCTGAAAACAAAAATGCATGAGGAAAATCTCTTTTAGAGAAAATAGAATACAAACTGTCTCTTACAGCTTTACTATCTAAATCTGAAATCTTTTGAGGCCTGTATTTTCGGTAAAAAACCATAACTTTACTCGTGATGTAACCCTAGTAAATGTTCTAATCCATGTTCAACTAACTGATCTACTTTATCATCAACTAACATTTCGTCGCGACTAGCATCTAAAATTACAACTGGATATGAAAGAACAATATCGCCAAGTCTTAGTCTGTCTTTTGGCGCCTCAATTGTTTCACCCTCAGATTGAGAAAAAGATAAAATATTGCGAGTCTTATCTTCGCCTTTATATTTTCTAGACAACTCTCGCATTTTGCGATCGCCAACAATTGCGACAGAAACTTCCACTGGTCCAGTAACTTCATTTCTAGAAATTACTTTTTCAACAGCTTGTTTAATTCGCTTTCTATTAACTTTATATCTACTTTCAACAAAGATTAGAACGGAAACTTTTTTATCCATAAAAATTAGGCTGTGGGTATTCTCTTAGCTCTTCTCTCATCTTGCTCTTTTTGCTTACGAGCTTGAGAGGGTTTAAGATAAAATTCTCTTCTTTTTGCTTCTTGTAAGATTCCCTCAGACATTACTTTTCTAGAAAATTTTCTAATTAAAGTTTCGTCGCTATCTCCTGGTTGTTTTTTAACTACTACCATAATAAATAAACACCTCCTTTAAAATATCTAAAACATTTTACGCTTTTTTTAACATTTCAGCAATCTCTTCCCTAGTTTTCTCACTTTTATTATCAACAATACTTTGAATTACTCCACCCTTATCGTTTTCCCATCTAGG
>CAZIOR010000001.1:44935-74151 GCA_964540925.1 uncultured Gammaproteobacteria bacterium | reverse complement strand
TACTAATTTACAAAAAATACAATTATCCATATTAAACTCCTTTTAAAACCTCAATAATCTCTGGTAAGGTTAATTTTGTTGGTCGCATTTTTGGATTTTTAGGTGTTCCATTTAAAAGCATTTTTTTAGAAACATGTAAAAACCAAGTAGCATTTGGGTCCATTTTTTTAAGTTGCTCGGAAACTAAAGTTAAATCAATTCCTTTTTGACCTTGTGCATCTGGTTTGGTTTTAATTCTGACATATCCCTTTCTAGGATCTTTTCTAACAACTAAAATATATCCCATGAGCTGAGCTAACTTAACCACGTTATCATTAATTGATTCAAGTCCTAAACCTTTGCCATATTTAGTTTCAAACTCGATTCCTTTATTTTTAATCTCAGCTTCTGCCCAAACAGTATTCTCTAAATCGTGTAAAAGCGCATCTAAACAAAGGCTAATGAAAGTTAAATAATATAAATCATCATTTGGTTTTTGTAATTTTAAACCTTCTAAAATATCTACAATTGAAAAACTATTATAATTTGCTAAAGGCTCTGCTCTAAATACTTCTTGAAAATGATCAATATCAACAACATACTTAACTATTCTTTCTAAGGCTTCGATCTTTTCAGGAGTTGTTGAGCTTTTATCTACAATATATGGCTTAACAAAATCATAAGTTTTAGATGTTGCACAAACTTTTGTATCTGATGTTTGATGATGATCTAAAGGTCCCATTCCTGTATCAACCTGAATAACTTCATTACCGGAAATGTTTTCAATAGGATCAGTTAATTTTGCAACCTGGTCTTCTGTTAAATTGCCCATTCGCTGTCCTGCAGGCACAAATCTAACTTCAGCTTTTTCCCAACCAGGAAAAAAGCTTTTCAAAAGCCAAACTGATGTAATTGCATCCATATCTGGAGATGTGTGAGCAACAATAATTTTCATAATTAGATTATACCTTTTTTAGCCTCAAATTTAAAGGAGCACTTGACACAACTTTACTTAAAAAAGCTATAATAAACTAAACCTATGAATCCTAAAAATATAAATGATTTAGATCCTAAATTAAAAGCAGCCTACGATAGGATTATGGGTTCTAATTTCACACCCGGACAAGCAACACAAACCCAAACTCCTCCACCACCTACTCCAACTCAACCAACACAACAACCTGCAGCTTCGCAACCTGCAAGTCCCTTACCACCTACGCCACCAGCACAAAACACTCCTATAATGCAAACTCAAGTTTATACACCTGAAACAGCTGCACCTGAATCAGTTACCCCCCCAACCCCTGAACCTGCACCAACTCTTAATTCAAGTGTTTTTACATCTTCTCCTTCAACTAGCCCTCAAATAAAAAAGAAGGGCTTAAACGCAATGGCACTTCTACTTATTTTGGGTGGAACAATCTTTTTTATTGGCTACGTAATAGTGTGGGCTAAAATTTTTGGATTATTTTAATTTAGCAATTACTTCTTCCAAAGTTAGTAGCTCGGATTCTGAACTTTTTCTCTCTTTATACTCAATTTTACCCTCTGTTTTTTGAGACACAACTAATCTTACTGGAATTCCAATTAAATCTGCATCAGAAAATTTCTGACCTGCATTCACATCTCTATCATCAAATAAGACTTCAATACCTAAAGCTTCAAGTTTTTCTTCAATCTCTTTAGCCTCTTCATCCTTTCCTAAGCTAATTAAGTGAACTGCAAAAGGAGCAACTGCTTTTGGCCAAATAATTCCTTTTTCATCATGAAATACTTCAACTAAGGTTCCCATTACCCGAGTTGGGCCAATTCCATAGCTTGCAAACCAAATTGGATTTTTATTTCCATCTTTATCTGTATATAAAACATTCATATTTTGGGAATATTTAGTTCCTAATGGGAAAATATTTCCAACCTCAATAGCTTTAGCAGATTTTACTTTACAATCATCACAATTTGGACATTTATCTCCTTCTTCTCCTTTAAATATTTCCTTGTTAGCTGCAAAATTACAATCGCAACCTGTTACGCAATCGCAATAATAAATTGTGTCTTCTCCTACTTCGGAAAGTGTTTGGAATTCATGACTATTTTTATCTGTAAAGACACCACCTGATGCTTCAACTACTTTTACTTCAAGGCCAATTCTAGAAAATATTTTTGGATATACATCTTTAACTAAATTGTAATATTCATACATATCCTCTTCGGAAACGTGTGCGCTGTATAAATCTTTCATCATAAATTCTCTACCTCTTAAAATCCCACTTTTTGCTCTTGGTTCATTTCTAAACTTGGTTGAAAAATGATAAATTTTTACAGGCAAATCTTTATATGATTGGATGTATTTGGATAAAAGATTCATAACAATTTCTTCATGAGTAAATGAAAGACCAAACTCTTTATCATGAATATCTTTGAATTGATACATAATTTGTTTTACATCTGGGTCTGACCATCTACCAGTTTGATCCCAGATTTCTTTTGGATGCAAAAGAGGCATTAACACTTCTAAAGCGCCTGTTTTGTTTAGCTCTTCTCTAATGATGTTGTTAATTTTGGAAATGACTCTAAAGCCTAAAGGAAGTAAGGTAAAAGATCCTGCCATTAGCTGATCAATAAAACCAGCTCTTACAAGTAATTTGTGATTTTCAGCTTCTGCTCCACTAGGTGGATTTTTTTGTGTCTTTGGAAAAACTTGTGAGTATCTCATGATCATGAGTATATCAGTTTTTAAAAAAATATTGTATACTTTTTCAAACATGGACATTGAAACAATTTCGCAAAAAATTATTACCTCTCCCCCTTTTCTAAAATTAAAAGATGTTATAGAAAACAACCCCTACCATGATCATGAAGCTGTTTATGACCATTTAATAAAAGCTTTTGAAAAAGCAAAGACTGAGATAAAAGGCGAAAAAATAACCAATCCACAAGCTAAAGAAAAGTATTTAGAATTTTTAAATCAAGAAATAGGTGGAATAAGAAAAGAAATCTTATTACAAATTCTAGCTCTTATTCACGACATTGGAAAAATGACTAGTTTTAATGAGAATGGAGAAATTAAACCTATTCTTGAACAAAAACCAGATGGAACAACCCAGGCTTTAGGGCATGAATATGCTGGCTCAGTAATTGTAAAGGAAATCTTAAAAGACACTGGCCTATCGAACGAAGCAATCGAATTTTTATCTAAAGGGATTAGATTACACAATAGCTTTAACGGATATTACAAAGAATCTGGTTTAGTGGACAAAAAAAGCTTTATTATCTCAATGAAGCAAAGATCAGAAGGAATGCATATAGAGCAAACATTTAACGCAATATGCGATAATTACTCCGCTATACCTTTCAAGCCTGCCTTAAATTTAATCACTGAAATGCTTAATGATCCAGACTTTTACGAACCTAGAGAGTATTTTGTAAAATGAAAATTCCTTTATTTGATATCGATGGAACACTTGTTAAAACCGGTAGCGGTATAAATAGAAATGCTTTTCATTATGGAGTAAAGAAAACTTACGGAATTGATGCTTACCATTCTGAAATTGATCCAGAAGGCATGGTTGATAATCAAATAGTTGTTGAGGTTTTGAAACTGCATGGACTTACTAAAGAACAAATTTTAGAAAAACTTCCTCAAGAAATAGAAGCAGTTGTTGAATTTGCAGAGAATAATAAATCAGAAATTAAACTTGAAGTTTTACCTGGAGTTTTTGAGTTACTTGAAGAAATTAAAAAACAAAATACGCCAATGGGACTTTTAACTGGAAATGTTGAAGGACTTGCCTGGATAAAATTAGAAAGTGTTGGTCTAAAAGATTATATTTCTTTCGGAGCTTTTGGTAGCCAAGCGCATGTCAGATCTGAGCTAGTTGAAATTGCAAGACAAAATGCTAGTAAAAAATTTAACAAAGAATATAAAACTGAAGATTTTGTAATTATTGGCGACACACCTAAAGACATTTTCTGTGCACGAGAAGCCGGAATAAAAGTTATTGCTATTGCTACTGGAAAATTTAGTTACGAAGATTTGCAAAAAGAAAATCCTGATTTACTAATTGAAAGCTTGGATGGAAATATAGAAAAAGTAATTGATTTTTTAAACAACAATTGACCCCTCAGCTACTTCTCCTTGAGGCTCTAATAAAACTGGCTTGTCAGTTCCATCCACTGCCATAAGCATACCTTGAGATTCTTCCCCGCGCATCATTCTTGGCTCTAAATTAACAATAAATGGTAATTTTTTACCAATCAAATCTTCAGGTGTAAAGTACTCTGCAATAGCTGACAATATTTGTCTTTTATATTCACCAAAATCAACTTGAAGTTTTAAAAGTTTGTCCGCATTTTCCATTTTAACGCACTCCACAATTTTTCCAATTCTTATTTCAACTTTTTTAAAATCATCAATATTTATATTTTCCATAAAAAGAATTATATCAAACTTTTTTCACTGCATGTCCGCCAAATTCTCTTCTTAGTGCTGCTACCATTCTAGCTGTAAAACTTTTTTGGATTTTTTTATCTGTTTTTGATCTTGCTCTATAATCTAACGATCTTTCAATAATTTCCACGTCTACCTTTTCTTTTTTTGCTGCTTCTATTGTCCACAAAGCTTCACCTGATGCATCTATAACTCCACTAATGTCATCGAGTTTTGAATTTTTAACCAATGCATCTTTTGCTCTATCAAGTAAAAATCCTGACACAAGTGTTCCCTTTTGCCAAAGTTTTACAACGCTTACTAAATTAAATTTATACTTTGATTTTTCTAAAACTTCAAAGCCCTCTCCCAATGATTGCATAATTCCATATTCAATTCCATTATGAACCATTTTTACAAAATGACCTGCTCCTCCAGTTCCAAAATATTCATGCCCACCATTTGGCTTTGCCAAAGAATCCAAAATAGGAATTATTTTTGTATAAGCTGTCTTATTTCCTCCAACCATAAAAGGATAGCCATTATCTATAGCAAGTATTCCCCCACTAGTTCCTACTCCCAAAAATCTAATTCCTTTTTTTTCAAAGTTATTAAATCTTTTTTCTGTATCAAGATAATTTGAATTTCCACCATCAATTACAATATCGCCTTTTTTAATATATTTAGTAACTTCTTTTAAAACTTCATCAACTGCATTTGCTGGAACCATTAACCAGATTATTTTTGGAGATTTTAAATTACTTATTAACTCTCCTATTGTTTTTGCGATTCTTAATTTAGGGTTTTCTTTTTGCAAACCTAGACTTACATCAAATGTTCTGTTCCAGGCATAAACCTCATGCTTGTCCCCAGTTAACTTTTGCACCATTCTTCCTCCCATTTTGCCCAAACCAATAAAGCCTATTTGCATATTAAACTAACCACTTCCTCCCATCTTTTTCGATTAAATCAAAAGCTTTTTTGGGACCAAAACTTGAAACTTTATAACTTTCTAACTTTTCTTTTTCGCTTTTCCATTTATTCAAAATTTGCGTAATTAAAGTCCAAGAACTATCTAATTCATCACTTCTATTAAAAAGCATTTGATCGCCCGCAAAAATATCTAAAAGAATTCGCTCGTAAGCTTCAATTCCCGAAGTTCCAAAGCTTTCCTTATAATTAAATTTCATATCAACGCTCTCAAGTCCTAGTTTTGCGCCTGGAGTTTTAGCAATAAATCTTAACGAAATTCCTTCGTTTGGTTGTATTCTAAATGTGATTACGTTTCCAATCTCAGGACAACCATATTCCTTAAAAAGGATATGACATGTTTGTACAAAAACAACTGATATCTCAACAACTTCTTTAGGCATTTTTTTACCTGCTCGAACATAAAAAGGTACGCCTTCAAACCGAGGTGTATTTACAAACATTTTCATTGCCACAAATGTATCGGTTAAGGAATTTGGGTCAACATCTTTTTCTTCTAAATATCCTTCATATTGAGCTCTGACTACTTCACTATTTTTATCCAAACTAATAGCACTAATAACTTTTGCTCTTTCTTCTCTTAAGTCCTCTTTAGTAAAACTTCTTGGTTGCTCCATGGCAACTGCGGCAATTAGTTGCATTAAATGATTTTGGGCAATGTCCCTAAGTATACCCACGCCATCAAAAAACCTACCTCGTCTTTTAACTCCCTCTTCTTCAGCAAAGGTAATTTGCACATGATCAATTAAATTCTTGTTCCAAACTGGTTCAAAAATACCATTAGCAAATCTAAACGCTAACATATTTTGAACTGTTTCTTTACCAAGATAATGATCTACTCTAAAAATTTGTTTTTCATCAAAAATTTCTGATAATTTCTGATCTAATTTCCTGGCTGTTTCTAAGTCTTTACCAAATGGTTTTTCTAAAATAATTCTGGTCCAATTATTACTCTCATGTCCACAGCCTTCATTTAATTTGGTAGAAACTAATTTTTCAATTATTTGTTCGTAGTGATCTGGTGGTGTTGCTAAATAGAAAAACCGAGTTACACATGCTCCTAATTTTTTATCTATTTCTTCTAATTTTGTATTTAAATCTAAATATCCTTTGTCTTCTTCAAAACTACCTGATTGGTATAAAAGATGCTTTGCGAATTCATTCCAACCTGGCTTTTCTTGTAAATGTTCAAAATATTTATGAAAATCTACCTTTGCAAAATCTCGTCTAGAAAAACCAATTACATAAAAATCTTTGGGTAAAAGTTTCTGAGTAAAAAGAGCAAAGAGTGATGGAATTAACTTGTGTTGCGCCAAATCTCCTGTCGCACCAAAAATTACCATAATAAATGGAGACTTTACTTCAGTTGTCAAAAGACCTGGCATTTTTACTATTCTAAACATAAAAATACTATTTGAAAAGCACTAAAATAGGTGTATACTTTTATTCTGACTATGGATAATCAAGGCACATTTGCAAAGTCCAGAGAAGAAATATTAAGCATAGGTGAAAAGTATAATTTACCTAAGGATAAACTTCAGGAATTTCTAGAACCAGATAAAATCATCGAAGTAAAAATCTCCTTAACAATTGATAAAGAAGTAGTTACATTTAAAGGCTATAGAAGTCAACATAATAATAATCTAGGACCATATAAAGGAGGCCTACGATTTCACCCTAAAGTAAATAAAGATGAAGTTATGGCTCTATCTTTATGGATGAGCTTAAAATGCGCAATCGCAGGAGTTCCTTTTGGCGGAGGCAAAGGTGGAATTGCACTTGATCCCAAATCATTAACCGAAAAACAACTTGAAGAGGTATCTAGGAAATTTGCTAGAGCAATTTCAGATAATATTGGTCCCAAAAAAGATATCCCTGCTCCAGATGTAAATACTAATCCAAAAATTATTGATTGGATGACTGATGAATACATAAAAATAAATAAAAAAACAGTAAAAAATCCTAACGATTTATACGCAACATTTACTGGTAAAGCTAGAAACGGACTAGCTGGCAGAACTGAGGCAACTGGTTTTGGCGGAGTTGCGATTCTTAAAGAACTTGCTAAAAAATTAAAACTAAAACCACAACAAACTACAATTGCAGTTATGGGTTTTGGAAATGTCGGTTACTTCTTTGCAAAACTTGCTCAGGATGCAGGCTTTAAAGTTATTGCAGTATCAGATTCCAAAGGCGGAATAGTTAAAAAAGATGATAAAGGAAATTATATTCCACTTGATATTCCCCTAGTTTATGAATGCAAACAAGAAAAAGGTAGCTTAAATGGCTGCTATTGTGCAGGCGGAGTTTGTGATACAAGAGGTGGACAATTAATTACAAACGAAGAGTTACTAACTCTTCCAGTAGACATCTTAATTCCTGCTGCTTTAGAGAATGTAATTAATGAAAATAATATGCAAAATATTAAAGCCAAAGTAATTATTGAAATGGCTAATGGTCCAATAACCCCTAAGGCTTTTCATTTTCTAAACGATAAAGAGATAACAATTGTTCCTGATGTTTTAGCTAATTCTGGTGGAGTTGCAGGTAGTTTTATTGAATGGGAACAAAATTTAAAATATACTGTTTATGAAAAAGAAAAGGTTTTACAAAGACTGGAAGTAATTATGAAAAAAGCTTTTGATCATGTTTGGAATACCGCTAAGAAGAAAAAAACTAATCTAAAAGAAGCCTCATACTTAGTCGCTCTAGAAAGAATTTTAGACTAATAATCAAAATCTTATTAATTATTGACACTACTTTCTCTTCATAGTATATTTGCAAAATGCCAAGACCAATTTTTCCAGAAACAGGAATTTATGGAGGACCAACTTTAGCTCCCAAAGATTATCTTGCAGAAAAATCAATACAACCTGTTGAGCAAACAGGACCCGCTCAGCCTCCAAGATCTACATTGCTTACGCCTGAAGAAATAAGAGAATATTTTGCATTAACTCAAGAAAGAATGAGCAGCGCTTGGTTAAGAGTTGACCCTGCAAAACTTCCTTATGGAATTTCTCTAAATGCAATCACGAGATCTGCAAGATGGCAAATACATATGCGCCCAGAAGCATACATTTCTGGAACACATACTACTAACGGCAGAAAACTTTCAACTGGTGGTTTTAATATTAGCGTAGATAATGCTCCGCGAATAAGCTGGTGGCATAGAGTTGGCAGTAGTAGCAGACAAGTTGATTATGCCAATCACCCATCAACTCTTGAAGCTACTGATTCTTTCTTAAAAGATTTATTAACTCCCGCAGAACAACAAGAACCCCAACCCATTCCAGACCATCCACAACTTGCCTATCCCACCTTGATAGATCAATTTATGGGGACTTTTGTCACTCCCTTCCCTAACTTAACTGGCTTAAGCACTACATTGCCAGCAGAATTAGGAACTTGGTACGTAAATGTCTTTGGTGACGAAATAAGAGCGGCAAGAGAAAAATCAGGATTTGGTGTATTAGAAGAATTTAGCATTCGTGCTCCTGAAACAGACAAAGAACATGTTGTTTATCAAAGTAAACCAGATGGCAAACCTAAAGGTAGAAGAATTCATTATTGGGGGGATGAAGCTAAGGCAAGAAGCCTTGCTGCTGCTCAATTAATTGTAGATTTAGGCGTTAAATTACAAAAACCACATACTCCTTTAGAATTAGGTCTTTAAATCAGTAATTAAAATTGTTTTGACTTCTAACTTCTTGAAAATCCTTGCTGGAATCTCTGCAAAACTTCCTTGTTTAAAAACCTTATTTAATGTTTTTTGTTTTTCTTTTCCAAAAACTAAAACAATTAATAAATCAATTTGCTCTAGCGCTTTATATGTTAAGGTAATTCTGTTATTTAACTTACTTGGAAAATTTGTATAAAACTTTACTAAATCAGAATCTAAATCCTCATTAGTGCCAACTGGTATTCCAGCGGTGTGACCATCCTCACCTATTCCTAAAATAGCCACAGTTTTTGCGAAATGGTTAAATAAAAATCTTATTGTTTCATCATAATTTACACTCGTATTTTCTAAAGACTCAGAATTTAAAATTGGAAAAAAACGAATATTTTTTGAATTTAGAAAATTTAAAAACTTAGTATTTTTAATCATTAGCTCATTTGAATCTTCATGTAATTTTTGCCCATATCTTTCATCTACCATCGCCACTGCTCCAGGAGTTAATTTTTTTTCTATAGCTAAAGTTTCATATAAAAGTTTTGGAGTTGATCCGCCTGATAACAATAAAACAGTTTTAGAATTTACGTTTTTATAAAGCAGTTCTTTTGCTACATCTACTCCACTTACAGAGTTTTTAACTTTAATAATTTGCATTATTTTATTTGAGGAATCAAAGGTTGACCTGAAAATACTCTAAGTAAATCATGAATCGTTATTAAAGCAATTAAGCCAAGTAAAAGCGCCATACCAATGGTATGAGCCGCATTTTCATATTTAGCACTTACTTTTTTACCAGTTACTCCCTCAATGAGGATAAACAAAAGTCTTCCTCCATCCAAAGCAGGAATCGGCAAAATATTGACTATTGCTAGATTTAAAGATAAAAGTGCGATAAATGATAAAACAGCTGGAAGACCAATACTAACAACTGTTCCTGTTAACTGAGCAATACCAACTGGACCAGCAACATCTTGAGGAACATTACCTTTAGTAACCAACTGAAATACAACTGTAAATAGTCCCTGAGCAATCATAAAAGATTGATTCAAAACTTCTTTAGTTCCTACAAACGGCGCTTCATACCAAGGATATTTCTTAGTAACAACTGATTGGGAAATTCCTACTCCCATTGGGCCTTGGTTTTTAGGATAAGTTTTTCTTGGCGTAACAGTTAAAACTCTTATTTTAGCATTTTTATCTTTTACTTCTAATGTTACTTTCTCTCCTAAATGTTTTTTTGTAATAGAGACTAATTCTGCAGGAGATGTAATTACTTGCCCGTCAATTTTTGCAATTTTATCCCCTACTTTTAAACCCGCTGCTTCGGCTGGTGAATTCTTTAAAATACTATCAACGACAACGTCTTTTCCTGGACTAGTTACTCCAACAACTGAAAAAAGAATTGTGACAATTGTTACTGCTAATACAAAGTTCATGAAAACTCCAGCTATGACAACAGCTGCTCTTTGCCAAACAGGACGGGCATAAAAAGCTCGACTTAAATCTTTTTTAGGTAGCTCTGAAGACTGTTTTAAATTAACAGATCCACTTCCTGCATCATCTTCTCCATAAAGCTTTACAAATCCTCCTATTGGCAACCAGTTAAGTGAATAAATTGTTTCACCTCTTTTAATACCAAAAACTCTAGGTGGTAAACCAAAACCAAACTCCTCTACCTTAATGCCAAAGAACTTTGCAGTAAAAAAATGACCGGCTTCGTGGATAAGAACTAAAATAGAAAGAATAAGTAGAAAAATTAAGACCGTAACTAGCATTAGAGTACTAGATTACATGAATTTAAATTAAATTTCAATTATGAAGTTTTGAGGAAATTAAATTTGCATTAACTCTACTTCTTTTTGCTTGCCCATAGAATCAATTGTTGCAATTGTTTCATCAGTTAATTTTTGAATTTCTTTTTCAAGTCTATCTCTATCATCTTCTGTAATTAACTTATCTGCAAAACTTTTCTTAATAGCTTCCATTTCCTCATGTCTTACTTGCCTTACCTGAATTCTTCCACCTTCAAGTTTTTGATTAACTAAATGAACTAATTGTTGTCTTCTTTCTTCTGATAATGGAGGGATTGAAATTCTAATAACTGGACCATCAATTACTGGAGTAAGACCCGTATTTGATTCTAAAATTGCATTTTTAATTTCCCCAATTATTGAGGCATCATAAGGAGTTATAGCTAGGGTTTGATTGTCTAATGCATGAATTTGAGCAAGCTCCATTACTCTAAGTTTTTGAGTTCCACCATATGCACCAACCATAATATTATCAACGAGTGATGGGGATGCTTTTCCAGCCCTGACTGTGGAAAGATCTGTATTTAAGACCTCCAGGACTTTTTTCATGTTAACTTGTGCCTGAGATAAGTTAGAATCCATTATATTTCAAACCTTTTAAATTCTCTTACTACAATGTTTTCTCCAAGCTTGGCAATTGTTTGCTTAATTAAATCATTAATAGTAACAGAACCATCTCTAATATATTCTTGTTTTAAGAGTGTGTCAACGTCTTTTGGATCCATAGCAGCAACTTGCATCGCAACCTCATGAGCCAGTTTTTTAAAATCTTCTGTTCTAGCAACGAAATCTGTTTCGCAAAGAATAACCAAAACAGATCCTACTTTTCCATTTTGATGAATATATGACTCAACTAATCCTTGAGCTGTTTCTCTGTCAGCTTTTTTCTCGGCTTTTTCAATTCCGTGTTTTTTTAACCATCCCAAAGCTTTTTCGTAGTTACCATCTGTTTCTTCAAGGGCTTTTCTACAATCTGCAATTGAGGCTGAGGTTTCGTCTCTTAATTTTTTAATAAGTGTTACATCTAATGCCATATTATTTCTTTGCTGCTGTTTTTTTAGCTTTAGTTGCTTTTTTTACTTCTTTCTTTTCTTCTTTTGGAGCTTTTTCTGTTTTTGTTTCTTCTTTAGCAGGTTTTTCAACTTCTTTTTTCTCAGGATGTTTTACTCCTTCAACAAAAGCATCAACAATATGACCAACAATTAACTTAATGCTTCCAACCGCATCGTCATTTGCAGGAATTGGATGATCAATAATATATGGATCTGCATTTGTATCAACAATTGCTGCTGTTGGTACATGAGTAGATAAAGCTTCTCTTACTGCTAAATTTTCCATATGAGAATCAACTATAAATAGAGCGTCTGGTTTTTGAGTCATTCCTATAATTCCAGAATAAAAACCTTCTAATCTTTGTCTTTCTTTATCAAATAGTCCGATTTCTTTCTTTGTATATTTTGCTTTCATTTCTGATGTTGCTAAATTAGCCTTTAAATCAGAAAGTTTTTTGAAGTTTTTAGAAACTTCTGGGAAATTTGTTAAGATTCCTCCAACCCATCTTTGAGTAATATAGAAGAGTTTTAATGATCCTTCTTCTCCCAATGCTTCTCTACCTCTTAATACTTCTTCTTCAATTATTTGCTTTGCTTGTTTTTTAGTACCAATAATTAAAAGGGTTTTACCAGTTTGTCCTAGGGTTTTAACAAAAGCTGCAGCAGCATCTAAGCCTTCTTTGGTTTTACCCAAGTCTATGATTTGAATATTGTCTCTTGCCTCAAAAACAAAATCCCTAGCTTTAGGATTTGATCTAGTAACTTGATGGCCAAAATGACATCCGGCTTCAAGAAGTTGTTCAAGTGTTATGTCTTTCATAAATTTTAAGTTTCTTATTCCGCCATTCAAACGAGGATTTTACTCTCAGAAACTTTGTCTGAATGTGAGTGATAGCAAGTATTATACAAATATATTCACTAGTTTTCAAGCCATAAATACTCTTCTTGACAAAGTATTTAAGACTATACTATTCTAAATCTAAGGATTTATATGCGTTTATTATTAAAAACAATTAAGGTTTTATTTATTTCTTTTTTCGTTTTAAGCATTTTTTCCCTCTTTACTCAAAGCGTAAATGCTGCTTGCCCTGACCCTATTCTTAAACTAACTGGGCATACTAATCACCCAAACTCTGTTACCTATCATTTTCAACTTAAAAACTGCGCTGCTGCTAACGGCACTAAACAGTATAAACTTAAAGCAGATTTGCCTGGCGGAGCAAATTCTGGCTGGAAAATTGATTTTACTGGCAACAAAGTTTCCACAACAAACGTAGCAACTGTAGCTGAAAATGCAACAATAAATTTTAATGGAACCGTAACTCCACCAAGAAATGCAACCGTTGGCACACATAACATAAATTCTGTAACAGCTGTAAATATTAACAATGCAAATGCCAAAGATGTTGTTAAAAATATTGGCTATGTGGTTACTGCGGAATGCAAGGAACTAAACCCTACTGTTACCTCTGCTGCTGCAGAAAAAACTGGAGCTGCTGGAGCAGAACTAACTTATTCACTTAATATAAAAAATAATAATATTCGCTGTAATCCTGCAGATTTTAGAGTTTCAGCTCTTAATATTCCAGCTAACTGGACTGTTGTTTTTGTGCCAGCTACAATTGTAAATCTTAAAAATGGAGATCAAGCAAGCGCAACTATAAAGATTAAATCTAGCACCACTGCTACAGGAACAACACCCTTTAATATAGAGGTTGCTAATAAAGCAAAGCCAGCTAAAAAAGATAGCTTTACTATTAAATATACAGTTCAGGCATCAGGCGGAGTTTGTACCGGAACTAATGTAAATCCTCATTTTGAATGTCAAAACAATGCTTGCGTAAAAGTTAACGCCTGTGGGACTAATACTGGAGGATGCACAACAGAAGGAGCAGCTTGCCAATCAGGCGGAGGATCGAGTAACAAATTTAACTTAGATGTTGTACTTGGACTCAATACAATTGGAACTACTGGAACAAATAGAGTTCCAGCATTTACAGCATCAAACAAAAATCCAGTCCACGCAGAGAGAGAAGTAAAACTAGAAATTTATAATCTAAAAAATGAGAAATTTGGTGAAGCACATACTAAGATTAATTATCAAACAGAAGAAACTTCAGCTAATTATGGTAAATTTACAGGCTCGTTAGAAATAGAAAATGGAAATGGTTATGATTTATTAGCGGGAAATTATATTGTAAAAGTTACCGTACCAGGATTTCTAACTAAGCAGATTCCTGGAACTGTTTTTATTAATCCAGCAATACAACACAACACCATTCCAGCTGTCAATCTTACAAATGGTGACATTAATATGAATAACTCTATAGGTATTGAGGATTATAATCTCTTTATCTCCTGCTCTATTTTCGCAAAAACAGATGCAGACAAAGCAGCATGCAACTCAAATGATACATATAAATTAACTGCAGATATTAATGATGATGGAACAATCGATCAGATTGACTACATTTACTTTCTTCAAGAATTTTCAGTACAAAATGGAGATTAAGTAATTGACAAGAATTTTTAAATAGTTAACAATAATTTTATGGACGAACAAAATAAACAACCAGAAATAAAACAAGAAACACAAACTCCAATGGGAGTTCCATTAAAGACAATCTTACTTATAGTTCTTTTAGCTGTAATTGCTGGAATACTTACCTATGTAGCAATCTCACCTAAGGGCAAATTAAATCAAGTCCTAAAACAAACACCTGTAGTTAACACCAATCCAGCAGATACTACTCTTTCAGTCTTAAATTCAACCAAAAACTCAGACGGAACATATTCCTCTGTTGTTTACATTGATTCTGGCAAGAATACAGTAACAGGTGTTCAGGTAGAGCTCTACTACGATCCAAAAGTTGTATCTAATGTTACAGTTTCACCTTTAAACTTCTTTAGCTCTGCAACTGAAGTTTTGAAAACAATTGATCAACCAAATGGAAGAATTTCATATGCACTTGGTTCATCCTTAGGCGAACCAGGAGTAAAAGGTAAAGGAAATTTAGCTAAAATCACCTATACAGTAACTCCAAATCCAGAAAATCCAACTGCTTCCTTCAATTTCATGCCTAAAACTTCAGTTAATGGTAATGGTACAGATGCATCGCTTCTTAAAGAAACCAAGGATGGTCAAATAATAATTTCAACAACACCCTCAGTTACTCAACCAGTTAGTCAATAATTTGCATTTAGTTTATGCAAGAAGCAAACATTACTGATTTACAATATCAACCTAGTACAAAAGACACCTATTCTTTTAAAAAACCATTTTTAAGACTTGAGCGAATAATAGGCAGGTTTTTTAAGAGTATTTTTGCTTTATTTCTCCTTATTCCTGTTGTAATTTTAATTATACTTGCTTTAAATTACCTCAATATACTACCTTTATCTCAAAATTTTCCCAATTATTTCTTTGATCTACCTCACAAAGAATTTGCCAATCAAGGACAAAAAAACGTTAATCTACTTAGTGACGTTCGTTTTTATTCAAATGATACAAATAGCTGGTTTATAAGCGCACATTTCTACAAAAAATTAAATAATACTGTCTATTTTTATTATAAAGACACTCTAATTACCTTCAAAATTGATAAAAATACAAGTTGTGCAGTTATTGACAAAGATACAATAACTAACGATAACTCTTCAGATATTCAAAGCACTGACTGCAATGCTATTTTTAATAAAAATAATCAAAATAAGACCTTTAATATTGAATATCAGTATGACAAAACCAATAACTTTACTATATTGAGTACACAATTAGATTGAAATAGCAATCTATCTTAGCCTCCCATCTTGACAAATCTTAAACCTCATAGTAAAATACAATCAAGGTAGGATTATTATAGGATATGAGTCCAGAAAGACTTATTACAGGTCGAAGGGCAAAAGTTATCGCAACTCTAGTAGCAGGGGCGGAGTTCCTAGGGGCACCAGGAGCTGTTGCTCAAAACCCTACTCCTCAACCAGAAGCTCAATCAGCCTCTGTTCAAAGAACTCAAATACTTCCCGAATCTCCTTATGCTTGGGTATACACTGCTCCATGGTTATATTTATCAACACCTTCATGTAGAATGGAAGGACCTAAACCAGAACCAACACCAAATATAATTCCAGCTGCAGATGCAAATGTTTCAGCTCAAGCTCAAGAGGCACCAAAACCAAGTTTAATTCTGGCTAGACAAACAATGTCTGATGGATCAACTGTCATTTGTACACTGCCACCATTAGAAACTGGAAAGCCTGAACCGACAGCAGAACCTACGCCAAAACCTACACCAAAACCTAAGTCTATTGAAACAATAATTAAAGCAAAAGTAAAAAAGACAACGAATGCGCAACTAGAAGCAGCAATTAATGGCTGGATTAAAGCAACGCATTATCCACTTGTTCAAGATAATGTAAAGTGGTGTGAAAAAGCAAATCCAATATTTGGTGGAGATCCATACACTAGTCGCGAGCCATATTGTACTATATTAGTTGAACAAAGCTATGGAGATTATATTCACACAGGAAGCAACAAAGCTTATAAAGCTGCTTTAACAGCAAGAAATTATTTATTATCTTTTATGCCAAGTAGATATAATGAAGCGAGTGTTCTAAACCAGGATTTAAGAAGTAAATTTAAATAATCACTCCTCCTTTCTTGACAAAGCCTTAATTTATCTTTAATCTAAATTAAGATAATGAAAGCCCTTTTTTCAAATAAATTAAGAGTATTTTTATTACTATTAGTACTATTGATTGCTCTAATACTCTCTTCCATTTTTATAATTGATCTTAAGTCGAATAAAACAAATGTAAAAATTAACTCGTCTCTTAAGGGCTACGTGGAAGTGAAATCAGCCTTATCTAATTTATCGAAAACTCCAGAAATTCAAGCTGATTCACAATATAGCAGGGTCATTGAAAGATTTAATTCTTTAGAAAATTCAAATCTAAACTCAGCTAGTAAATATTCCAACCTAAGAGAAGCATTTAGCTTTCTAACGGGTTTATATTTAAGCACAAATAACCACGATGTTTATCTTATATTCCCTTCTTTTACCAAATTAGCTGAGGATAATTTTAAAGAATTTAAAAAAGAAGATTTTGCATACGACTGCCAAGATCCTACTTGTGCCGACACGCCTATGCCTCAAGAAATTAAAGATGTTATAAGTCAAATTGAAAAATTAAACTTTAATGAAAATTCCAAAAAAGGTTTAATTCAAAATATAAAAAGTTCTAGCTATGTATCAAGTAATCTAATTGAATTAAGGGTAGCGAATTTTCTTACTGATGCAGAAATACTAAGACTAAATCCTTTTCTAAAAGAACTAAAACAAAATGATATTTTAGCTGATAAGATAGTAAGCTATGTTAAGAATACATACCCAAAAGAATATGAAAAACTTAATAAACCAGAGCTTAAATAAATTATGAGATTAAAATTATTCCTAAAAATTAATTTAATACTATTATCAATTTTTATTTTATTCAATTTATTTTTAGTAAATAAAACTCAAGCAGCATCCTGTCCACAAATTACCTATAAAACATATGCGCATTTCGACAATAATAACTCAGGTAATACTGTTTGGGAAACACACATGACTTACGCACATTATACTCAGGGTAGTTATCACACTGTTTCAAAAAATCTTGATATATCTGCAGGAGACAATGATTACTCAGTACTCGTAGGAAACTTCTTTCCAACAATTGGATACGATTTTATTCACTGGTACACAGCTTGCGTTGATCCAAATCAAAATGTAAAAATAAATAGCATTTCTCAACCAAGCATAGACTGTAGATTTGCTGAACCTGCTACTGTAAGCATACAGCTAGCTAAAGTTGACACAACTTGCTACGCGAACAAAACGAGTCAGGTACAATATCGTGGATGCGGAAACGCTAATCGAAGTTATGGATATGTACGAGTCAATGGAACTTGTCCTGCAAACACTAGCAATGATTGCGTAAAAGGAGGATATGTAGATCAATGTTCAGATGGCAAATCCGTATGCAACACAAATTGTACAAAAACCACATATAGCTGTAACTATAATTACAGCGGAAACAGCATGTGTAGAACAAACACAGATACAAACAATAGAGGTTGTGTTAACAATGGTTCATGTGATTGCATTACCAATAATGATTGTAGCAACAACAAAACCTGTAATAGCCACGATTGCGTCAATAGATATGGCTGTCAAGCAGATGGTCAATGCGTAAAAAGAGTTGGTGGGCAATATGCTAGCAGTGACTGCAATAACAAATGTGGACCTGTTGACGAATGCTCAACAGATGCAAACTGCAGTACTACAAGGGTTTGTGGAACTGGAAATAATGCTTGTGTTAGATACGGCACCACCTGTGAATTTGTAGGCACTGGTATACAAAGACACAAAGAATGTGTTAAAAACACTAATAATATAGTTAACCAGAACGCAGCGGTATGTGGAAATAATTGCCCAGTTGGACCAGATATTGTAGGTTCCGCAGCAAGCTGTGATAGTAGTGATGGCGCAGCCATAACTTTAAGATGGAGCCATATCCCCTATGAAGACAATTATGATTTGTATTACAAAAGACAAACTTCAGGAACATTTAATAGAATAGGTAAAATTGCACCTCAAGCATCTGGAGCTAACTCATATACCATAGAAGGCCTTGCTTTTAATACGCAGTATAATTGGTATGTTATTGGTCACACAACTGGAACACAAGATGATCCCACGGTTAAAAGTGCAACAGCTAATATAACCACTGGAGCTAGAACTGCATGCTTAGGCAACCTTACTATTAATACTTTTGTTGATTATGACGGAAATGGGGTAAAAGACGCATCAGATGTAGCTGCGCAAAACATTGACTATCTACTTACAACTTCCGCTGATCCAGGAGGCTACGCTTCTGGCGACACTGGAACTGCAGGTTCAGATACTGTCGCAAACCTTCCTTCAAATAGCTATGCTATCACCGTCTCTGGTATTCCTTCTGGCTGGACTATGTCAACCAATAACCCTCAAACAAAAAATGTTGTACCACCAACAAATCAAGTTGCCAATTTTGGAATGCAACCCCCTGCCCCAACTTGCACTGGAGGACTTACCGCAAACCCAACTCTGGTTCATCCTGGAATATCAGGACAAGATAGCTCAAGCCTATCAGCTGTTGGATGCAGAACCTCTGATAATAAAGTTCCAGACTATAAATGGCCAACACCTGATCATGGTACAACTGTAAATGTTAATCAACCAAATACCACTTGGAGCATTGAAAGCACATACAATGCACTTAATACCTCTGCTCATCCAACAGTTTCCGTATGTAACCCTGGATCAAATGTTTGCCGCAGTTATGAAGCAGCAATTCAAATAGTTCCCTACTTTACAATCACAGGTAGTATATTCGTTGATGCAAATAAAGACGGATATAAAAATAATGGTGATGCAAATTATACTGCTGGACAAACTAGAATTAGAGTTTATAGCGGCTCTACTCTACCTGATGAATCTGTAACACCTCTTAAAACAATCACCAATAACACTGGCACATTTAATGTTACAGGCTTAAATCCAGGCACATATACTGTTTCTTATGCAAGTAAACCATCTGGATACTTTATGACATATCCTAAAATTGATGGTACTCCTAAATTTACAGTTACAATTGGCACAGGACAATGCGTAACCAATGACGGAAGAACTTCTAATGGTGATCCAACCTGGACAACAAACTGGAAAGTACAATGTAACGCAGGTAATATCACCAACTTAAACTATGGAATAAATCCAAATGTGCCTTGGATTCAAAGTGGTGGCTCAGATATTTGGTTTAACAATGGATTCACTAACTCAATTCCAGCAGGAGCTGTTTGCACGGATACCAATGGAACAGCTCATGGTGCATACACATCAATTAGAGTAGCGGGCAGTGGCACACCTGGAATAATTTTCTCAGGAAACGCTACTGCAGATTTCGGAGGTGGCCAAGCTTCGATAAATCCATATAATTGGCAAGTTGGAGATATACCTGGAGTTGGTAAATATCCTGAATCATATACCCCATCAAATGGTGTAATTAAGACGTCATATAATTACTTATTGGCTGCAGCAACCAAAAATGGATTAACAATTAGGGATATAACTAGCTACTGCGGAGGTAACTTAAATACTTGCGATTTACCAGACACAGCAGCCGCCTTCCCTAACGGAATATATAAAGCAGAAGGAGATTTACATATTACAACCAACACTACTTTTCCAGCTGGCAAAAACTACGTAATTTTAGTTCATGGAGATTTGTATATCGATAATGAAATTCATATACCCAAAGGCTCAACTGCTATCTTTAGCGCAGGTCCAAGAAGTGGCGGTACAGGAGGAAATATCATTGTTGATAAAACTGTAGGTATTAATCAAGCTAATAACTATGACAATTTCCAAGTTGAAGGTTGGTATAGTGCTGATAGAAGCTTTACTATTGATGGAGAAAATAACTGTCCTACCAAAGACTATAGATTGAATATGGCTGGAGCAGTTGTTATAAATGCAGGACTTAACGGCGGAAGCTTTGTAAACAATAGGGACAGATGCTCAGACGATGCTAATTGTCCAGTCTTTTTCATTCAAGAAAGACCAGACTTTACGCTTAATGCGCCAACCTTCTTGCAAATTGCTCCAAGAATCTGGAGAGAAGTTGCACCTTAAAATTAACTTCTTCTGTAAAGAGCAGGTTCACCCATTTTTAATTTTCTACCAGCAGAACTAGCTAACCATCTATTTCTTTCCTGAGCAAGAGTTCTTCCCTTTCTTCCAGGATGCTCCTTAAATAAATATGGTAAAAACTCTACCATTAATAGATCGCTAGAAACTGGAAGATAAGCTAATTCAATAGTTTGATTTCCGACGACTTGGCAACGAGATTCCCTTCTCCTACGGTCTTCTGGCTTTGGAGTTACTAAAACTAAATAAGGATCCTCTGCTCCTAAATGCTCTAAGTCAGCAAAAAAACTTCTTACCCCACCAATTTGTCTTTCTTTTGACCTTCTCCAATCCATCATTAAAGTTGCCTCAATTGCACCATGCACATGTGGCTCTCCATCTCTATCTTTAGTTACCATAAAACCATCATAAAGAATTTGACCCATAATCCCAACCTGACCTAAGCCAAAATCAGAAACTTCCAGGTGAGGCTTCAAGATTGTTTGTACTTCTGCAGCAATAGTTCCAGTCAAAGGAGTTGTAGGTGATTTATCATGGGAAGCTAAATATAAATCAGCCATTAACTCAAACGCAGCTCCCCTAACTCTTTTTTCAAATTGATCATTATCTGGCTCAGAAGTAGCAACATGCCTTGCTTCTCTAAATAAGGGTGGAAAAAGCGGATCTCTTAAAAACTCATCTACAAAAGCTCTTCCCTTTACTCCCCTAAAAGCTGCATACCTCCCGCTGGCAATTAGATATGACTGTTCCTCAAATGCATCACGTAAATGGTTTCTAACCTGATCTATGCGCGCAATGGGAGCAATGCTTCTACTACCTATGCCAACAGCACCACTAATTATTCTGCGATGACGCAGATCTCTTTCATATTTAGATAAAGCCATAAATATTAAGGCAGTGGGAATTTTACAGTCAAAAGTTTTACTTCCTTGGCGATTTGGAGAAGCTTTGTATTTTTTACAATATTTGCTTTAATCTTTTTCCACTCCATTTTTCTTTCTTCTTTATCTTTAGGCAAATCTATTCCTGATACTTCTGTTAATGCTCTATCCATAAACTCTGCAACTTTTAGCATTTCTTTTTCTTTCATTCCTCTAGTAGTTATAGCTGGAGTACCAAGCCTTATTCCAGAAGGATAAAAAGGTGGATTTGTATCAAAAGGAACCCCATTTTTATTAACTACAATTCCTGCAGTTTCTAAAGCTAAGGCTGCAACTGCACCATTAATTCCTTTATTTCTTAAATCAATTAGAATTAAATGATTTTCAGATCCATTTCCAACTAATTCATATCCTTTACTCATCAACTCTTTAGCTAAGGTTTTAGAGTTTTTAACAATTTGATTAGCATATTTTACAAAGCTAGGTTTACTTGCTTCTAAAAGCGAAACAGCAATTGCTGCAGTTTGATTGTCATGTGGTCCTCCTTGAAGACCAGGAATAATTGCGCTATCAATTTTCTTTGGTAAATCTGGATCTTTTTTTAAACCTTTATCAGTTACCATAATCATTGCACCTCTTGGCCCTCTTAATGTTTTATGTGTTGTCGTAGTTACAATATGCACATATGGAACTGGTGATGGATGTACACCTGCTGCAACTAAACCTGTAATGTGGGAAATATCTGCTAAAAGATATGCCCCTACTTTATCTGCTATTTGACCAAATCTTTTAAAATCAATAATTTGAGAATAGGCTGTAAAACCACAAACAATAATCTGAGGTTTTTCTTTTACTGCCAATTTTTCTATTGCATCATAGTCTAGTAAAGTATCTTTACCTAATTCATATTGAACTGATTTAAAAAAACGTGAAGAAAAAGTTAAAGGCGCACCATGAGTTAAATGTCCTCCAAACGCTAATGAAAGTCCCATTATCTTGTCATTTGGATTTAAAGTTGCAAAATATACAGCAGCGTTTGCTGCAGATCCAGAAAGGGGTTGTACGTTCACGTAGGGCACCTTAAAGAGCTTTTGTGCCCTATCTTGCGCTAATGACTCAACTTCATCAACTACACCATTTCCCTGATAGTATCTTTTCTTTGGATATCCTTCTGAATATTTATTAGTAAGCACTGTTCCTAAAGCTTCCATAACAGCTTTTGAAGTATAGTTTTCAGATGGAATCATTTCTAAAACTTCAGTTTGTCTTTTTTCTTCTGCTAAAACTAGCTTATATATTTGAGGATCTGTCTTTTTTAATGAGTTCATTTATTGGAGTATAACTTAACGTTTTGGCTATTTCAACAATTACTTTACCTAGTCACTTTCCTCTGCGTTAAAACCCTAAAACTATTTGTAAACCTTGTATGCCCCAAATATTTTACTGCAAGCTCACGCCCCCCCAACACTTCTAATTGTTGCTCTACAGGAAGAGCTTGAAGTTCACCAATTAATTTTCCAGGCCTATATCTAGGTAAAAAATCCGTTAAAACTAAATCGCTAGTCGTAAAAAGTCCATGCTCAGCGCCAATTAGAGTTAAGGCTGTAAAATCTACAGGCACAGTAATATTACCCTTACCAACATTATCAATACTAAAGCAATCCATTTGCCCACTAGCATCTCTTACAACCTCTCTAGATTTAGCAACATGCGGAATAAACACATCGCCTCCGTAACCTAGGCTGTGAGGATACTCATCAAAAGGATAATCAACTGTTACAACAAAACCTTCAGTTAGTGCGCCAGCAATATTTCCCAACCAATCTTGACCAACTAAATGAACAGGAGCTCTAGTATATTGCCTACCAACTGGCATCCTGCGATATTTAGCGACATATTCTTCGACGCCTTCCGTTGGTTGCCTCCAGCTTGGCTTGAATCTATCATTTTCTCCTAAACCTACATATAACTCTTGAATCGCCTTTTGCGGAGTTGTTAAAACAACTTTAGATGACAAATCGTCAACTAATTCGTTGGATAAAAATACTCCTCTTACTTCTTGTGGTAAATCTGTTACCGCAGATCCTTCAATAACTTGAACTGGCAAACCCTCTAGTCTTGCCCTTTGAGCTGCAGCTAAGGTAGAGCTTCTTTCAACAATTGTATAATTATATTGAAAATCTGGATTGTAATATGCAAGTCCATGCATAATATCAGAAGCAAATGTTCCGTTTCCTGCACCCATTTCAACAATTTGAAAACCTGCAACGTCCTTCATTCTCGTAGCTAAATCTAAAATATGCTGAGCCATCATAAAACCAAAAATTGGAGTAAGTTCAGGATATGTTGCAAAATCAACTCTGTCATCCGTTAAACCATCAGGATTACCGATTCTTAAATCCTTTCTTTCATAAAAACCTGGTAAATGAACCCCATTTGATAAAGTTGAGCCTGCATGCCAATAATCTACATATCTATCAAAAGGCATTGGGCCTTTTGTTGCAATTTCGTCTGCAACAAATCTACCTAATCTATTTTCAACTAAAGCTAATCCCATAGTCTGCAATTGTAGTCTAAATGAGGGTATTTATCAACTTTTCTTAGTAAGTTCTTTCAGAAGCTTTTTCTCTCTTTGCTCTATTTTTTCAATAGTTCCACGTCTTGCAAAACCATAATCATTAAAATCTACCAATAAATAATTTCCTAAAAGTGGATAAATTTTCTTAACAAGTTTTGCTTTTTCTTGTTCTGCCCTTCTGTAATCAGGGTGACCCTGAGAAGTTGTCCTAAGCTCTGATTGCCAGAAAAATGATCTTAGATTTTGTTTTTGCAAAAACCGTACCCTATGAGCCATAGTTACTGCATATTGAGCTAAATCTGGATCTTTCTTCTCAATTTTTTTAAATACTTTTTCTGCTTTCAAAACAGCTGATATAAATAATTTATCTAATCCTGTTCCTACTAGATCCTCTGGTATATCAAAACCATTGTAAATGGAAAATCTTTGCCTAAATTGAGTTAGCATTCTATGTCTATGCAAATCTCTCCAAGCTCCAGCATTTAGGATTACATCGAAGGTTACAAAGGCACTTTCAAATGCTCTAGGCACCTTATACCATCTCGCTTTTCTTTTAGAAAAAACGCTATCTAAAATTTGTTTTTTCTGTTTTTGAGACATTTTCCTAACCAGCTTTAATGCTTCTTCATACGAAGCATGTAGCTTTGGATAGACAAGTCCTGCAATTACTTTGTCTTCTCCATCTTTATCAAAATCTACAATTTTAATTTCAGAAGTATTATTAACTTTTCCATTTTTTAGTTTTAATTTTTTGACAATTTTTTCAAGCTCTAATTCTTTAGAGTTTAAATATTGTCTATATTCCCCTGCTGCTTCTCCTTCTGATCTTCGCAGGAATGCTGGAATAATTTTATCCAACTCTTCAAAAGCTTCAGTTGCTAAATATTTAATTTCACCCAATTTGTGATCCAATGATCTTGCCATCATATATTCAAAGGCTTGACCGTTACCAAAAAATGCTACCTGAGAAAGTGTTGCCAAGGGCAAGAGACCTCTGGTTACATCAAAAGCTTTGGCTTTTAACACCTGATCTTTTTCATCCGGATATTTAATTTTTAAAATTGCAAAATATTGGGTAATAATTTTGGTATAAGTATCAAATAAATTATCCATTGCTTCTTTATATTCTTTATCAAGTCCTATTTTTTTTAGAGTTGGATCTGTGTAATATCTGTATTTATTATTTATTTTTGCAGAATAATCTACATATCTAGTAGATTTTTCAATTGGAGCAAGACCAACTCTCATGTCTTCAAAATGCTTAATAGCAATTTGTGAAATTGCGCTATAAACCAAATGCGTTCCTGCCATTTGCGCGATTGAATCGTCACCATATTGCGCTAACCATTTAACATAAAATTCTCTACCTTTTGGATTTGAAAAAATGAGTTCTATTGGATTTTTATGTAAAAAGGAAATTAAACTTTTTAAAGATTTTCCATAAATACTTTTCTCTTTAACAAATGGCTCTAAAAATTCTTTAAGAAGTACTACTCTCAAATCGCCTTTTGCTCTTGATGTTCTTGAGCAAAGCGCACCAATTACTTCAGGTGGTAAAAATGTAACAGCAAAAGTATTTTTATCTAAATTTGTAAAGAATGGTTTTAATAAATATTCTTCTTTTTCAGATAGAAAAAGCTTTTCAAAATTAGGTGCGAATTTTAAATCTTTTTTGATCATGTTATTTATGCCCTGTTGTTCCAAATCCTCCTCTTGATTTAGAACTCATTTTTTTAACCTCAGTAAACTTTGCGATTCCAACTTTATATAAAATTCCCTGACAAATTCTTTCGCCTTTTTCAACAATAATTTTTTTCTTAGTAAAATTATATGCCCAAACTTTTAACTCGTCTTCGTCACCGCAATAATCTTGATCAATTGTTCCTGGGCTATTAGGAATGAGAAGTCCTTTTTTTGGAGTTGATGACCTAGGAATAATTGACAACACATAACCCTTTGGAACTTTGAAAATTATATTAAGAGGAATAAGAATTGCTTCTCCTGGTTTTACAACTGCTTCTTCTCTAGTATAGAAATCAAAACCAACAGCTCCTTTAGTTTTATATTCTGGTATCGGCAAAGATTTATCAATTCTTTTAATATTTACTTTCATATTATATTTCTACTTAAAAGTTCAAGCTTTATTTTTTCATGCACTTCTTCTTTTGACAAGAGTCTTCCCTTTTCATCTACACAATTAATTTTTATCCAATGGTCAAATCTTTCTAATAAATCTAAATATGCTTCTTCTGCGCCAGTAATATAATCTTTGTCGCTTTCTGCAATATCTTTAATTTTTCCAT
The DNA here is from genome assembly GCA_964540925.1 of uncultured Gammaproteobacteria bacterium. Classification (GTDB taxonomy): domain Bacteria; phylum Patescibacteriota; class Microgenomatia; order Levybacterales; family UBA12049; genus CAZFRF01. The sequence continues at coordinate 47,723 of CAZIOR010000001.1, read as the reverse complement.
TAAGATATTCCCTTGTTCCTCTATCTTTATTCTTCATTAGTTTTTTAGTGTGCTTATGTGGAACATAAAGATAAATTAAAAAATCTTCTCTAGGTAATCCATTTAAGTAATATTCGAATTCAATATCCCAATTAATAAAATCTCTGCGCTGATTTTTAGGAAGTCTACCTGATTGATGTGCAAGATTAGATGCAACATATCTATTTGCTAAAACAATTTTTCCTTCAGCAAGTGCTGCTTTAATATGTGGAGATGCACCCAATCTATCCATTGCATAAGGATAGGCTAAAAGATATGGTGAAACACTATCCAAGTTACCAAATTCTCCTGCTAAAAACCTGCCAACAGTTTCACCATGAAATGTTTTATATTGTGGAAAATCAAAAACTGCTGTTGGAATATTTTGTTTTTCTAAAAAAGATTTAAGAAGATTTAACTGTGTGGTTTTACCAGATCCATCATTTCCATCAATAACAATAAATTTACCCTTTGTAAGTCCTGCCATTTCACATAGAAATATATACTATCGCAATAAGTCTTTTCAACAGGCAATTTATACGTAAATCTGGTAAAATTGCAGATTATGAAAGAACAAGGACATAGATTTAGTGCAGTTTTAGAAGCTGGACTCCTTGCTATACCGGAAGGTATTAGGAAACCAATTTTTAAACGAGGCATGTTAAATATTTTAATTAATACGGGTCTTCAATATCCAGCTGGTTTTGATAGACAAATAACAGAGCTCTGGAAAGACGGTTGTGCAATTGAAATAGTAGCAAATCACACTAGTCATCCTGACGCATTTCCAGCTGCATTAGTAGGAAATCATGTTAGAACAATAGTTAACTCAAGTGGCAGTACGGATGGCATAAATGGCTATATGCTTCCCTTTGCCCTATCTTTAAAAACAGGCGGACAAGGATCTCTTTTAGATTCAGTTTTCGGTGACACTAGACAGTTATTAGAAGATTTAGGAACAACACCGGTATTTACCGCCACCCCAAATGATATTGAAAAGGGGCGTGTTGATGGCAGTAATACTGTAGAATATGCCAGAACCATGATTGAAGGAGCAAAACAAGGTAAAGGAATCATTGTTTTTCCTGAAGGAAGAGTGGAAAGTGGCAGAAGAGATGAAAATGGAAATATAAAAGGTATGCAAAGATTTAGAGAGGGCGCATTACAACAAACCCTTAGAATAAGCGCTACGGATAAAAAAAGAGTGGCTGTAATACCTGTTGGAATAGCTGGTGGTTATAAAGTATATGACCCCGAAACTAAATCTTTAACCCGAGAGGCTATGCTTATTGGCCTTGGACTAAGCAATCAAGTTCTCTCTGAAGTAAATGTTGGAGAACCATTTGTCTTAGATAAACAAACTATCAGAAACGCAGCAAGTGAAGATCTAGATTTAATGGCTGCATTAAGAATTAAAGCATTACTTCCACAAGCGGAACAAGGAACAGCTTACTAATTATTTTCTATCTTTCTCAATTTTTGACTCCAGAGGATTTTTTTGACCTAAGTATTTAGCGTTTTTCTTTTTATAATATGGCATATCAGCTGAACTTGTCATTTGCATAAATGAAACTGCGCAAATTCGCATGCCAGAATACAAAGCCACAGGCATTTTTCCCATATTCGCAAGCTCTAGAGTAATTTTCCCTCTAAATCCACATTCAATACTAGCAGCTGTGGAATGGACTACAATTCCAAGTCTTCCAATACTCGATCTTCCCTCTAAACTTCCTACTAAATTATCTGGAATTTCTAAATATTCAATTGTTGTTCCCAAAACAAAATCTCCCGGTTGAATTATAAAGGGTTCATTTTCTTTAACCTTAACTTCCCTAGTTACTTCTTCACCGATATTTTTTTTGAAAGGGTCAATATATGCATACTTAGAGTGATCAAAAATTCTAAAAACATTGCCTAATCTTAAATCAATTGAGTTTGAGCCAAGCTGATTTTTTAAATTTGGAACTGGAGTTATTTTTATTTCTCCTTTTTTTAAAGAAAGCTTAATGTCTTTATCTGATAAAACCATAAAACTAGTCTAATTTAACATACAAACAGAATTTTGCAAAGGAGAATTCTAGATTTCTTCAACAACCCACTCTTCAGGATTTGTCTTAGATCTGGTTACAAATACTCCAACTACAGGAATTTGACTCTTGATTAACTCCTTTATTAATTCAACGCTTCTTAAAATATGTTTTTTTTGCAAATCATCAGTTACTGGATTTCCTGCACACTCACTATGACCATGGACAACAATCCCTTTTGAATGATGATTATTAATTGACACTTCTAACTCATGAATTAAGGTTTTTAATACCTCTGGGGATGGATTGTGAGCTAGGATTCCTACTTCACCGGCGTCAGAAATACTGTCGGGATATGAAGCATTAAATTTTTGCTTTCCAAAACTGCTTACTGGTAACTGTACTCTTCCATCCATACAACCCACTCTTGTAAAAAATGTTTCAATTGGCTTATCCATAAGACTGAATATACCTCAATTTTAAGGCTATTTCAAGCTAAATTAAAGAAGAAGGAATAATATTCCACCGATGATTACAAATGCTGCTCCAATAATTGCTCCAAAAGTAACTACATTGTTACCCGTTGGAGGAAGCGTAGGTACAGGAGTTGAAGTTGCAGTTGTACCAGGTGCTTGAGTGATAACTGTTGTACTGGTTGGCGTATTTGAGGCAATGAACTCTGTTGGAGTTACAGTTTCAGTTGGTGTAGCTGTTTCTGTTGGAGTAAGAGTTTCCGTAGGAGT
>CAZIOR010000001.1:32459-44835 GCA_964540925.1 uncultured Gammaproteobacteria bacterium | reverse complement strand
GTAGCTGTTTCTGTTGGAGTAAGAGTTTCCGTAGGAGTTTCAGTTACTGTACCTGTAGGAGTTTCAGTAGGTGTTTGTGTTTGAGTTGGTGTATCTGTTGGGGTTACAGAACTAGTTGGCGTTGGAACACAAGTTTGCGTATCTGTTCCTGGAGTTCCATTACCGCATTTGTTAACAGCATAAACATCGCATTTATAGGTATTATTATCAACTGAATCAAAAGAAACAGTAGTTTTAGCCGTATCGCCTTCGGTAATTACTTTATTACTCGTCGTATTGGTAACTTTATAATGATAATTAGTTACTCCGCTGACTGGGTCCCAAGTACAAGTTGCTTTATTTGGCAAACAAACTGGAACTCCTTCGGCAATAGTTATACTTGAAGCATTAAAATCATATTTTAAGCTTTTACCACCTGCGCCCTTAACCACTGTTTTTACTGTGCCAAATGATATTTTTGCAGCGGTATCTGTTTTTGTTAAAGCTCTAAATTCCAAAGTACCAATAACTATTTGTTTGTTTACGTACTCTTTGGGATCATTGGTCTGAAGCTCTAAAACGATCTTGCCTTTTGTAAAGGTTTTAGTTTTTACGTTAAATTTAAATTTGGAATTTTTAACAAAACTATTTTTGGCACTTAATAAATTTTCGTCATAATTAATGACTAAGTTTACATACTTTATATAATCTCCATTTGGATGCAAAAGAATATTTAATTTAAAACTGTCTCCTACTTTTACATTTTTAGTTGCTGGAGTTAAGGAAAGTGTTCTAGCGCTACTAGCATTTTGTCTAAGATTTTGTTGTTGTTGCACTAAATAAATAGTAACTGGCAAAGCTACTGCTAAAAGGACAACTGCACCGATGAGTAATAATTTTTGTTTAAATTTATTTAATTTCATTGCGTTCCCCCAGTTTCAACTACCTGACATGTACCAACGCCTGAATCGTCACCATAAACACAAGTTAATCCCGACTGACAATTAACATTTTTACCATCTCCATCGCTTGCCCCACATGACTCTCCTTCTTGTGCAACTACAGTATCTGAGTTTGCATCTGATTGTTGACTGCAATTTGGACAATTTACTTTTACGTTAAGAACTGGATTTGGTACAGGGCAAATTTCTTTTTCACAAGTAACTTTAAAATCTACGTTAATTGCATGGCCATTGGTTCCGCAAACATTTTTCTTATTAACTAATTCACATTTATTTGGAACTTTATTACCTACTACATGAACCCTTGGTCTTTTATTTGGTCCATCGTTTTTTAAAACTAATTTTTTACCAATCACTAAACATCCACTAGCGTATGGAGGGCAGGAGCATTTTGTTAAGTTATATGACTTACCTGGTTTAACCTCAGCAATTTGTCCTTTACAGTACCTTCCATTATCACCATTACAACCAACCATCATTGTTCCACCGCTCCAATTTTTAGCATTAAATGTTCCAGAAATGGTCAGACAACGAGAATTGCTAACTTTATTTGCAGCCAATACTAGATTATTTTTAAGACCTAAAACTAAAATTACGATGAATGCAAAACTGGTAAAAAGTAAAATTAATTTTTTCATAATGAATACGTTACATTAACTAAAGTTGCTTTCTTTGCAGCAAGCCATGCTTCATAGGTATTGTACTTTGCCGTTGAATTAGACTTAACTAATTTAACTACATTTCCACCGCTACTTAATTCAGAAATGGCCTTTTTAATTTGCCCTGGAGTCTTTAATGAATAAATTGCATCAAATAAAGCCTGACCCTTATTTGAAGTTTCATAGGTGTAGGTTCTTGGATTTTGAACATCACTTAAATCTGCGTTACCAGTTAAATCTTTTAACATGTAACCATTAACTCCCAAAACAGGTGCAAGTGAAGGATATTTTTTAACCAAATCTCTTGCAATATCTAAAGCTGATTTAGAGGTAGCAAGTTGATCCCTAGCAGTATCTAGTGCTTTTAATCCATCAGCAAGTCTTTGTTGAACTAGCTTTTTTTCAGCTGCTGTTAAATCTCCTCTCTCATCAGTTGGTGGCACCCAAAAGCCAATAGTATAAACTTCCCAATTTTTAGCTTCAATTAGAGTTACTTTGTCTTTTAAAACTTCATAGTAAGCAGATTTAGCATCAAAACCATCTCCCTCTTTTACCGCTATTTCTTCATCGGTAATTATGATATTTTTTTGAGTCTTCTCTAAATCCAATATCTTTCTCTCCTCAATGATCAGCAAAGCATCCTTTAGCGCAGCGTTATCAATTGAATCTGGATCATATTGCTCGGCTGCTACCACTTCTAAATCTTTTTCTAATACATTTTGACCATTAATTACGGCAATTACCGTTTCTGGGCCTAATGGATTTGCTGCTCCGCTTTGAGTTGTTTGTTGTCTTTGCGAAACAACTACAGTCAATGGCAAGGCAATAACAACAAAAAGACCCATTAAAAGTGCCGCTGTTTTTTTACTAATTGTTTTTTGCTTTGGCAAGTCGTCATATCCATCTTTTGAATTAGAAGTCAGAGGCTTATCTGAAACTGGAGTTTGCGAAAATACAGTTGGCTCTGTTGGAGCTGGTTGAGGAGCATTTGGTAATGGAGGCAAACCATTTCCCTGAATTCCTGGAGCAGGTACTACAATATGAGGAGAACTACCCTGATTGTTTGGGTTTGATAAATTCGGATCCACATATTAATAATAGTGATTTTATGAAGAAACTGTCAACCTTCAAATCGTGCTTGCATTGTAAGAAATTAAGGCATAAAATTTGAGATGTGAAATTTAAAATATTTAGTTTAATTTACAAAAATATTGCCAAGCCGTTATTTTTTCTTTTTGACCCAGAAATTATTCACAATACAATCACCTCTTTAGGCGAACTTGCTGGTAACATTTCTCCAGCAAATTCCTTACTTAAAAAAATATTCGCAAAGAAAAATAAAAAACTTGAACAAACATTTTTTGATATTAAGTTTTTTAATCCTATTGGTCTAGCTGCTGGTTTTGATTACTATGCGAAATTAACTCAGATTCTACCTAGTATGGGATTTGGATTTCAAACAATTGGAACAATTACGAATGGTGAATATGAGGGTAACCCAAAACCACGTTTAGGCAGGCTCCCTAAGTCAAAATCTTTAATGGTTAACAAAGGATATAAAAATAAAGGAGCAACTAAAACTGCGAACAAACTAACAAATAAAAATTTTGTAATTCCAGTTGGCATTAGCATTGGCAAAACTAATACTAGAAAAAAAGAAACTCAACTTGACGCAGTAAATGACATTATTTCAGCTTTTAAAATATTTGAGACCTCAAGTGTTAAAAATTCATATTATGAACTTAATATTAGCTGTCCTAATCTTTATGGCAATATCTCTTTTTATCCCCCCAAAAATCTAGATGAACTTTTATCTGCTGTTGATAAATTAAAAGTTCAAAAACCTATTTTTATAAAAATGCCAATCAATGAAACAGATAATGCAACAAAAAAAATGTTAGATGTAATTATAAAACACAATATAAAAGGTGTAATTTTCGGCAACTTACAAAAAGATAGAAATGATAAATCTCTTCAAAAAAATGAAGTTAAAAAATTTAAAGTTGGTAACTTTTCTGGCAAACCAACAGAAAAAAGAAGTAATGAGTTAATAAAACTTGCCTATAAAAACTATGGAAAGAAATTAATTATTATTGGTTGCGGTGGTGTTTTTAGTGCAGAAGATGCATATACAAAAATTAAACTTGGGGCAAGTTTAGTTCAACTTATAACCGGACTTATCTTTGAAGGACCAACTTTAGTAGCGCAAATAAACAGTGAATTACCTAAGCTTTTAGAAAAAGATGGGTTTAAAAATATTTCTGAAGCAATCGGGAGAGAAAACTTCTAGTGTGGGTGACCATGGAATCGGACCATGTACTTCTTCATTATCAGTGAAGCGTTCTACCAGTGAACTAGTCACCCTTGTAACTAACTGAGGCGCGAGTCGGATTTGAACCGGCGAATGGCTGTTTTGCAAACAGCTGTGTTAGGCCACTTCACCATCGCGCCACACAGTATGTAGTATATCAAAATTTAAAGCCAAAATGAAGCTTATCGTACTGCTCGTTGCTTTACGGGAGGAGGAGTTCTAAACCAAACCGTCCAAAGGTAACCCTTAAAGTAAGTAACGAATGCTTCAAGAGGGTTTTCTTGCCACCTTCTGAATGAAGTATGAGCCTTAACATTTCTTGCAAAAATTACCTTTCCAACTTTTCCCATCCTAATTCCCAAATCAACATCTGGGCTCATTGTAAATCTCGGATCTATTCCTCCGATCTTATCATAGATTGTTTTTCTAACTGCTAAATTAAATCCAGTCAAATGCGGTTTACCAATTAGGAAATTAAAATACAAAAAGACTTGATAATATAAACTTGAAAAAGCGTCAATTAATTTATTGCCACTTTTAATAATTGCCATGCCTGTTAGGGCAATTACCTTAGGATCTGCAAATGATTTAGCAATTTGCGATACCCAATCAGGATATGCGATTGTATCTGCATCCATCATTGCCACAACTTCACCACTTGCCGAATCCATGCCCCTTTTAGCTGCAAAAGTATTTCCCTGTTTTTCTTCAACAATTACTTTTGCACCATAACTTTTAGCAATTTCTACAGTTTTATCAGTCGAGTTATTATCAACAACAATAATTTCTAAATTTTCTTTGGGGTAATCTTGAACCATTAAAGAATCCAAGCATTTATGGAGATTTTTTTCTTCGTTATAAGCTGGTATTACAACTGATATTTTCAAACTAATTTATTATATAAAGCTTCAAATCTTTTAGCAATTTTTTCTAAAGAAAAATCCTTAACTATTTTCTCTCTAGCGCTTCTACCCACTTCATTTCTCAACTCTTTACTATTTAATATTTCTTTTAATTTATCAATATATTCTGCTTCATTTTTATCAACTATAAAACCATCTTTCCCATTTTCAATAAATTGAGAAAAAACTTTATCTTTTACAGTTAACACCGAAAGTCCCGAACTCATTGCCTCTAAAATAATCATTCCTTGAGTTTCTGTTGTTGAGGCAAAAACGAAGACATCTGCACTGTTATATACTTTTCCTAAATCTGCATGCTCAATAAAACCAAAGAACTTAATTTTGTCATGCATGCCTAATTTATTAACCAATTTTTCTAAATTTTTTCTCTCTGGACCATCTCCAATTATGGCAAAATACGTATTAGTAAGTTTTGCGTTTGCAAAAGCTTTAATTAAAAAACTAACGTCTTTTTCTTTAGCAAGCCTACCGATATATAAGATTATTTTTGCATTCTCAGGCAGACTCAATTCTGTTTGTAAAAAGTTACTTTCACCAGGTTTAAATTGCTCTGTATTTACTCCATTTGGAATTACTTCAATTGGCTTTTTAACACCAAAGTCTATTAATTCTTCTTTTACGTAATCTGCTGGGGCAACTACTACGTCGCAAACATTACAAAAAAGTTCAACGATTTTTTCAACAGCTTTTGGTCTAATTACTTTTCCGCCTAAGAAATAATGGGTATATTGGTTAAGTCTAGTGTTATACGTAAAAACATATGGTTTTTTCCTAAATTTAGCCAAAGCTAAACCAAGAGATGGAATTGAACCTCCAGAAAAACCATGATAAATATCAAAATCAAGCATTAAGACTTTTTGGAAAATTTTATCTGGCCACATATATGAAAGTCTAAGTTCTGGATTTTTATATAACCTAAATGATTTAAGTCTTAATACCTGAGGGTCGTTATCTTTGTGATCTGGAAAAGTTGGAGCAACTACGTGCACATCATGACCAATATCGCGAAGCGAATGTTTTAAATCTCGTACCGTTGTCGTTACTCCATTAATAAGTGGTGTATAACCGTCTGTAAATAAGCCAATTTTCATAAAATAAATTCTTACTCTTTAATTATAGCAATTAGATAGCGATTCTAACAAAACAATATCTAGATTTCAAATGACCACAAAAAAAGCACCTTCATTGGTGCTTTTTTTGATATATCGGTGTCTGGAATTTCAACCAGGAAGTGGTAGGAAAAATGAATAGAGATTTTCATTCCTAATACAAAAGTATTGGAAGGATAAGTGCTATTCACACTTAGGTGTATGTACATTTCTCTCGTCAGTTTTCGCAAAAGCGAACTTGACGGATTGCCGTACCTTCTCTCTTTCCCTTTTTAACTTACAAGAAGTTAAAAATTTTAGAAAGGAGGTGATCCATCCCCACCTTCGGGTAGGGATACCTTGTTACGACTTAAGCCTTATCGCCGATCTCTATCTCCATCCACAAAGTGGATGTTCGATAGCTACCGACTTTACTGCCTTGACGGGCGGTGTGTACAAGACCCGAGAACGTATTCACCGCGGCATTCTGATCCGCGATTACTACCGATTCCGACTTCATGAGGTCAGGTTGCAGACCTCAATCTGAACTGAGGCGAAATTTCAGGGATTCGCTTGCCGTTACCGGCTTGCAGCCCATTGTTTTTCGCCATTGTAGTGTGTGTGTAGCCCAGGGTATAAGGGCCGTGCTGACTTGACGTCTTCCGCTCCTTCCTTCCCAACAAAGTTGGGACCGTCTCCAATGAATATTCAACATTGGACGCGGGTTGCGCTCGTTTCCCCACTTAAGGGAACACCTCACGGCACGAGCTGACGACAGCCATGCAGCACCTGTGTAATCATCCTTACGGATTTCCTCTTATTTCTAAAAGAATAAACGATTACATGTCAAACCCTGGTGAGGTTTTTCGTTTTGTCTCGAATTGAACCACACGCTCCACCGGTTGTGCGGGTCCCCGTCAATTCCTTTGAGTTTTAGCCTTGCGGCCGTACTCCCCAGGCGGTCCGCTTAACGCGTTAGCTTACACCACCACTCACAAAATGTACGAATTTACTTCATGCACTTTGTGAGTGATAGCTAGCGGACATCGTTTACGGCCAGGACTACACAGGTATCTAATCTGTTTCGCTCCCCTGGCTTTCGTGCCTCAGCGTCAGGAAAATCCCAGATGCTTGCCTTCGCCTTTGGTGTTCCAGTTAATATCAACGCATTTCACTGCTACACTAACTGTTCCAGCATCCCTAACAATCCTCAATGTTAATAGTATCGCACCCACTCCCAAGGGTAAGCCCTGGTCTTTAAGGCACGACTTTTTAACAAGCCTACGCACACTTTACGCCCAATGAATCCGGATAACGCTCGCCTCCTACGTATTACCGAGACTTCTGGCACGTAGTTAGTAGAGGCTTATTCTATAGACCGTGAAGGGTCTATTAAAAGGAGTTTACAACCCGAAGGCCTTCATCCTCCACGCGGCGTCGCTTGGTCAGACTTGCGTCCATTGCCAAATATTCCTGGTTGCTGCCACCCGTAGGTGTACTGCCCGTATCTCAGTGCAGTTGTGGCTGATCGACCTCTCAGTCCAGCTACCCGTCATCGCCTTGGTAGGCTTTTACCCCACCAACTAGCTGATAGGACGCAGGCTCATCTCTTGGCGCACAGTTAAGTGCTTTACAATAAATTGATTATGGAAAATTACCCCATCTTTCGATGAGCTATGTTCCACCTAGAGGTAGATTCCTACGCGTTACTCACCCGTCTGCCACTGGGTCCTTGCGGACCCCGTTCGACTTGCATGCCTAAGGCACGCCGCCAGCGTTCATCCTGAACCAGGATCAAATTCTCAAAAAAACAGATATTAGAAAATATCTGACTCCTTACTACGATGAGTAAGTGAGATTCCTACCACTTCCTGATTGTCAACAAAAGTTGATTTTGAAAGGAAAGTTTACTTTGATCCAGTTCTAAAAATTTAGATTCACTTTCTTTGAATTGACTTGCGTATTTTTATCACCGATAAATTTTAAAAGAGCTAAATTTAGCTAGTAAAGATAAAAAATCCCGCCATAGGCGGGTTCAAAACCTGTCTTTGGCAAGAATCTTTACATAGTGAATTCTATTATAGTTAATTTGAAGCAAAAGTCAATACGCAGTAAAGATAAGTTCAGAGTTTTTCTTATACCTTTTTTTGCACTACTTGTCTTTTATCATTAAACCTTGTGAAGAATATTGAACGCCATCAAACATATTCCCCTGATAAACTAAATATAATGCAGCAGCTACTGGATATTTATTTGGTAAATCGTTTGTTTTTATTTTTGGTATATTACGGTAACCCTTTCCGTCAGTAAGAGGACCTACTGTACGCATAAAATTTTCCCAATCTCCGCTCACATATAACTGAGAAAGACCAGCTATGCCTTCAACAAAACTATCATCAGACATAAAGCTTCCAAAAGTTGCTATTGCAGTTTTTCTATCAAAGAAAGTACCTATATCCATTAACTTAGCTAACTGACTTTCAGGATCATTTTTATAATATGGAAGATTTACAAATCTACTACCCTGTAAAAGATCATTTACTCTGCCCCAAAGTGGATTACCCATTAAATCATCCCGCCTATGAGTAAGTTCATGGGTAATTAATTGCATATTGTTATCCTTTTCTAAATCATCAGTAGCAATTTTCGATAATCCTACAAAATGAGCCTCATGAAAATACCCACCATAACAATCTTTACACGTTTCTTGCAATGAAGGTCCGCCTTTAAAAATAACTAAAGGCTCGCCATTAATAGGACCTGTTAAGCTAGGTGGTAAATTACCTAAAACTTTACCAACAATTTTCACTTCCTCTGGAGTCCAGTCTAAATCATCAGGAGAATCAGGAAAATTTATACCCAATTTTTCCATTGCATCATCTGCTGTTTTAAGTGAAATTAAATAAACACCATATTTTTCATAAACTTCTTTGGCACTAGTGGTTAGAACTTCACCTTTTATTAAAGACATTGCCTCATGTCTAGGAGAATGCGGCAAACTTGCTTCAACCGATGTATCTGAACTATCTTCAAATACACTCAAGGGGTTAAATGAAAGCGTTAATCCTAAGGTTAATGGAGCTGCTGCTTTTAAAAATCTTCTTTTCCAAGATGCTCCTTTTGCTTTTGACTGAGGAATAGTTCGTTCTGATTCTGCTAAACCAGCAACACTACTACGTGGTCTTAACTCATGTATTTTATTATTAGACATAATACTAGAATACCACAGCTGTAAAAGCACAAGCTCTACCTGCAGGAATAATATCTGGTCCTAAAGTTGCTTCCATTGCGGTTATTTCAACTTCTGACACTTCTTCGTTATTTGGATTATTAGTCGGAACAAATTTAATACAAATTCTATTATGCCAATTAACTTTTTCTAAACTTATCCCTTTTTTTCGCAAAAACGCTTCTATTTTCTTAGGCTCAACAAAATCTTGAGCGATCAAGGTATAACCTAAATCTAGATACTGCTCTAGCTCTTTCCACCTGTCATCAGTCGCATGTACTGTTTCTCCTTTGGGAACTGCAACCCCAGCTGATCTATTAGCAACTGCCATATTTTCTTTTGCCCAAGCTACCTTTACTACTTTTCCATTTTCCCTTGCTCTTTTTAAATCTTCTATTGAATTTATAAAATGGGTAGGAATAAACATTTCTCTAAGCCTATCCAAAGATTCTTTACCGATTTCAGCAATGAAAAACTCTTCTAACTCATTTTCAAAAACTAAAGCAAAAACTCCTTTAACAACCAAAGCGCTATAATTTCCTGCTGTTAAAAGTTTTTGCTCTGGAACTCCAACTGCAAAAAGTTCTTCAGGATTTAAATAGGTATCATTAAAAATTCCATCATAGCTTGAAAAATCTGGATTTACCTTGTTTGATTTAATATCTTCAAAATCAAATAAATCACAAGTAATTTCTTTTTTTGAATAACTTTCTAAAAGCTCATTAAATCTTCTAGCATTAGCTGTATAGGGATTTGTAGATACATTACTTCTAATAAAGCAAAGTCTAATTTTTTTATTTGGGAACATCTTTTTATAAAGTTCAATCAATTTAACGTGAGTAAGACTTGCTACAGGCCTTAAATTATAAGCTAGTTGCTCTGCAATCATTAGGCTTACTGCCCCATCCATTCCTTCAATCTCATTAACAACTAACTTATTACTATTATCTAGAATGGCATCAATTCTAAACGTAACTGGAACTCTAAAATCCAAATCATTACCAATTTTATCTTTATAATTTTGTGGAAGATTTTTTAAAGCCCTGCCAAGTTTTACTAAATCTTTACCAATTACTTTAAGCTTTTCTATTTCCGAAGAAGGTAGCGAAACAGCTTCAGCTGTAATTCTAAAAGTAGGTTCTTTTATTTCCTCAGAGCCATAAAAAGGGCCAGTATTTTTGAAATATTCATAGGCTTTATTTGCAGACTCAACCAATCTGTCAAATTCTTCTATGCTGAGATTTAGACCTTTTGCTAAAGTGATTCGGTCATTTATATGTAAAGTATCGGACATTATAATTTATCTTAATTTGAAGATTATATTATACCAAAAAAATTGTAAATGTCCATAAAACTCTAGGATAATTTATTAAATTGAATAATTTTGTCAAAAACCGTATAATATACCCTATTACATGAGTAATATTACATTTAAAGTAATAACAGATCTCGAGGAAGCAAAGCAAATTTGGAATCTCTTCTCCGCTCATAAAGTTATCGATGATGAATGGGAATTCAGATATGCTTGGATCAAACCTTTAAATCTAAAACTCCACTTTATAGTAGGTTATGACAATGACAAACCAATTGGCTTACTTGCTCTTCAGCTTAATAATAATGTGGGAATTGGTCAAAAACTTCTTCAAGGCAAAAAACCATTCTTAGAGTTTTTTGGTGGCCTGGATACTGATGACAATAAAGTAATTTTAGCCCCTGGATACGAAAACCTTGAAATAGAATTTCTGAAACAAATTAATGATTATGCAATTTTAGCTTCAATGGCTAAACCCTACACAGTCAATAATATTGAGTCTGAGCATTATAACGATAGATTCGAAGTAGACCTTGAAGGCTTAACTGATTTTAACTCATACATTGATAGATTTACAGGAAAAACAAGAAGAAATTTAAAAAGTGATATGAAAAATAAACTAAAAGATGAAAATATCCAGATAATTGACGGGACAATTGATGATCTTGAACTTCTTTTTAAGCTTAGCATAGATAGATTTGGAGACAATTCCTCCTTTAATATGAGTCACAGAAGAGAGATTTTTAAAGAACTTTTTAATCTTTTTAAAATGGATTTATTTAAAATTTTAATTAATGGTGATATTAAAGCTGCTGGATACGCATTTGTATTTAATGATGTCTACACAGGATTAAATATGGGTTACGATTATACCGTCCCTAGCTTAGGAAAGTTTACGATGTCAGTAAATATTGAAAGAGCAATTAAATTCGGATGCAAAAAATATGATGCAGGTAAAGGAGATAATGGTTACAAAGAAAGACTGAAATTTACTAAAATTCCACAATATAAACTTACTCTAAACGCTTAATTATTTATCTTGGGTGAGAAAAAATTGCCAAAACTTCTTTGGAAAAGCAAGCTTACTAAGCATAGTTTTAGCTGCTATTTCTCTAGCCAAAACATCCATAGGATCAATAAATTTGAAATGAAGTTTTTCATTTGCGAATGCGAGAGGAATTTCTGTGCAACCTAAAACAATTACCTCAGCGCCCCTATCGATCAATTCCTGAGCTGCTTCTTGTAAAGCCTTAATATTTTTATCATTTACAGAAACCGACTTTATATCGTAAATAGCATTCATAACCTTTTTTTGATTTTTTACACTTGGAGTTAACACTTCAATGCTTGGATTAATTTCAAAAAAAGAATTTTGATATAAATTGCTCATTACGGTTCCATCTGTAGCTAAAAGTCCTACTTTTGAATTACTTCCATAAGCATAATTTACATAATTTGCAGTCAAATCAATCATATTTACAACAGGTAAACCAGTTAATTTTTCTAGGTCTTCTGCATAAGCATGGGATGTGTTGCAAAGCATAGCTAAAAATGTTGCTCCAGCGTTTTTTAAAATTCTACCTGTATGAATAAGCTCTGGAAGTGGATTTTCTTTACCATAAACCAAATGAGAAGTTCTATCTGGAATTTGTGGATTGTTGTATAAAAGATATGGAACATGATCTTGATCTTTTTTAGCTGTTTCATGACCAATTCTAACTAAAAGTCCTTGGAAATACGCAGTCGCTTCCGGACCAATTCCGCCGATAATTCCCGCCATTTCTGAAAAATAGTTTGATGCTTTCATAAATTCTTGAATTTTTTGGTATATTTCTACAAAGGAATTTGAAGAAACTGGAGTTAATAAATATACCTCTTTTTTATTTCATCTTTATATATCAATGTAAATTATA
>CAZIOR010000001.1:27905-32359 GCA_964540925.1 uncultured Gammaproteobacteria bacterium | reverse complement strand
GTAAAAGATCATAAATTGCATTTGCCTGTTCATTTTACGCCAAGAACAAATCAATTCCTTGGAGATGTTATTAACAACTCAGCCTATGAAGTACTACCTGAGCATCAGCGGGATATTCTGTTCACCTATCTATTTACACAAGAATCAGCCCATTCTTTAGCTAGGAGACACGGACAATTTCATCAAAATATGTATACAAGACTGAAAACACAAATGGAAAAACTTTGGAACAATCTACCTCCAGAACTAGCAGCAAAATATACAAGAGAACAAGTAAGAAAATTAAAAGATGAGAAAAGAATGTACACCATAGACAATTCTAGAAGAATTAGATTAGAACTTATGACAAACGCGCGGGAAAAAAAATTAAAGGATGAAGCTGAGTCCTCAATATTTGACTATTCTCCTCAAAGAAGAAAGAAGGATCCTAAGAACGGTGCAATTATGAATATTAGATATATGCACGGACCTCAAGTTCCAGCCTTAATATCTGATTATTATTTAAAAAACCCAGATGCAAAAGCTTTAATCGCAAAAAGCGATAATGGAACTGTTATTTATTTTCAACAAGGCGATTTTTATATTTATAAAGGTGGCCAAGCATCTTTACTAACTACCGATTTAGTACAAAAACTTTGGCAAGAGATGGATTTTGGAACAAGAACACAAAGTATCAGTAAATTTGGATATTTATCCAAAGATCAGTTAAAAAGAGTGCTAATTGATGCCATCTATGGAGTTGGAAGATATAAAAATGGAACTAACGGCTCAAGATGATTTTTCAATAACTTCGTATAAAACTATTCCCAAAGAAACCATAACATTTAAACTAACATTTACACCAAACATGGGAAGTTGAACTATTAAATCTGAAGCGTCCATGACTTCCCTACTCACTCCAGTTGTTTCATGTCCAACAATTAAAGCAACTGGAAATTTATATTCAACTTTATCATATGGCTTTGCTTTATCATCTAATTCAACTGAAACAATTTGAATTCCAGGAACATCTTTTCTGAGTCTTTCGATTGCTTTTAAGGCTGTTTCTTCATAACTCCACTTAACCCATTCAGTTGTATTAATTGAAGCTTTTTTTATTCGAGTATGAGGTGGTGTTTCAGATTCGCCACAAATAATAACTTCTGTGCAAGCTGTTGCATCAGCTAGTCTAAAAATTGCACCAATATTATATGTATCCAATACATTATCTAAAATGATGTAAATTGGATTCTTAGGTAACTTTTTAATTACCTCTGGATCGCCTTTACTTGTACGCAAATCTTTTGCTTTAAGTTTTATCACAATACGTATTATACTAAAAACGTTCGTTTGACAACATATTTAACCGCTTCTATAATGCATACACTTTATGCTACCCAAAACATTATCAAGTTTAGCTCATAGATTAATTAGAGTTTTTGAAAATAAAGAAAGTAATTTAAATGATGAAAAAATAACAGTTAATGCCCTAGTCTCCAAAGTAGCTTCATTTTATGAAAAATTTAGGACAGCCATGGATTATGGATCTGAAGAAACCATTCCCAGAAGAGCAATTGAAAGAATGCTCAAAAGAATGCTTTTTCTAAATGAAAAATCTAGCTATCTAGCTGAAGGCTTAGTCCGAGAACTTATTTGGGCAGGATATTTTCCTAACGCAACTGTTCCCCAATCTTTAATTAATAGAGTTACAGAAAGCATTGACCTACATTTTCAATTAAAAGAAAAAGTTCACCAAAATCGTAATTTACCATCTGAAGAAGTAAGTGAATTAATTTTAGAGCTTCTCTCCTGCGACATTTTATATGTTTTAGTTCCAAATAGAGAAAAGGAGGCAATTGCTAATTTTATGTTTAAGATTCTACAAAATACCTTAGTTATTCCAGACGATTCTGAACAAACCAAAGATATTCAAATATTTTTAGCAATTAGAAAAAGTTTTTCTAAAGATGACGTACCTTTCTTAAAATATAAATTATTTACACAAATTTTTGGAAGACTTTCTAAAGAAAACATAGATCAAATAGCTACAAATTTCGAAAAAGGATATAAAGAAATCAAATACCAATTAAGCTATCCAAAAAAAGAAAGAATTCTTTCGCATGTAAAAAAAATTACTCCACCATTTCTTATTCTTTATGACATATTAATTAAAGAAAAAGGCAATATTGAATATTTAATTAAAGACGAAGAAGAATTTAGGAAATATGTTTTCGCAGCTTGTGAACTTAGATACAGAAGTATTAAACGAAAAGTTAGGACCGCAATCGTAAGAAGCTTTGTTTTTATTTTGTTCACTAAAGCAATTTTAGCTTTATCAATCGAGGGTACATTTGAGAGTATTTTTCTTGGTAAAATCCAATGGCTATCAATTGTTTTAAATACAGTTATTCCTCCATTAATTATGGCTGGAGTCGGAATTGGTATCAAAACTCCAAGTGATCAAAATTCAGAAATAATATATAACCATATTGTAAATTTATTAACAGAAGAAAACCCAACCGTAGCAAATACAATTTCTGTAAAATTGAAATCAAAAAGCGCGATGACATTAAAAGACTATTTCTTCTCTATTTTTTGGATTTTAACCATCTTTTCTGCATTTGGAATAATGTGGCTTGTTTTAGGAAAATTACATTTCAATATTCTAAGCAAAGGAATTTTTGTATTCTTTATAGCTATAATTTCATTCCTGTCTTACAGGATTTATCAAACAGCAAATACCTATACTGTCTTTAAAAAACAAAATTTATTTACCCCCCTCTTTGAATTCTTTTTTATTCCGGTTATAAGAGTTGGTAGAAGCTTAACAGAAGGCTTTGCACAAATTAATTTTATATTGCTTATTATTGATTTCATAATTGAAGCACCCTTTAAAGGTTTAATTGGATTTTTTGAACAATGGTTTTTGTTTGTTGCCGCAAAACGTGAAGAATTAGAATAACTTGACATCTAATTTCTCAATAGGCGTATAATAAAACTTATGACAGCTACGGGACACGCAATCATAGGCACTGTAATTGCCGCAAAAATTGGAAATCCGTTACTTGCAATACCAATTGCTCTAGCTTCTCATTTCGTAGCAGATGCTCTTCCCCATTGGGATACTGGATATCACAGGAAGCAAAAAACTAGAAATAGTTTTTTTATACAAAGCGCAGCCGATGTCTTAATCGGCTTTTTTGCTTCTTGGGCAATTATTACTGTCTTTTTTCCAGGAACTGATCTTTTATATACCTACTTTATAGTTTTAGTGGCGCAACTTCCCGATTGGCTAACGGCACCATATCTATTCTTCAACTTTAACTTCCCTCCATTTAATTGGGTATATAGAATGCAAAAATTATTTGATACTCATATGGGAATGCCTTGGGGTTTTATTAACCAAGTTGCAATTGCAGCTGCTGTTATTATCCTAGGTAGACTGTTTTAATATATGGAAGAAAAATCATTACCAAAACCACAAATTGATTTACCCTTGCCTGAAAAAGAAATTCCTGCACATACGCAAACAGCAAACATTTTTAAATCAAAAATATTAATCGGTTTTGTATTAATTTCTACATTAATTTCTTTCTTAATCGGTGGAATAATGCTAGGCAAAAATAATTTATCATCTGAAGAAATCTCATCACCCACTCCCACATTAACACCAGAACCAGATAAGACTGTTTGTACTCAAGAAGCTAAGCTTTGCCCAGATGGAAGTTATGTAGGCAGAAGCGGCCCAAAATGCGAATTTGCAGCCTGCCCTACTCAGTAGGTTTTTTAATATCTTCTAATTTCCAAGCAGCAAAATCACAATTTGGATAATTACCACAACCATAAAACTTTCTACCTTTTTTAGTTTTCTTAACAACAATTTTTCCGCCATCTTTTGGACAAATTAAATTAGTATCTTGAACAAGTGGTTTTGTAAATTTACACTCAGGAAATCTATTGCATGATAAAAACTTTCCAAAACGTCCAGATCTCACAACTAATTTTCCCTCATTACATTTAGGACATACTTCCTCTGTCTCCTCAACTGCAATTTTAACTCTTTCAGCTCCCTTAACTTTTTCTAAAGATTTTTCAAAAGGAGTATAGAATTCTTTCATTACTGGAACCCATTTTTTTACACCATTTGCAATTTCATCTAATTCATCTTCCATGGTTGCGGTAAAAGGAATATCATCAATTGTTGAAAAATTGGTTACTAAAAAATCTGTAACAGCAATTCCCACAACTGTAGGCTTAAACCTCTGTTCTTCTCTTTCAATATAACCCCTTGATTCAATTGTTGAAATGATTGTGGCATAAGTTGAAGGTCTACCAATTCCTTTTTCCTCTAAAGTTTTAATAATTGATGCATCGTTATATCTAGGTGGAGGCAGTGTTTCATGAAATTCATTTGTTGAATTTACAAAATTTAAATTTTCTCCTGTTTTAAACTCAGGCAATTTATTATCATTTAA
>CAZIOR010000001.1:0-27805 GCA_964540925.1 uncultured Gammaproteobacteria bacterium | reverse complement strand
TCATGGGCTTCTTGAGCATTTTTTGAAGTTGCTTTATAAAATCTTGGTTTATCTGATAAATATTTGTCGCCATATTTTTGACTGACATAGGCAATCATTTGTTTTTTTGCTGCTTCAGAGATAGCTACAGAATCTGTTCTGTGATACGTAATATAACCTTCTTCATATAGTTTTTGAGCTAGATTCATGGTTCTTTTACCAGAAAGGCCCATTCTTCTGGCTGCGTCCTGCTGAAGCGTTGAAGTTGTATATGGCGGAGGTGGAGTTCTGCGCATTTCTTTTCTTACAACATCTAAAACTTTAAAACTTAAGGTTTTTAGACTGTTTTCAATTTCTGTGGCCTTCTCAATTGAATCAATAACTGTTTTTGTATATTTATATTCTCCATCATATAAGTCTAATTTTTGGGAAATTTCAATTCGTTGTTTTTCAATTTCAATTAATTCAAAAAGCGTTTCTCCCGTTTCTTTTTTAAGACCTACTAAAATTGTGTAATATCTTTCTTTTTGAAACTTTTCAATCTCTCTTTCTCTTTCAACAATAAGTCTTAATGCAACAGATTGAACTCTTCCAGCAGAAAGTCCTCTCCTGACTTTTTGCCAAAGTATTGGAGATAATTTATAACCCACTAACCTATCTAAAACTCTTCTTGCAGTTTGGGCATCTACTAAGTTGTTATTAATTTTTTTAGGATTTGCTAAAGCCTCGTCAATTGCCTCTTTAGTAATTTCATGAAAAACAATTCTGTCTGCGTCTTCTTTTTTTAAATTTGCAGCAATGTGATATGCAATTGCTTCTCCTTCTCTGTCTAAATCAGTAGCTAAAATAACTCTTGAAGCTTCTTTAGCAGCTTTTTTTAAAGCATCAATAGTTTTCTTTTTATCCTTAACCAACTCATATTGAGGATTAAAATCATTATCTAAATCAACACCTAACGTTGACTTAGGAAGATCATAGATATGCCCCATTGAAGCAATTACTTCATATTCTGAGCCTAAAAATTTACCAATTGTTTTGGCTTTTGTCGGTGATTCAACGATTACTAAATTCTTCATATTAACTTTTCCAGTTTAATTTAAATGATACCATCCCTGTCAAGCCCTAACTAATTTGACATCAAAAATATATAATGAAATACTAAGTTTATGGAAGATAATTCTAATATTCCTAATCCATATTCAAACATAGGCCCAATGGCCCCAACTCCGCCAACCCCTCCCCATGTAAAAGAAATAAATCCAAAATTTAATTTTTTAAAATCAAAATGGCTAAAAATTGGCATTAGTTTAATAATTATTTTTACTCTTTTAAGCATTGGATTTATATTAGGAAAAAACTCATCTAATAAAACCCAAATAGCTCAAACTCCAAAACAAATTTTACCAAGCACAATTCCAACTCCTACTAGTAAAATTGATATTCAAAATTGGATCGAATATTCATATAAAACTTGGTCTTTAAAACATCCTAAGGATTGGGAAGTTATTTTAAATACCGAAATTGCTGGTAACACAAATGATTTCGACTTACGTATTCAAAGTGTAAACGCAAAAGGATATCAACCAGATGAAATATCCATTACAACTTTTAACGCTAATCAAGGTCTAAAAAATGATTATCGATTAAATCCCTCAAAAAAATTTGTTTTAACAAAAAATGGCGACGATTATATTAAATTTAACATTAATGGAACTACAATTTATGCTTCTTGTGCATTCTATTCAGAACAACAAAAAACCCTAGATCTTTGTAATAAAATTATCTCCACTTTTAAATTTACAGATTCTACTTCTCAATCAATAACTTCTGACTGGAACACTTACAAAAACTCCCAATATAGTTTTTCTCTTAAATATCCAAAAGATTGGAAAACTACATCAGTTTATGACCAAAATTCATCACCAAGCTCACAATCAAGCATTGGCTTTATACCATCAAATAAAGACAGGGGCTCAAATTCTCCACCTATTTATTTACTTATATATAATAATCTCGATAACTTATCCATTCAGGATTGGGATAAAGAAGTAAATGGAACCACTCCCAGAGGACATTTGCTTTATTTATCAACTACAAAACAAATAAATTTACCTGATCTCACTGCTTATGTAAACGACAATGGAGATTGCGAACCAGTCACCTGTAAAGAAATAATTATAATGGGAAATAAAAAGGTTATTATTTTAAGAGATCCTGACTTTACAGGTATGGGATACACGAAAGAAGAAGTAAAAAATTATCAACAAATATTTGATCTAATTCTTTCCACTTTCAAATTCATCCAATAATCGACTAATTTTACTCTGCTTTTTATTTCTCAAAATATGCTTGTAAGATTTTTTTTGCAACAGGCCCTGCTACACTACTTCCTTCACCACTATTTTCTGATAAAACTGTAATAACTACTTGAGGATTATAAGCAGGAGCAAAAAGCGTTATCCAAGCATGAGGTTTTTTATCTGGTGTGTCTTCTGCAGTTCCAGTCTTACAAGCAACCACCACTTGCCTCATGTCTGCAGACCCAGATGCAAAGGGTAAAATATTTTTATTATCTATTGTTAATTTGGAATTTTTAACTGCGAAGTTAAAAAATGGCCAAGCAACTCCCCCAGGACTACAAGATTCAATCATTCCTTGCCTTATTAGCTCAAAAGAATAATTGTCCAAAAGTCCTTTAGCTAAAACTTGAGTAGGAAAATTTTTAAGTAAATGTGGTCTATATAAAACACCTTGATTAGCAATAGCTAAGGTCCAAGCATTTACTTGAAGTGGAGTTGTAAGCAAAAAACCTTGACCAATTCCATAATGATATGTATCTCCTAGATACCATTGTTCTTTAAGCGTTTTTTCTTTCCACTCTACGGTTGGTAAAATACCTTTTGCTTCTCCATTCAAATCTATTCCTAATTTTTGACCAACTCCAAAACTTGCAGCCGTATTGGAAATCTTATCTATTCCTGTTTTACTTGCTAATTGGTAAAAGAATATGTCGTTTGATCTTTTAATTGCCTTAACTACATTTACATCTCCATCTGTTCCACCGTATTCAGTAAAATACCAATTCGCAAAAGAAAATGTACCTACTCTTAATATACCAGTATCAGCAACGCTATACCCTTCATCGATAACCTTACTTTTTAAAGCAGCCGAAGCCACAACTAATTTAAAAGTAGACCCTGGTGGATATACTCCAGAAACCACTCTATTTAAAAGGGGTTGATTTTGCCCATCTAAAAGTACTGCCTCTAAATTTGAATAATTTCCATTTGGCTTATATGTTTTATCTAAGGTAAATAAGTTTGCATCAAACGAAGGCCTAGAAACCAAAGCCAGTATCTCCCCTTTTGGCGTTTGGACAACTGCTCCACCCTTAGATATTTCGGCTGTTGCTTCAAAAGCTTTTTTCTGCAAATTAATATCTATTGTTAAATTAAGATTATTTCCGGGAACTGGATCATCTTGACCTAGTTTTCTAACAATAGCTCCGCTTGAGTTAATTTCATATAACTGCTTACCATCTTGGCCCTTTAGATTTTGTTCATAAAATTGTTCTACCCCGTCTTGCCCAATAACATCAGTCGCTAAATAATTTTTAAAATCAGGATTTTTTAGTTGATCTGGAGAGATTTGTCCCAGGTATCCCAAAATATGTGATGTAATATCTTTATATGGATACTCCCTTAATGAATCAATCTCCAAATTACTTTTCCCAGAAGCAATTAAATTTAAAGCTTTTTCTTTTGGAATTAAAACTGTTTTTCCATTTACACTTTCTCTGAAACCAGGAATATTAAAAACTAATGGAGTATTATTTCTATCAAAAATTATTCCTCTAGGAGCATGAATTACTACTGTTTTAGTTCTATTACTGTCAGAAATTAATTTGTAATAGCTACCTTTTATTATTTGTAAATAAAAAACTCTTAAACCTAAGATTGCAAAAAAAACTACAAAAATAATAATTAAAAAAAGATTTCTCGGTTTTTTATTTTCACCTTCCTTATCCCAAGATCTTTTGGAATGAAAATCAGTAAAAATCTGATCACCGAAAGCAACTCCTGTCTTAACCATTCTCCTCCTTTTTAACTATAAAAATTTTTTTATAAATATTAAAAAGCATAAGACCTAAAAAAACACTAATTACTGAACTTAAAAATAAGTTATGTAAATGATTAATAAAAATAAAAGCAAAGGATCCTACAAATGAAGCTAAAATTACAAAATAATTTGTTGTGATTTCAAATTTCTTTTCATATAAGAGAATTAAAAATATAAAAGTTATAAAAAATAAACTTGAAACTCCAACTGTTCTAAAACTTAGAATATCTAAAAAAATTCCTAATATAAATCCTGCAAAAAACATTTGATAATTTTTTTTAATTACAGTCAAAGCAATTAAGCTTACTAAAACTAATGGAATATTTATAACAAAACACTCCAAAAGTAATGAAACAATAAATATAAAAATTGGCAAATATTTCATTTAATTTTTAATTATAAAAACAGTGGACAGATGAGAAAAATCAAGCAATGTTTTAACTTTTGCTGTTTGAAACAAAGAACTCGGGTTTTTATTAATTGAAATTATTTTTCCTAAAATTAAATTTGGAGAAACTCCTTCGCCTTTAATATTTAAGTCGCCTTTGGTTTTAACTAAATCTCCAACATTTAAAGCATCTGATAAAACAACATTGTCTAACATAACTTCGCCACTACCTTGTCCCTTAGCTACTCCAATTGCATTTGTTAAAACAGTCTGCGCTGTTAATGAAAAAGCTTGATTTGTTAAAAGAGTAATTTTAGAATAATTACCAGATACTTCAGTTACTTTTCCTACCAAATTATCTTTATAAATTACTAATTGCCCTTTTTTAACACCATCTACTTCTCCTTTTTGCACAATCAAATTTTCTGGAAAAGTTACTCCTGGAATAAAAGCTGGTGACCCAACTATGGTAGCTGGAATTAAATTAGAAGGATTTACAAAAGTTGTTTCAAATTGATCTCTCAATGCCTTATTGTCTGCTTCTAGTTTTTTTTGATCAATTAAGCTCTTAGACAAATCTAATGTTTTTTCTTCAGAATTTTGTTTTGGCTTATCATCTATTTTAAGTATATTGTGGATTGCAGAACTAATTGGAAAAAAAATATTTTGCGTTAATGATTTAACTGGATTTAATAATGGAGTTTTAAAAATAAAAAATACAAAAACTGTAATAAGTAAAAAGAACAAAAATATATATAACCAGCTTTGTCTTCTTTGCATTTTCTAATTTTAGCCTTTTTAATTCCAAGG
The DNA here is from genome assembly GCA_964540925.1 of uncultured Gammaproteobacteria bacterium. GTDB lineage: Bacteria > Patescibacteriota > Microgenomatia > Levybacterales > UBA12049 > CAZFRF01. The sequence continues at coordinate 22,509 of CAZIOR010000001.1, read as the reverse complement.
AGCAAGCCTAGCTTAAACCACCAATAACTTTTACTCTATTAAGTAGCTTATCGTCTTCCAAAACTTTTCCAGTACCTCTAACAACTGACGTTAATGGATCGTTACTACGTATTACTGGAATATGTGTTCTCTCGACAATTAAATGATCAAAACCAGCAAGCTGAGATCCGCCTCCAGTTAATAAAACTCCATGTTCTAAAATATCTGATGTGAGTTCTGGAGGTGATTCTTCTAATATATCTGCTATTGAATCAATTATTTGGGTTAAAACTGGCGAGAGCGCTTCTCTAACTTCAACCTCTGTAATTCTTAAGCTTTTTGGAAGACCAGTTTCAATATCTCTTCCCCTAATAATTGCTACCCTTTCCTCTTTTCCTTGATCTTTATCCCCGGTTTTTTTAACTGAATTTTTAGCAAATGCACTACCAATATTTATTTTTAATTCCTCAGCAGTTCTTTCTCCAATTAAAAGTCCATGTCTAAGCCTTATATAATGCACTATCGCGTTATCCATTTCGTCTCCTGCAACTCTTAAAGATTTTCCAACAACTATTCCACCTAAGGAAATAACTGCAATTTCAGTTGTTCCCCCACCGATATCGACAACCATAACTCCATGAGGTGAAAAAACTGAAACATTTTCACCAATAGCTGATGCCATTGGTTCTTCAATTAAATATGCGCTTCTTGCTCCAGCTGATAAGGCAGCTTCCCAAACCGCTCTTCTTTCAACTTCTGTTACTGCTGAAGGAATACCAATTACAACACGAGGTCTGTAAAATGCTGTTGGAATGGGACTACCTATCTCATGAACCTGGGCAATATAATGTGAAATCATAGCAAGCGTTGCATCAAAATCTGCAATTACCCCTCCTCTTAAAGGCCTAACTGTTACAATTGATGCAGGGGTTTTACCAATCATTTTTTTAGCCTCAGTTCCAATCGCAATGACTTTTTTAGATTTTTTATGCATCGCAACAACTGATGGCTCCCTTATTACTATTCCTTTATTCCTAACAAAGACAAGCGTATTTGCGGTTCCGAGGTCAATTCCTATATCGTGAGAGAAAAGGGAAAAAAATTTGTCAAACATGATTATGAATATAGCTCAAAGCTTGCTATAAATCAATCGTAAACTTGACAAAATAAAAGAATCTTGGCATAGTGTTTCTATGACATTGCCAACCGAACCAGTTCCAGGAGCAGCTCCAGCACCAGAACCAAAGCCTCAACCTGACGGAGTAACTCAAGCAAGACAAGAATTTGCTAGACAAGCTCCAGTTGGACCAATGGGTAGCGCAGATAGAACAGCAGCAATGTTTGGAATGCCAAAAGCAACACCTGATAGTGCACCAGCAGCAGGACCACAGCCAATATTGTCTACTGAACCATTTAGAGATCCCTCTGTTGATCCAGATGCTCCAACTCAACCTTATAGTGCAGCTGAACTTGGTCAAATGGCTGCTCAAACTCAACCAGCAGAAGCAGTAAGAAATATGGCTGGTGCAAACATGATCACAGGAATGGGAGAAGATCTAACAAACCCTACAAACCCTATGGGAATGGCATATGTGCCAACCCCTGAGCAAAATATGCAAGCTGCTGCAGAAACACCAACACCAGAACAACCTGCTCCTAAAAAACCTTGGTGGAAAATTTGGTAATCATCTATCTTGTAAGAAATTTTTCCATATGTTAGGATAGTTTTTAATCGGTTTTACATGAAATTATTAAATATTTTAAATAAAGCAATTGAATACTCCTTTTATCTACTTTTCTTTTTAGTACCTCTTGCATTAACTGGCGACACCTCAGAACTTTTTGAATTTAATAAAATGTGGATTACTTTTATAATCACCATTATTATTGCTACTGCTTGGATTTTTAAAGCAATTATTAAAAAGGGAATTAGAATTCAAAGAACTCCACTTGATATTCCAATTGCTTTATTTGTAGGATCACAAATTTTATCAACAATTTTTTCACTTGATCCACATGTATCTTTATGGGGTTATTATTCAAGATTTAATGGTGGACTTCTTTCACTTTTTTCTTATGTATTTTTATATTATGCTTTTGTATCTAATTATAAAGACTTTGGATCAGAAGAAGAAAAGGAAAATCCAATCAAATCAACTCAGATTGGCCTATTTGTTTTAGGAATTGTGGTATTTTTTGCTGGAAATATTCTTTCGTCACTATTTACCAAAAGCATTAGCTCAACCTTCTTCCCAGTTCAAATGAGCTTAGCTTTAGCAGGCGCTATTACCTCTTTTGCTATTTTTATGAGAGCTGCACCTAGTGGAATTTTAAAAAGATCATTTTATGCAATCTTTACGAGCGCTGTTATAGTAGTAATCTGGGGACTACCTTCGCATTTTGGATTTGACCCAACGTGTCTTTTGTTTAGGGGAAGCCTAGATGTTTCTTGCTGGACAGCAGATTTTCAGCCTAAAATTAGACTTTTCTCTACTCTTGGTCAACCAGACTGGCTAGCAGCTTATTTGGTTGCTCTGATGCCTATATCAATTGCTATTTTATTAAATTTTGTACACGGAAAAGAACTTTTCAAAAAAGCAAATATTTTTAAAAATTATCATTTAATTTTTTCAGGCTTTCTTTTAGCACTAATTGGCTCTTTCTATTTAATGCTTCTTTACACAATATCTAGATCAGCAATACTGGCTGGCTGGTTTGGACTTGTACTTTTGTTTGCATATTACTTCTGGGTTTTTGTAAGACCAAAATTAAAGGCGAAAAAATTCAATTTAGATTTTAAGTTCGCAGTTGTTATTATCGGAGTCTTTGCTGTTATTACTTTTTTAAATGGTCAGCCATTTTCTCAGTTTGATATTTTAACTTGGAAAGGTATTCATGGCAGATTCTTCGTTCCTAAGACAACTGTTCAAGAAGCAAAAAAGGCAGAAGCTAAAAAAACAGAAACCGCTACTCCACCTCCAGTCAGCCGTGGTGAATTAGGCGGAACTGATTCAAGAATCATCAGGTACTTTGTTTGGGAAGGAGCCTTAGATATTTGGAAAAATTATCCAGTCTTTGGATCTGGGGTTGAAACCTATGCCTTTGCATTTTATAAATATAAACCAGTTGCTCACAATACTACCTCTGAATGGAACTATTTATACAACAAAGCACACAATGAATTCTTAAATTACTTAGCCACTACTGGAACAGTTGGAATAGTTACCTACCTTATAATGATTTGCTCAGTGCTGTTTTTAAGTTTAAGGTTTATTTGGAAAAACTTAAAAACAGCAAGCCCAACTAACCTACTTATATATTCATTAATAGTTGGATATTTAGGAATACTCATAACTAATATGTTAGGTTTTTCAGTTGTCATTATTAGTATTTTATTCTTCTTAATTCCAGCCTTTATCCTTATTCTTAGCAATAGTCTTAATTTTGAAAAAACCATTGGCTTTTCTTTAATTAAAAATGTTAAATCAGATAAAATTGTCTATTCAACCAGTGGACCACAAAAAGGCGCGCTAATAATTGCTGGGGTTTTAGCAGTTTATTTAATTATTGTTCTAGCCAGATTCTGGCAAGCCGACAGATATTATTATTATGGAATGAATTTAGATAAAGCTGGAGATTTCCAAAGAGCATATGGACTATTACAACAAGCTGTAAATTTAAGACCAAGCGAACCAATCTTTAGAGATGAATTTGCAGTTAACAATGCTGTAGTTGGCGCAACCTTAATTTATCAAAATCAACAACAACCAAATGAACAAAATTTACAAACTGCAAAGGGATTAATTCAAACTGCAATTGACAATAGTAATAGATTGGCATCAGAACACCCAAACAATACAGTTTTTGCAAAAAGCAGAATTAGACTCTACTATACTCTTTCACAAGTTGATCAAAGCTACTTACCATTAACGCTTGATGCAATTAAAAAAGCAAAAGTACTTGCCCCACTTGATCCAGACGTAAGCTACAATTTAGGAGTTTTATATGGACAAACTGGTGATTTGGATAAAGCAATTGCAGAACTTAAAAATACTATTAAATTAAAAGACGATTACTCTAATGCATATTATGCCTTAGCAGTCTTTTATCATCAAAAAGCATTAGATAAAAATGGAAAAGTGGTTGATGAAAAATATGCACAGATGGCTATTGATGAAATTAACTTAACTATCAAAAAATTTGGCACCAACGAACAACTAGAAACGGCCCTCAAAACATGGACTAGCGGTAAATAATGATATAATACTAACTTAATATGTTAGAAATATTAAATGCTCCAAGCGAGGTTTTATCAAAAAAAGCAGAAGTTGTAACCAAATTTGATGGCGCTTTCAAAAGATTAATTGAAGAAATGGGTATTGCCCTAGAATCTGCAAGTGATCCTATTGGCGTTGGCCTTGCTGCTCCTCAAATTGGCAAATCATTACAAATTTTTATTGCAAAACCAACTTTAAAATCTAAAATTACTGTTTATGTTAATCCTAAAATTCTTAGCTACGCACCTTTTCCTAAAACCAAAAAGAAAGAAAAACATAAAAAATTAGAAGGCTGTTTATCCTTAAAAGATATTTGGGGACAAGTTGCGAGATATCCTGAAGTTACTCTTGAATATCAAGATGAAAAAGGTATAAAACGCACTAAAGTTTTTAAAGGATTTATGGCCACTATAGTTCAACACGAAGTTGACCACTTAGAAGGAATTCTGTTTCCAAAAAGAGTCTTGGAACAAAAAGGAACATTGTATAAAAGTGAAAAAGATGAAAAAGGTTATGATGTTTTTGAGGAAATAAAAATATAAATGAAAGTCATTTTTTTTGGCGCATCACGCTACGTATTACCAATCATCTCTACTCTTAAAGAAAATTATAGTTTAGATTTAATTTTTACAACTGAGGTAAACTCAACAGATCCTGTAATTAAATTTTGCTCAGAAAACAATATTAAATTTATTAGTGTAAAAACAAAAGCTGAATTAGAAAAAGAAATATTAAATTTATCAAATCTAGATTTAGGTATTGTTGCAGATTTTGGAATAATAATTTCAAATCCAGTTTTAAATCATTTTAAACATGGTGTTTTGAATATTCACCCTTCTCTTCTACCCAACTTCAGAGGACCAACTCCTGTACAAAGCACGTTACTTTCTAATCAATTGAGAACTGGCGTAACGGTTATTAAACTAGATGAACAAGTTGATCATGGACCAATTCTTGCTCAAGAAGAATACGAAATAAAACCTACAGACACTACAGTTACTCTTTTGACAGAATTATTTAAATTAGGTGCCAAACTATTAACTGAAAAATTGACTTTATACCTAGATGGATCACTTACCCTTTCTGAGCAAAATCATAATGAAGCAACCTTTACTAAAACCTTTACTAAAAACGATGGCTTTATAAACCTTAATGAGTTTTCAGATTTTCAAAAATTAAACACGCTAGCTAAAGCTTTCTATCCTTGGCCAGGTGTTTGGACAAAAACTAATGTAAATAAAAATTCAGAAAAAATAATTAAATTTTTACCTGATAACAAAATTCAAGTAGAAGGCAAAAAAGAAATGACATATAAAGATTTTTTAAATGGCTATCCTGACGCTAATTTACATTTAAGAAAACTCCTAGAAAATGCATAACAATATTTGGAAACTAGCTTTATCTTTTTATTTAACTGTTTTGATTCCCTCATTATATTTAATAAATATTTATCTCGCTTTTTTTAGAGAAAAATTAAATTATTCACTGCTTAATATTGTCGGAATTATTGTTGCTATTTTGGGTGTAATTATCTGGATTACAACATATATAAATTTGGGTAAATCATTTGGCGTCTTACCACAGAAAAATAAAAAGGTAAAAATAGGATTATATAAATATTTTAATCATCCAATGTATATTGGAATATCTGCTACATTGATTGGAATAAGTATAGCAAATAATTCTTTTTTAGGACTTTCTTTTTACACGATAATAGTTTTACCTGTATTAATTATTAGAGCAAGATTTGAGGAAAAAAATTTAAAAACTTAAGCGGCAACTACTGGCTGGGCAACAACTTCTTCTACCTTAGATTTTCTAGTAACTCTTCCTTTAAAAATTCTTTGGCATTTTGTACAAAGCCTTAAGGTTTTAGAAACACCATTTACAACCACTCTTGCTGTATGCAAGTTTGGTTTAAAAATCTTTCTTGTTCTGTTTTTTGCATGAGAAACATTATGTCCGTACATAATGCCTTTTCCGCAATTATCGCATTTATTACCTTTTGCCATTCACTAATTATATCTAAAACACGCTCATATTTCAACGAGTGAGTTATTTGCTAAATTATACTCAAAATTTTATAATACTAACTACAATGGAACTTCTCTTTATCGCTGCCTCACTGGTTATTTTAATTTATAGTGTAATCTTACATGAAATAGCTCACGGACTCGTTGCAGAGCGCTTAGGTGACCCTACAGCTAGGCTTATGGGTAGGCTTACACTAAATCCAAAACCACATATTGATCCCGTAATGACACTTCTCTTACCTCTACTTCTTTTCATCGGTCATTCGCCTGTTATTATTGGTGGCGCAAAACCAGTTATTATTGATCCTTTCAATTTGAGAGACGGTAGAAAAGATTCTGCTTTAGTGTCTTTAGCGGGACCAGCAACTAATCTTTTAATTGCTGTAATTGGAGCAATGATTATAAAATTTTCCGCAGGACTTATTTTGCAAATATTAGGTCAAAACGGAACAATAGTTTTGCAAGTTATTTTTCAAGCAGTACAAATTAATATTGCTCTTTTTATTTTTAATTTATTACCAATTCCTCCATTAGACGGCTCCAAAGTATTTGCACTTATTTTACCGGAAAAAGAAGCTAATCAATATTTAGCGATTGGCCAATTTGGAATTTTTATAATCTTTTTCCTTTTAATGTTCCCAATTGCAGGATTCTCTCTTTCCAGTATTATGGGAAATTTAATTTTATTTACCTTAAATCTCCTAGGACTTTAAACAATGCTTTGCATAAGAATATTTAACACAAGAGAAAAAGCAGAACTTGGCAAAAAAATCTTAGAAGAAGCTGGAATATATTCTGTAATTACTGAAGATACATTTAATAACGTACCTATACAAAATTTTGGGGTTAGAGCAAGATTTAGATTACATGTTAATGAAGAAGATTTTTTAAAAACAGCTGACTTACTAGCTAAAAAAATTAGAGCAAATAGAATAAAGTAAATTAATTCGCAGGTATATGCTGAGCATACACATCAACAATTCCAGAATTCCAATTTGTCCCCTCAACCATTTCAGACGAAGAAACAATTGTAACAATTGGCCTGCCTAAGTATTTAGCCCTATCAATAGTTTGAACTAACCTATTCTCGTCATATGGCAATTGTTTTAAATCACGATCTGCTTCCCATTTATCGTAGGCGTTTAAAAGTCTTGTTGTATCTTTTGTTGTATATATTCCTGATGGCCTTAAGTCCCAAGGCTCACTATCATATCCAATCCAGCCTATATTTGGATCATTATAAAAAGGGTTTAAATAATTTAAAGGATAATCTTCTAAAATTGCTCTAGCATTAAATTCAGCAGCTAAACCAGCAAACTCTTCAACATAACCAGGATTATCGATCAAACCTTCTGCAGCTTTAGCAAAAACAAAAAAAGTAGGAATACCATTTTGATCTGTATAAAAATTGGGGTCAGAAAAATGTTGACTTAATAACTCAAGATGCGCTCTATTTTGCTCAACAGTTGGTTCTTCTCCGCCTAAGAGCTCATATTCAAAAGTATATTTCAGTTGATTATCTGGGTGAGAACCTAGAAAATCTGCGTAATACTCAAAATATTTTGCTCTTTGATCTGGATACCAAGATAAAATTACGCAGTCCATATTAGCCCTTAAAAAATAATCTCGATACTGGGTTTCGTTAATAACATCGTCGGCTGCTGTATATACTGTACCCCCTTCAACCGGCTTCATTCCTTCTTCAATATTTCCTGTGCTAAGCATATTATTTGCTAAAACTGGGGACACCTCTGCTGGACCATAGTCGAAAATACAAAAATCTTGAGGATGAAATGAAGGTGCACCCGTTGAACTGGGAAGAGCTGAGCTCATTCCAACCACCAAAGCCATCGAACGCAGTAAGGGTCTTATTCTTGAGCTTTTTCTATCTTTTTCGGAGATCATTTGTGGATTATACAACTCCTGAAAATATTTTCAATATTTGCAGGGACGCACAGATTCGAACTGTGAAAAGCAGTTTTGGAGACTGCTGTGATACCATTTCACCACATCCCTTCGTCACGTAAATTATACCTTAAGGAATATGTGCTATCAACTTGCAAAGAGGAAAGAAGTTATTTTAATTTTTCGTTTTCTTTATGGTCTGTAACTTTTCTACAGTGTCTGCAATACTTTTTCAAAAGTAATTTTTCAACTGTATTTAACTTATTTCTTGACGTGACATAATTCCTGTTTTTACAAACAGTACATACTAATCCAATTGTTACTCTGTGTTCGCCTTTTTTTGCCATAGGAATGTATTATATAAAAAACTCAAGCTGAATTCAACCTTGAGCCGGCTGTGGGAATCGGACCCACGATCTAGTCATTACCAATGACTTGCTCTACCACTGAGCCAAGCCGGCACAAAAATGTGCTGAGGGAGAGATTTGCACTCCCGTAGACCTTCCGGTCGCGTGATCTACAGTCACGAGCGATTGACTACTCCGCCACCTCAGCTGGAGCCGTCTGTCAGACTTGAACTGACGACCTGCTGTTTACAAAACAGCTGCTCTACCACTGAGCTAAGACGGCAAAACCTAAAAAATTAATCTTAGGATCAAATTATTTTATCAAAAACGAAGCAAAGAAGAAAGATCTGCCTGAAAAATGAATAAATTCGTCTTTGGTACCGAATTAGTTGATGTTTCCCTAAGTCTGTAAATTAGGAAAGCTGAATATTAACCCGCAGGCTAATACTACATGCTCTGTCTCTTACCAAAGGTAAGATACCTCAAACCCAGTGAAATGTAGAGAAAATCTTACCAACTAACTCTGTATACCAAAGAACAGATTAAGTATAACAAAAAGAACTTGTCTGTCAACTTGACAAATGCTTAATTTTGTTAACTAAAAACGATGGCTAAAGTAGAAAAAATAAAGATAAAAAGCTAAAAGCAGCTCCCAACAAAGAACCTCCGATAACATCTGTTGTCCAATGCTCACCTAAGTATACTCTACTGGTTAACATTGCAACATCAAATATAAATATTAATAAATATAATACATACTTATATTCCTTCCTTAGCTTTAATTTATAAACTAAAAACGCTAAAACTATTGAGATAAAAATTGCCCTAGCTGAATGGCCAGATGGATATGATGATCCTGGTTGAACATATGATGATGGAAATAAAAAGTCTATATCGTATCTAAAAAACATAAAAGGAGGCCCTGGATGATTAACATACATTTTTCCAAAAAGCTCTGGAACATGAAGAAATCCAAATAAAATAAATACAAACATAGCTTTAAATTTTTTGAAAATAAAAAGAATTAAAAGCAATATTATTGCAGAGATCTCAAAACTACCAATTAAACTAAGTAAAGAAAATGGAAAATCAAAGCTTCTTGCTATATTATCTTGAAGCTTTACGGTCATATCGAAGTCAAATTGAGTAAATAAATCTTTGTGGACCAAAAAGGAAAATATTACAAATAAAATTAAAAAATTAAAACCAATAATGGGCAGATTTTTTTTCATCTTCTTTCGCCTCTTCTTCTTATTTTAACACCAATTCCTACAACGCCTGCTGCTGCAGCTGCAGCTGTTACTACTGATAAGACATATCCTTTGTGAGCTGCAAAATATCCATAAACTTCACTACCAGCATTATGGACATCATCGATAGCTGCTTTTAAACTACCATAACGATTTGCATTTAAGGTTCGCCTATCAAGAAGAGGCCTATCTGCTTCCGAAACTCGCATTAAAGGCACTACGCGTTGCCCAACTCCTGGCTCAACCAGCGATGGAGTTTCGGCAGTTATTTGAGGCCTTCTGCCCAATCTTTCTGTTGCCATAATTAAATATTTAAACTTTCGAGGAATTTTTTAAATTCGTCTTTAATATCTTCGTTTTTAAGACCAAGCTCAACTACTGTCTTCATATATTCAAGCTTATTTCCAGTATCATAATATCTTCCACCTTTAATTTCTGCAGCCAATACTCTTTTACCATCTGACAACATTCTCTTTAAAGCATCATTATAATAAAACTCTTCGCCTTCTCTTAAATCTTCCATGATTTTTTCTAAATACTCAAAAATGTCTGGTGTGAATAAAAAGCCGGAAACATTTGCAAGGTCAGAAGGAGCTGCTGCTTTACCAGGTTTTTCAATAATAACTTTTGTATCAATTACACCTGGTTCAATTTCTTCTCCGCCTGCAAAACCATATCTATCGTAATCTTCATCTTTTGTGGCTTTTACACTACCCAAAACTGAACAGTTATATTTTTCATAAAGTGCAATCATTTGCTTAAACCTTGAAGGCTCAGCAACTATAAAATCATCAGAGAAAGCATAGATAAATGGCTCATTACCAATTAAATGTCTAACATTCATAAGTGGAGTTCCGTTTCCATATGGTCCTTTTTGTCTTACGTAAATAAAATTTGCTAAAGAGGAAATTTCTTCAACTTGTTCAAGAAGTGGCTTTTTCTTTTCTCCACCCATTCTTAAGTTTTCAAGTAAATCTAAGTTAGCTGCATCAAAATGATCTTCAATTGTTCTCTTATGATATCCAGTAACTAAAATGATATCTGTAATTCCTGCTCCTACTAGTTCTTCGACAACATATTGAATAACTGGCTTATCAACAATTGGAAGCATTTCCTTAGGCATAGCCTTAGTTTGAGGTAAAAATCTGGTTCCGAAACCAGCTGCGGGAATAACTGCTTTTCTTATCTTTCCCATAGTTATTATATGATTGTAAAGTGAAAACTAATTTCTGTCAATCTAGTATTTTTATTAATTTAACAATCTAATCTCTTCTCCTTTACATACGCTCAAAGTTTTGCTAAAATGTTGACAAATCCCAGAATATTATTATGTTGGGATTTTATTTATGGCAACAACACCAGTTAATTTTTTTAAGGAAGTAAGAGACGAATTAAAAAAAGTGGTATGGCCATCAAGAGAAGAAGTAATTAGACTAACTAGTGTTGTAATCATAGTAAGCTTAGGAATCGGACTGTTCTTAGGAGGAATCGATCTCCTGCTTACCAAAATAGTTCAGCTAATAGTAGCAAGATAAAATGATAGACGATAAAAAATTACAAGACGTACAAGAAGAACAACCTGCTGTAGAACCAGCAGCTGATGTCGTGGAAGAAGCAAATACGGAACTCGAAGTAACCCCTACTCCAGAAGAAGTTAAGGCTGAAGGAGAAGTCCAAGAAGAAGTAGCAACACAAGCATTAGAAGAAAAGACTGAAAAAATTGAAGAAGTAACTGAAGAAGAACAACCTGCTCCAGTCGCCGAAAAACCACACACACCAGCTGATGATGCTAAATGGTATATCGTTCATACCTATTCAGGTCATGAAAATAAAGTTGCAAAATCACTTAATCAAAGAGTTGAATCAATGGGATTTGAAAACAGAATCTTTGACATCATTGTTCCAACCAGAGATACAGTAAAAGTTGCCCAAGGTAAAAAAGAAAACGTTAAAGAAAAAATATTCCCAGGCTACGTATTAGTAAAAATGATCTTAGATGATGAATCATGGCTTTTAGTTAGAACAACTCAAGGCGTAACCGCCTTTATTGGCGCAGGCAATAAGCCAACTCCAATTTCTGAAAAAGAAGTTGAAGCAATTCAAAAGTTTATGCAATCAGAACAACCTTTATACACAACATCATTTACAACTGGTGAAGCTGTAAAAATTGTTGACGGACCATTCTCTGATTTCTTAGGAACAATTGATACTATTGATGAAGCTAAAGGTAAATTAAAAGTCTTAGTTTCTATTTTCGGAAGAGAAACACCAGTTGAACTAGACTTTTTACAAGTAAGTAAGATATAATACAGACAACTTATTGTTAATCTGGGAGACATAAGTCGATTGAACCAGTAGATAAGAAACCTCTTAAAAGAGTAACTTCTCTACAAAATCCCAAAGAAAAATATGGCAAAGAAAATTAAAACATTAATTAAAATTAACATTCCAGCTGGAGCTGCAACTCCTGCACCACCTGTTGGAACAGCATTAGGACCTCATGGACTCCCTATTATGGAGTTTGTAAAGGCATTTAATGATAAAACTGCAGATCAAAAAGGAACTATTGTTCCAGCGGTTATTACTGTTTATGAAGATAGAACTTTTTCTTTCATCGTTAAGAAATCTCCTATTGCTGAAATGATCAAAAAAGCTTTAGGTAAAGAAAAAGGTGCTGGCAAACCAGGAACCGAAGTTGCTGGTACTCTCTCAAGAGCTCAAGCAGAAGAAATTGCTAAAAACAAAATGGAAGATTTAAACACTGATGAATTAGAACCAGCAGTAAAAATTGTGGAAGGAGTAGCCCGCTCAATGGGCGTAAAAGTACAATAATATGGGAAAAATTAGAGTAAAAGTATTAGGAGACGAAGAACAAGAAAAGAAACAACAAGAAGAACTTCAAAAGAAAAAAGAAGCTAAAATTGCTGAACAAAAAGCTCAAGCTCAAGCACAAACAGAAGAAGAAGCTTCAGTTGAAATTGAAACTCCTGAAGAAAAAACCGAAGAAGTTAAAGTAGAAAAGAAACAAGTCACAATTAAGAAAGGTTCAAAAGCATTTCACTCTCAAAAATATGGAACTCTTGCTGCAAAAGTAGATTTAACAAAAGTTTACTCAGTAAAAGAAGGACTAGAACTTCTTAAAGATTTACAAAGAGGCAAATTCGATGAAACAGTTGAATTACATATTAACACTGTAAATCCAGGCGTTTCTGGCAGCGTAACTCTTCCCCATGGAACTGGAAAACAAACTAGAGTTGCTATTGCAGATGATAAGTTAATTGCTGAAATCGAAAAAGGTGTTGTAGATTTTGATATTTTACTTGCTGTTCCTCAAATGATGCCAAAACTTGCTAGAGTTGCTAGAGTTTTAGGACCAAAAGGCCTAATGCCAAATCCAAAAAATGGCACAATTACTGAAAAACCAGAAGAAGCTGCTAAGAAATATGCGGGCGGTCAATTTAATTTTAAAACAGAATCAAAGAATCCACTTCTTCATCTTTCTGTCGGAAAAATGTCTTTTGGATCTGAAAAATTGGCAGAAAATATCGACGCAATGCTTGATGCAGTTAAAAAATCTAATATTGTAAACATAACCTTAAAATCCACAATGTCTCCTGGATTTAAAATTAAAGTTTAATTTTAAATGGAAAAGCTACGAAAACTAGGTAAATCCGCTGCTGAACAAACTTTAGGCCGTAGTCTTTGGCTAACAACAAGAGCCGTTAGATTTCACCTCGATGATCCAAATGGTTTTTCTACAATTGCTAGAGATGCTTTACACGGCGAAGGCGTGTTCACTGACAATCCACGATCACTATATGTTTACATGAACCACCCTAGCTCCCTAGATCCTGTACTTGCAACTAGAGTTGCAGATAGATATTTAACTGATCTAGATCATACATATGGAATTGCTGGACTTAAACATTACGACCCCCAAAGACCAGAAAGCGGTTTAATTACTAGAACCGCAACAGATTTAGTCGAGGGATACACAGGTCTCACAAAAATTTTAGTAATTCAACCAGGCGATATGTCTGCCTATCCAGAACCTACAAAATCTACAAATAATTTATCTGCTAGAGCGTTTAACGTAGAAGCTCTAAAAAAAACTAGAGATGTCATGCAAACTCCTGGAAATCTTTTATTTGCCGCAATAGAAGGCACTAGACACAAAGATGGCGTTCTACAAGAACCACCGTTAGAAATTCATGGACCTTTAAAAAGCTCAGGAGAAATTGGCCTTGCAATGCCCCTTGCAATAGTTTTACCTGAATCAGGACACATTAGACCTTTTATGGATAATGTCAGAATTGTATTGGGATCTCCTTTCTCTTTTGCTGATTTACAGAAAGTTGTTGAAAATAATCCCGAAACAACACCAACTGAAATTATGATGCGAAGATTAGCCAAGCTTCTTCCAGAACAATATAGAGGCGTTTATAAATAAACTACAAACTTCGTTTCCACTTAACAATTCTTTCATAAATATATGTCGCATAATATAAGGGCGAAAATATAAAATCTTGAGTTTCTAGATAATCCTTTTGAAAACCATTAAACCCTTTTTTAAATAAAGTTAATCCATGCCAAGGATGCTTCGGATTTTCATTTGGCGCTATTCCCCAAAAATTATAATACCTACAACCTCTTCTTTTAGCCTCAAGAATTGCTTCCCATTGCAAAAGATATGCAACAGGAACTTTACTATGTAAAGATGCCCCCTGATGATAAAAACCTGTTTGCTTATTAAATAAAACTAAAGCTGCAGCCAATATTTTCTGGGAGTTTTTTTCTCTGCCTAATAAAAATACCGCATTGTTGGTTTTGTTAAAAGCTTCAAATTCTTTTTTAATAAATTCCTTTGAAAATGGAGTAAAATTTTCTCTCTCAACTGTTTTTTCATATACTTTCCAGAACTTATTTAAGGCTGAGATATCTGTAATTTTTTCAATTACCACCTCTTCTTTAATTGCTTTTCTAATCAAATACCTAGTAGTTTTACGCATGTCTTGTAAAAGTTCATCTTCAGACCTAGATAATTCTAGAATCCAAACATTTTCTGCATGCATATGAGTAGCTGCTTTTTTAAAACCAGCTTTAGAAAAAATTAGATTATTTGCTTTAGTGTTTTCTAAAATTGGAGCAAGTCTAAGATGCAAATAGCCTTCTTTTTTGGCAATTAATGTCAAATATTTTAAGATTTGTTTTATATATATAACCTTTGTTTTTGTTAATGGGCCATGCGGAACAAATAAGAAGTTTCCTCTTTGTGCTTTGACCTTTAGGACCTGGACTATAGCTTTTAGACTTTTTCCTTCATAAATACCAAGTCTCAAAGCCATGTTGCCAATACTTGCTTGCAAATCTCCCCATTCCCAAGACTGCAAAAAGGTTTCTTGACCGTATTTATTATAAAAATCATTCCAAATTTTCTGATTTTGTATCTCTTTAACTATTATCATGAATTAATTTTAAAATATATTGAGCTTTTTTCTCAGAGATTAACGTTGGCAAATTAATAATTTGCTTATTTACCTCCTCAGTGTTTGGACAAGTTCCTTTAGTATATAAAAGCTTTAATAAGTTTAAATTTTTAGGCGCAATCACATCATTATACCAATTACCTAAAAATATATTTTTTGAGGCTAAATGAGCTAAAATTTTATTTGGATTTTTAACTAAAACCGGATATCTAATTAAAGATCCCTTGTAGTTTAAATTAAGATTTTTAGAATAAATATTTGTTATTTTTTCCCTCTGTTTTCTTATAACATCTTGATCTTGTAATTGAAGCCATAAAAGCTTTGCTAGTACGGCTGGATATTTTTTATTTAATACTTCATCAAACTGCATTCTTTTTTCTTTATTAGTTATTTCCTTGCTTAAGATTTGTTGTCCAATCACTTTATGTATTAATTTTCCTAAATAAATATCATAAGTTGACTTAATAAGCACAGATAATGGCTTATAAATTAAGGCTTGTAGTGTAAAAATAAATGATGGATTTTTTAGATCGTTATTTAACATTTGGATTCTATTAGCAATCTTTTTATCTTTACAAATTATTGCCCCTCCCCACACCGAAGAGAAAGATTTCGATCTCCCAAAAGACAAAATCTTAATCGAGTCTTCCTGAAGATTTTCTTTAGTAAATCCATGAGCTAAATCTTCAATTACTATCAATTTATGTTGTTTAGCTAATTTAAATATGTCTTTTTTGTATTTAGGCTCTATTCCAAAGCTACTTTGCAAGATTAATACACGACTATTTTTTCTAATTCTTTTTTCTAAGCTTTTTAGATCAATTGAAAACGTCTGTTTTTCAATATCTACGTATTGTGGGATTAAATTTAAATGTAAAATAGGCAAAATTACCGCTTCGCATGTAAAAGTTTGTACCAATACCCCATCTCCATCATTTAAATCTAACGCCTTTAAGGCATTTAACAATGCGCTTCTACCAGTAAGGAAATAGTAAATATTTTCCTTTTTTAGCTTCAAAATTTTATTTATTTCCCCCTCAATATCCCTAGAGACATCTTTGTTATTCCAATTCCAAGGAGTAAATAAAAGACTAAACGCTAAAAAAGCATCCTTGAACATTTCATTCGCCGCAAAATCTGTAGATATCATATTTTTATATTAATAGGATCTTGTAAGATTGGTAAAGTATATTTTTTCTTTTTTATAAATACTTGCAAATTGTGTCCAAAAGATAACACTAATCTATCTGCAGCAAGATTCTCTAGTCCACCTTTTCTTGTAGTTAATCCCTTTGCTCTTCTTTTTTCCAAAGATGGATCTAAAGTTAGCCATAAATTGGACAAATACTCTGCTTCTACCCAAACATGCATATATAAGTTGTCAAACGTTAATGAAATTGCTGGAAGTTTTGTGAGTAATTTTGTTGTTCTATTATTTTTAACCAAATAACCTACCACAAGTCTTGAGTTAATTTTATTTGCCGACAAAAGAGACATTAAAAAAGTTGAAAAGCCACCACAATCGGTTATCCTATCTCGCAAAGCTTGTGAGTATGGATAAAGGCCTTTATATGGATATCCATACTCCAAATACTCGACTACAAATTGATACGTATTAATTATTGTATCTTTTACTGTCTTTCCTTTTAATTTTTTAGCTAATTGCTTAACTTTAAAGTCTTTCGAACCTACAAAGCTGTCATTATAAATAAATTTACCCTTAACATCTTGTAAGATTGGCTTTTCTATACTCTTTAGGACTGCTTTGAAGCTAATATATTCTTCGCTATCTTTATTGAGTATTAATATTTCATTATTATAATTTTTATCTTTAGCTTGAATAAAATTCTTTTTTGCATATCTTAGATGAGAAATGGTCTGGTATTTATTTGTTTTAGGCAGACTAAAAAAAGTCAACCTGTCCTTTTGACCTTTAATTTTTAAATTAAATTGTAAAACTCTCGTTTTTACCATGAAATCTCACTAATTATAGCTTAATTGTTGACTTAGATCTATATTTTTGTTAAACTACATATTACCTAAGACAACAGGCGCAAAAATAAGTCCTGTCGAGGAATGACCGAGCAAATCTATATTTGCTCTTTTACTCGCTTAGGGCGAGTTTTTTTATGGATACACAAGAACCAAAAATCACTTCTAATAAACAAAAGAAAATTGAGACCGTAAAGGTTTTAACTGACATGTTTGCTAAAGCAAATGCTGTTGTTTTTACTAATTACGGCGGTCTTACCCACAAGCAAATCGAAGAACTTAAAAAAGCTATCAAAGCTTTTGACGCTGAATTCGTTGTTGCTAAAAATTCCCTCTTAACCATTGCTTTGGCTGAAAATAAAATGACACTCTCAGAAAACTTGTCACTACAAGGCCCTACAGGCACTTTATTTTTAAATGGTGACATCATTGGTCCATTAAAATCCTTAGCAAAAACCATTAAAGAACTTAACTTACCAAGCGTAAAATTTGGAATAATGGAAAAAAACTTTATCACCGGCGAACAAGTAATTAAACTTTCCACCCTACCATCAAGAGAAACACTACTTACTCAAATTGCAGTTGGACTTAAATCTCCAATTTCTGGATTACATAGAGCATTAAATTGGAATCTACAAAAATTAGTTATGACTCTTAACGCTGTTGCAAAAGCAAAACCAGCAATGGCAGCAAGTGCAACTACAAAAACTCCAATCGTTGAAGAAAATCAACCAGAAGTAGCAACTGAAGATGTAAAAGAAGAAACACCAACCACAAACGAGACTAATGAAGAAGTAAAAATTGAAGGAGGTGAGAATTGATATGGCAAAATTATCTAACGAAGAATTGCTTAAAGCAGTTGAGGAGATGTCAGTTCTCGAACTCTCGGAATTTGTAAAAGCATTAGAAGAAAAATTTGGAGTATCCGCTGCCGCAATGGTAGCAGCTGCTCCAGCTGCTAGTGCTCCAGCTGAGGGCGGAGACGCTGCTTCTGAACAAACTGTATTTAACGTTGTTATTGCAGATGGTGGCGCAACTAAAATTGCAGTTATTAAAGCTGTAAGAGAATTAGTTCCAACACTAGGTCTTGCTGAAGCTAAAGCTTTAGTAGACTCTGCTCCAAAAGAAGTATTAACAGCAGTTAATAAGAAAACAGCAGATGAAGCTAAAGAAAAATTAACAGCAGCAGGTGCTACTGTTGAATTGAAATAAGCTTTATTGCAATTTTCGCAGAGAACCGCTCAAACGAGCGGTTTTTTGTTGCAAAACGCCATTTACCTATTGACAAGTTTGTTACATTTTGTTACCTTAAGAGTACATAATAATCATATTGATTATTAATGATTTATTAAATATATGGCAGATCAAGTTTCAATCAATAACCTCCCAGATTTACTCACAGTAAGAGAAGTTGCTCAAATATTACGCGTATCTCCCCTAACAATCAAAAGATGGGGTAAAAGAGGTAAACTAGCACCAATTAGAATTAACTCCCGAGGAGACAGAAGATACAAAAAAGAAGCTGTTTTGTGGCTACTCGGAATCCAATCTAGAGAAGTATAATCCCCTATTTACATCTAATTTCTAAGAAAATCTGTGGTATTTGGCCTTGTGTAGGGTTTTAATTTTTTCAAAATCAGGATTATCAAAGTGTTCTATGATGAATTCTATTGTTTCCTTAGGGTCTTGAGTATTAACAAAGACGTTTGTGCCAACTTCAAAACCACCTATTATCTTTATTCTTGGAACTAACCTAAAATACCAATCTTTATATGGATATATATAAAAGTTATATGGAAATTCATGCCCATGTCTTAAATCCATAAGCTGAATAAGTCTATATATTACTTTTGAAAAATCTTTAATTTCAGCCTCCTGAATGTCTCCAAACGCCACATTTCTTCTTTTTGGATATACCCAAACCTCATCAGGCCATTGAGACTGATATGGCGCAAAAATAGTAAATTGATCGGTTTCTTTGGTTTTTTCAGTCGATTCTATTTCAAAATGAGGCAATTCCAACTTAACATTATCTCCAATAACAACTAATTGACTATGTGGATGAGGCAAGCTCTCTCCTGCTGCCTCTCCATGATTATTAAATATGTAAACACTTCCTTTATCAGCATGCTCATTATATCTATTCTTAAAAGTCTCCAATATCAATTGGATTTGAGAAAGTGGTAGTTCATCAAATGTTTTATGATGATCTGGAGAATGGACAATTACCTCATGAATTGACGCAAATGGAAAAGCATTTTTAATTACCCTAACTTTCCAATCGCTATTTTGAGGTATCCTATATAACTCATCATTTTTCTTTTCACTGCCATAACAAAAAGGACAAAAATCTTCTGTTCCACCTGTTGCACTTGGTCTTTTTGCTCTTCTTGGCGCAGAGACTATCCAATTACCGGAAACATCATCTTGTAAGTATTTAAAGTCCATAATTAAATTATTGTCTATTTAGGCACAATATGCAATTAGAATTAAAGACAATATTAATTCGAAAATAATTCGAAATAGTATATCTAGCTTTGATAAATAGGTTTAAGTTTGAAAAAAGCGTGTGAATTCATTTTTATAGGATTTAAATCAAGCCTAATTGGCAATATTTAACCATAGATGCTATTAATAAAAATGATTAATTTAGATTGAAATACCAATCTATCCGCGTATGCAGATAATCAATAACAATAAATAAACCTATAATTATCATTGTACTCTGAGGATATCCAATGTTTTGTGAAACATTTAAAATTTGAAGCTATTTTTCATTTTTTAAATATCGGTAAATACTCGGAAATCAACATATTTAGCTTCAATAATGATTATTCTACTTTTTTTCGTCTGTTAATTAAACCACATTGGAATCAATTTTGATCTTTGAATAAGTTTAAAAACATAAAAAACTTGGGTTTTCTATCAATCTATATCAATATATATAAATCTATTATTTTATGTTTTTGGGCGAATTTTGACAGGATTTATTATTTTCGATAAGTTATCTACTCCCTCCATTTATAATCTTTGCTATTTTTACAAAACAAATAATTTAAACAGAACATTTAAACATATCTTATAGCATAAATTCTAACTACCGCCCTCAACTCTTGTCGTACAGTGCAACAAAACATTAAAAATTAAATTTATTAATTTAATAAAAGTAATTAATTAACACTTGTTAATTCAGTGAACTTAGCAATATGCAGTGATGACAATAGAGTACTTTATTTAAAAAACAAATAAGCGGCTAACTCTAAATCCGTAGCATTTGTTTAACTACTAAATAAATATATTTAACAAGAGATAATTGTCTTTTAATTCTCCAGGGTTGGACTATTAATCGAAATAACCACTCAAGCCCTAAGCTTCTTAAAATTCTAGGAGCTCTTGGCACTTTTCCAGAAATAAAATCAAAAGCACCACCTACTCCAATTACCACTTTAGCATTTAATTTATCTAAATTTTTATTGATCCAGATCTCTTGCTTAGGAGAACCAAAAGCAACAAAAAGAATATCTGTCTTTTTTGACGATAATGTATCAGAATACTCTTGAGAAAACCACGAAACGTTAAGTCCTGTATATTTTTTTTGTAAGCGCTCAACTGTCAACTCTGCTACTCCATGTCCGGCCCCCAAATAGCTTGTCATGACGGGCTGATCTGCAAACCGCCTACATACGCTTTCAAGCAAATCTACCCCTGTAATGCGCTGTTTTAACCTTTTACCCATGAGTCTTGTAGCAATTATGACTCCTATACCGTCCGCCAAGGCTAATTCTGCCTCATTCAATACCTTTTTATACTCCGGATTCTTATCAGCAATTACTAATATTTCGGGATTTGGGGTAACAATGTAGTACTTTTTGCTATTTTCTTTTAGGCTTGTATTAATAAACTCTAAGACTTCACTTTCTGAGACATTTGAAAACTCAACACCAAGTAATTTTATTTTTTCAAATTTATTCATTTATTATAAGATTATTTATTAAACCCTTATTTATTTACATTTTTGGGTGTTTGTTCAAATTTTTTATTCAGTTTTTTAACTATATTTTGAACTTAAATACTTATTTTTACTGTTATTTTGTCAAATTTTTTATTATAAATACTATATTAATTTATCTGTGAAAATTTTGTATAAATTTAATTAAATTTTTACAAGAAATTTTTAATTTATATAAATATAGGACTTTACTTTCTTGCTATGCTCCTCTTATATAGTTCTATATTCTCTAATGCTACACCAGTTCCCCTAACAACACATAAAAGTGAATCTTCAGCTACATGACAAGGGACACCTGTTACCTTGGTCATTAGCTTATCGAAGTTGCTTAGAAGTGATGTTCCCCCACTCATAACGACGCCTTTATCTATAATATCGCTTGCAAGCTCAGGCGGAGTCTGCTCCATAACGCCTTTAACTGCTGAAATTATATCCATCAATGTGGGAGTAATAGCCTCATTTACTTGTCCCTCATGAAGAGTAATGGTTCTAGGCAAACCGTTAATCGCATCTCTTCCTCTTATTTCCATATGTTTTTGCTCAGAAACCTTTTTTTCATCCAAAAGCGCATTTCCCATTTCAATCTTAATTTCTTCCGCGGTACGCTCGCCAATAAGAAGGTTAAATTTCTTCTTAACATAGCTAGCAATTGCCTCATCAATCTTATTTCCCCCAACTCTAACACTATTATGAACTACTACTCCACCCAAAGAGATAACCGCAGCTTCAGTTGAACCTCCACCGATATCAACAACCATATGTCCAGCGGGCTGAGCAATAGGCACTTTTGCTCCAATTGCAGCAGCTAAAGGCTCTTCTATTAAATACGCTACTTTAGCTCCTGCTGCCATAGTTGCATCTAACACTGCTCTTCTTTCTACTTGGGTTACGCCTGAAGGAATACAAACCATGACCTCAGGTTTAAAAAAACGTGATTTACCTGCGGCTTTATCAATAAAATATGTCAGCATTGCCTCAGTAATTGTGTAATCTGCGATAACTCCATCTCTTAATGGCCTTTGAGCTACAATATTTCCAGGGGTTCTGCCTAGCATTTCTTTTGCTTCTTTACCAACAGCTACTACTCTATTCTCTTCAGCAGTTACAGCAACAACTGTAGGTTCGTTTAAAACAATACCCTCTCCTGCTAAATAAACAAGAGTGTTTGCGGTACCAAGATCGATGCCAATTCTTTTTGAAAGCGCCATAAGTGTATCAAAATATACTATTT